>JBAXNI010000124.1:0-8294 GCA_037133835.1 Comamonadaceae bacterium | reverse complement strand
CGGCCACCCAGGTGGTGACGGTGACGATCAACGGCACCAACGACGTGCCAGTGATTGGTGGAGTGTCGACGGCCGATGTGAAAGAAGACAGCAGTGTGGTGAGCGCCCAGCTCAAGACAGGCGGCGATCTGACGATTGCAGATGTGGACCAGGGCCAGTCGAGCTTTGCGTCGCAAGCCAGCGTAGCAGGCACCTACGGCACCTTCACCCTGAGCACGGATGGCCACTGGACTTACACGGCAGACAACACACAGAGTGCGATTCAGCAGCTCGGAGCGACGCAGTCGATCACCGACGAGTTCACGGCTGTGAGCAAGGACGGCACGGCCACCCAGGTGGTGACGGTGACGATCAACGGCACCAACGACGTGCCAGTGATCAGCAGCAGCCTAAACACTGCAGTTTACGAGTCCGGTTTGGCGACTGGAAGCCATCCAGGGCTACAGTCAACCGTTACGACTGGAAGATTCACATTCTCTGATGTGGATGCGGGTGATCATTTGACAGCCACGTTTGGTGGCGTACCGGTTGCAATCGGGGCCACTTTTACAACCGCCCATGGCATGGTAAAAATTGTCGGACTCGACAGTGGCGTTGCAACTTATACGTACACGCTCAACTCTGCAAGCAGTTCGACCTCGGACTCGTTTACCGTAAACGTATCGGATACCCATACAACGCCTTCCAAGACGATTTCCATCACCATAGTAGATGACGCTCCAAGTGCGATTCAATTGACTAACACCGGTCAAATGTCATCCGGACAGGATACGAACCTGATGATTACCCTGGATCTTTCGGGCAGTATGGGCGATCCTTCGGGTGCTGGCGGGATGTCCAAACTTGAATTGGCAAAGTCATCGATTCTTGAGTTGTTCCAGCAATACCAGGCCATTGGCAACGTGATGGTGGAACTGGTGACCTTCAGTGACACCGCAACAAACGCGACGCACACTTGGGTTGATGTGCAGACCGCCAAGGGAATCTTGTTGGGACTCACATCCGGCGGCAGTACGAATTACGATGCTGCGTTGCTTGCGGATCTCAAAGCATTTGATACCAGTGGAAAGATAACGACTGCGGGTGTTCAGAATGTGGCGTATTTCTTGTCGGATGGTGCGCCCACGGCAAACCAGGACTGGTCGGGCACATTGGATGGTTCCGCTACAGGGCTCGATCCGGTTCTTAAGCAAGATGGCATTCAAGCGACTGAGCAGGCTTATTGGGAGAGTTTCCTCAATGCCCATGACATCAAGTCGTATGCCTTGGGAATGGGGTCAGGCGCGGTGCGAAGCGAACTGGACCCTATTGCCTACAACGGCGTGGGTGCTGGAAATTCCATGAATGGTGTCGTTGTATCTGACTTGAGCCAGTTGATCTCCGTGTTGGCTGCCACTGTGCATGCGTCGCCGGTGAGTGGTGAGATTACCGGTGGTGTGATTACGGCAAACTTTGGTGCCGATGGTGGGCACTTCCAGTCGATCGTGGTGAATGACATAACCTATACATACAACGCCGGGACTGTCACCGCGTCATCTTCACACGGGTTTACGCTTGATCCTGTAACCAAACTGTTGACCGTGGCAACGAATGCGGGCGGTAGCATTGCCGTAGATATGGATGGTGCCAATGTCGGACACTACACCTACACCCCCCCGACCACCGTTTCAACCATATTGAATGAGACCTTTGGCTACACGCTGGTTGATGGCGACGGCAGCCTTGCGTCAAGCACGCTAGCCATCACGATTGACCCGGCAAAAGGTCCCATGGTTGTGCGGGATGACGTGGTGATAACAAACCAGGCTGCCGTGGATATTCCGGATTGGGCATTGCTGGCAAATGACACCGGCCCGAACAGTACGGGTCAGGCGATCACTGGCGTGGCGACTGCTGCTGCAGGGGACAGCGTGGCCTTGCACAATCCGCTAAGCACGGCGGTTCACTATGTGGATGCAAGTGGCTCAGCGTCAGGTGGTTCGTTTGTCTATACCGACACTGCGGGAACGGTGCACGGTGACGCACATGTGGCCGTAGTGAGAGATACCAGTGACTCACTGGACGGAACCTACCGTGACGAAATTCTGATCGGAGGAACTGGCGCAGATACCCTCAACGGAGGTGCCGGTAACGACGTTCTGATTGGAGGTGGCGGTTCCGACATACTTTTCGGTGGCTCTGGTAACGACATACTTGCCGGTGGTCTTGGTGCCGATGTATTCAAGTGGAGTCTTGGTGACCAGAACACTGCTTCCTTACCCGCCGTGGATCACATCCTTGACTTCAACGCAGCATCGATCCCTAACGGTGGTGATGTACTTGACTTGCGAGACCTGCTCCAGGGTGAGCACAGTTCCGCTGCTTTGCATGGCACGGCGTTACAAGGTAGCTTGGAAAAATTCCTCAAGTTCGAAATGTCTGGCTCAAGCTTGGTCTTGGACGTTATGCCTGATGCAATACATTCAAGTGCAATCACGCAAAAAATCGTATTGGACAACATTACAGGCACGAGCTTGGAAGGTGCCAAAGCGAGCCTGGCGCACGCCGTGGATTCCACCTTCACTGGCACATCAATCGGCGACGCTGAGCTGCTGAAAAAGCTGATCGATACCGGTCACCTCAAGACCGACGTCTAAGCCCGGCGTTTGGCCCCTCCACAACACTGGCATTTTGGAGTCAGCCGTTGCGGGGGGGTGTCGGTTTTTTTCGAAGATGCGCTCTTTTAGTGCTGGCGATGCACTACTGGCGTAGTCAGACTGGCGAATGGAAAGTCTCAAACGGGTACTTTTACCTGATATCTGGATATTGAGCGCTTGCAATGGATGCATACTGGCGCCTTGTCGTCGGCAGGGCTGCAGCCGTTCAAATACATAAATTCAAACTATGTCCAGTATTTTCAAGTTTTCCTTTCTTGCTGTTTCGGTGGCGATGAGTCTCTCCGTGAGCGCGCAGACGGCGAGCCCCAAGGGACCGCCAGAGCTTTTGGTGCAGGCAGTGCGCAAGGCTGTAGCCAGCAACCCGGACGTGCAGGCCAAGTGGAATGGTTTCAAGGCCGCCGATAGCCAGCGGGATGTGGCCAAAGCCGGGTATTTGCCGCAGATTAATCTGTCCGGCTCGATCGGCAATGAGAGTCGTGTCAGCAGTGGCATCAACCTGGGTAACCATGACTTGTCTTCCGCCCAACTGAGCCTGGACCAGGTTTTGTTTGATGGAGGCTTTACCTCCAACGAAGTCAAGCGCCTGGGAGCTGCCAAGCTCACCCGCTATTACGAACTGCTGGATGCATCCGAGACGGCTGCACTGGAAGCGACGCGCGCCTATGCGGACGTGGCGCGCTACCGCGAACTGGTGGACTTGGCCACGCAAAATTACATTGAACACAAGCAGGCCACCAATCTGGTGGAAGAGCGTGCCAATTCCGGCGTGGGGCGCCGCGTCGATGTGGAGCAGGCCAACGGTCGCCTCGCGCTGGCTGAATCGAATCTGCTGACCGAGTTGACCAACCTGCACGATGTCAGTGCCCGTTATCTGCGCGTGGTGGGTGAGAAGCCGTCCACCAGCCTGCCCAGCCTGCCTGAGCCGTTCAAACTGGCGCCCTTGCCGGCGACTACCGATGTCTTGATGCGCGACGGCTTGCCACGCAGCCCGGTGCTGCTGGCGGCGGTGCAAAACGCGCGCTCCAATCGGGTTGCGGTGGAAACTGCCAAGGCGAGCTATCTGCCGCGGGTCGATTTGCAACTGTACGGAAATCAAGGTAGCAACTCGGGGGGCGCCATTGGAGACAGCCGTTCCCAAGGCGTGGCCATTGCCCTGAGCTACAACCTGTACCGCGGTGGCGCCGACAAGGCCAGGGAAAAGCAGGCGGTGAATCTGGCGGACCAGGCGCGTGACCAGCAAGAGAAGGCCTGCCGCGATGTGCGCCAGACCTTGTCGCTGGCATTTAGCGACGCACGCAGCCTGAATGAGCAACTGGGTTACATCGATGTGCACCGCCTGGCCACAGAGAAGACGCGCGAGGCCTATCGCCAGCAGTTTGATATCGGCCAGCGTACCTTGCTGGATTTGCTGGACACGCAAAACGAATTCTTCGAGGCCTCACGCTCCTACATCAATTCGCGCCACGACCAGGCGGCGGCTCAGGCGCGCACGCTCGCAGCCATGGGCCAGCTGGTGACTGCCTTGGGCGTGAATCGGGACGATCTTCCCAGCGCCGAGGATGCAGGTGTCGAATCCGGAGATCTGAGCCCGGCAGACCTGTGCCCGATGGAAGAGTCGGTTGTGGATACGCTGGAAAAAATCAAGTCACAGATCGTGATGCCGGTGCGTGCGCGTGCTGCGCCGGCGCCGGTTGTGCCTCCAGTGGCAGGCCCCAAGGACTGTGGACGTATCACCCTCTTGCCCGGAGATTCCGGCAAGCCGGGTCGTATGGATGTGAAGGCCGCAAAGTCAGGTGAAGTGAAGCTCGACAAGGCCTACGCTGCCAGCCAGGATGGCTGCGACAAAGTGGTGCCCGTGCAGTCGGGCGCCGACGAGGTGAACACCCGATACAAGGCGACACTGGATCTGCTGCCTGCGGCTGCGCGTTACTACCGCATCAATTTTTTGTTTGGCAAGGATGAGATATTGCCCCAGTCGAGCGTGGTGTTCCGTGCCTTGCTGGACGACTACCGCAAGACCGGTGCGCCGGAAGTCACCATCATTGGCCATGCTGACAAGACAGGTGATGCGGCTTTTAACCTCGATCTGTCCCAGCGCAGGGCCCGGGCCGTGTTTGAGATGCTGACCACTGAGGGCCATGTGCCGGAGGCGGCCATTGAGCAGGCCTGGCGCGGTGACCTGGAACCCCTCGCAGGAACCGAAGGCGCGAAGGCTGAGCCGCGTAATCGCCGCGTTGAAATCAAGATTCAATAATGTTCACACAGGCCTTGAATATGTGCAAAGAAGAAAATATGAAACAACAGCGTTCGGCCATGGTGGGCAAACTGGTGCGTACGGCAGTAGCCGTGTCTTGCCTGATGGCGGGCGGCTTCGTTCAGGCGCAAACCGTGGCCGGTGTGGTCAAGTCCAGGCTGGGCACGGTAGAGATTGTGCGCGATGGCAAGCCTCTTCCCGTGGTGGTTGGTACCCGTTTGCAGGCAGGTGATGTCATCAAGACCTCGCAGAATTCCGGCGTGGGTCTGATGCTCAAGGACGAGACACGCATGTCTTTGGGCGCCAACAGCCAGGTTGCGTTGGAGAAGTTTTCCTTCGACGCGAACACCTATGCCGGCAACTTGTTCATCAATGTGATCAAGGGAAAGTTTGCCATGGTCTGCGGGCTGGTGGCGAAGAACAATCCCACGGGCGTCCAGGTCAAGACGCCCACTTCCACGGCGGCTACCCAGGGCAGCAGCTTTGTGGTGGAAGTGCCCTGAGCTTGTGACCCAGGGCCTTGGCCCTTAATTGACGCCCGGGCCGGTGGCTCCGTCAAAGCCCAGCTTGGCCAGCAGCGGCAGGTCTTCCTTCTTTTCCACACCCAGCGCCACGACCGTGATGCCAATGGCGTGGGCCACTTTGCATAGCCCCATCAGGAACTCCTGATTGCCCGGGTTGTCCGCAATGCCGCGGATGTAGCTTGGGTGCACCTTGATGTAGTCCAGCCCGAGGTCCGCCAGCTTGTCGCTGTCTGCAAAGCGCTGACCGAAATATTCCACACCAATGCGGCAACCCAGTTGCTTGAGGGTGCGCGCCAGATCCTGGAAGGCGTCAAACTGGCGAAACACGCCGTACTCGGGCACTTCAAACAGCAGGCGCTTGCAGACCTCCGGGTAGGTCTTGAGCAGGTTGGCCAGCTCATTGCGGAAGTGGAAGTCGGCAATGGTTTCGGCTGACAGGTTGACCGCGATGTCGCCGGAGCTGTTCTGCAGGTGTTCGATGGCGAGTTTGACCACACCCAGGTCCAGCGGTGCCGTCAGGTTCAGTTGCGCGGCCATGGGCATGAAGTCACCGGCGGTGAGCAAAGTGCCGGAGTCATCCGTCTTCAGGCGCACCACGCCTTCACGGTGCAAGGCATTTTTGCCGTCACCGGTCACCACGGGGAAGAAGCTCAGCGTCAGGTGACCGCCGCCCACCGCTTCGGTCAGCAAGGTGCGCCAGGTTTCGGCTGGCACGGCGGCCTTGGTGTTGGCATCGTCTATGGCTTCAAAGCTGTTGGCGCCCTTGTTGGCCGCCTTGGCCAATGCTTCGTCCACCCCGGCCAGCAGGCTACCCAGGTTCTGGTCGCGCGCATAACGCACAGCACCGATGTGGAACAGATCGGGCACCTTGTCTACCCATTGGGGCAGCACGTCGCGAATCAGCCGCGCATGGATGTCTGTGGCGGCCTCAGCAGCGGTGGCATAGCCGGGGCAAACGATTGCGAACTCCGCCGCATTGACACGACCGGCCCGCTGGCCGAGGCGGCCAGTGCCACTTTCGTAGAGTGCGCTGCCAATCGCCTTGAGGAGCGCATCCGTGCCCTGGCGCCCCAGGATGGCGTTGACCTCGTTCAGGTCAGGCAGGCGCACCATCACCAGGCTGCCGCTGCCGCCGGACTGCTCACCGCTCAGGGCTTCGCGCAGGTGGGCCAAAAAGTATTCCCGGCTGGATAGACCGGTCAGGGGGTCGCGGTTGACCTTCTTGCGCAGTGTCTCCAGGCGCGCGGACTCTTCGTTAAACATGGTCTTGAGCCGCGTTACCATGTCGTTCATGCCGCGCGCCAGCGCCTTGAGCTCGGGGGTGCCGGGTTCGGGAATCAGAATAAAGCGGCGCTCGGCGATAGCCTGGGCCTGACCGACCACATCGTTGAGCGGGCGGGTGATAAAGCGAATCAGGAATGTGCCGGCGATGCCGATACCTATACCACCCAGCACAAACCACAGCAGCAGTTCCAGGGTGCCATCCCACAGGCTTTTGTAGACATACTGCTCCTGGCTGGCCAGGGTCAGGGTTCCGTATTGTTTCCAGTTGTCCTGCACCAGGGCCTGACCGGGTTGCACCGCGATCGGAATCAGCTTGACGAACCAGTCCGGGGCACCTTCGATCTTGCCCTCGAATACGCGCTCCACCAGGGTTTCGCCCTTGGGGGACACGATGCGGATGAATCGGTAATGGCCGGCGTCGAATTGCGCCGACACTTGCAGTTCCACCATCACCGGGTCTTTGGGTAATTGCGACAAGGACAGCGCCAGGGCCGTTGCGTTATCGATGTTTTTGACCTGCAACTGCTGTTGCAGGTATTGCCGGGCCGATAGCACGCTGGTGACCGTGCTGGCCGCAAAGGCCATGGCCATAACCAGAAGGATTGCTGCCCAAAGTTGCTTGATGAGTGACATGGTGGTGTTGCCAGGGAATGGATTGTTTGAATTTCAGAGGCCGTCGCGGTGCATGCGGTCCAGCACATCGCGCCAGCGGGATAGTCTGGTCGTCGGGTCGGCGCTGGAGGTGCTGGCACCGCCTACCCACAAGCCGTCGCTGTTAAAGCTGTAAACCGGCGACAGGTCAGGGCGCATGGAGCCTGCGCGGATGCTGCTCACCATGTTATCCAGGATGATGGGCTCATCGCTTGGCTGCGCGTAGTAACCCAGCACCATGTGGGCAACCGGCGTAGCGCCGCCCGACTGGTAGCGTACATAGATGAGACGCAAACGTTCGCTGGGCACACCCAGGATGCGCAAGGTCATGTATTTGGCGATGACAAAGTCCTCGCAGTCACCGGCGCCGTGCCCCATGAACTCCAAGGGGGTAGCCCAGTAGTCTTCCTGGCTGTAGACCTCCATGTCGGTCTTGTACAAAATCCGGCGGTTGAAGAAGGTGTTGACCTTGTTGAGTTTGTCGTTGTCCGGCAGGGGGGTCGATTCTTCAATCAGCTTGCGCCAGGCAACAACCGTCTCCACTGCCTTGGGGCCGTACTGTTGTTGGGCCAATGTTTGCATGCGGTCAAAGTCGGTGGCGGCAAAGCTCAGGGCAAATGCCATCACCAGCAGTGCCAGCCACCTGGAGCTAGACCGGAGTGCGCGCAGTGTGCGCGTCAGGTGAGAAAAAATAGGTGCCGAACGCAGGAGCCCAAGCACATTTCCTGACGCGCCCATCCATAGTCTGAACTGTGGGTCAGATGGGCGCATGCAGTGCAAGCCGTTGCGCGGGAGATCGCGTTTGAGGCTGGCTACTTCTTGTGGTTCGAACAATCACGCCCCTGAATTCCATTGATGTACTGGGCCCAATTTTGGCAGAAGCCCGTGCTTAGGCCAACTGCTTTACGAGGGCAATAGTTGGCG
>JBAXNI010000123.1:0-8366 GCA_037133835.1 Comamonadaceae bacterium | reverse complement strand
GCTTGTGGCTCTTCGGTGAAACTCGATAACGTGCCGGTGGAGGACAAGTCTGGAACGCCTGTTGCATCAGAAACCGGCAATGGCAGTGCGGTCGACAAGGGCAAAGTGACTTCGGTTGACATTGAAAAATCAGGCTCCCAGGGAGCCGTGCCGAGCGGAGCGAAGATCGTCTATTTTGATCTGGACAGCTTCCTTATCAAACCGGAATTTCAGACCTTGATAGAGACACACGCCCGTTTTATCAAAGCCGACAAGGGCCGCAAAGTAGCCATTGAAGGTCATACGGATGAGCGCGGTGGCCGAGAGTACAACCTGGCGCTGGGGCAGAAGCGCGCGGAGGCGGTGCGTAGCGCATTGGGCCTGCTTGGCGTGTCCGACGCCCAGGTTGAGGCGGTGAGTTTTGGCAAGGAAAAGCCGGCAGTGGCGGGAAATGACGAGGCCGCCATGGCAAAAAATCGTCGCGCTGAAATCAGCTATCGCTAGACAAGGCAACAATGAGAGCAATCACGATGTTGGTGCGCACGGCGGGGCTGCTTTTGTTTGCTTGCTGGTCGGTTATCGCTGTTGCGGGCCTGTTTGATGATGAGGAGGCGCGCAAGGCCATCCTTGATCTGCGCCAGCGTGTGGAGGCGGTTCGACTTCTGACCGAGCAGGGAAGCAGCCGCGCCAGTGAAGAAAACGCCGCTTTGCGACGCAGCCTGCTTGAACTGCAAAACCAGATTGAGGTTCTGCGTTCCGACACCGCAAAGCTCCGGGGCATGAATGAACAGTTGGCGCGTGACCTGGCAGAGTTGCAGCGCAAGCAAAAGGACATAAGCCAGGGCGTGAACGACAGGTTGCGCCAGTTTGAGCCGGTCAAGGTTGCCCTCGATGGCCGTGAATTTATGGCCGAGCCGGCGGAAAAGCGGGACTTTGAGGCTGCGCTGGCAGTATTCCGAAAGAGTGATTTTGCCGCAGCCCAGCCGGCTTTTCTTGATTTTCTGCGACGCTATCCCCAGAGCGGATACGCCATGGCGGCCCTGTTCTGGCTCGGCAATGCGCAGTACGCAACGCGCGACTACAAGGAGGCGATGATCAACTTTCGGACCATCGTAACGAAGGAGCCCGAACATCCACGCAGCGCAGAAGCCGTGCTGTCCATCGCCAATTGCCAGATTGAGCTCAAGGACACGCGCGCCGCACGCAAGTCGCTGGAAGATCTGATCAAGGCCTATCCACAGTCCGAAGCTGCAGTGGCAGCAAAGGATCGCCTGGCGCGCCTCAAGTAGCGTGCAAGCCAGCGTAAGCGCCGATCGCCGTTTTTCCGCACTGGCGCGCCTGTACGGCGTCACTGGCGCACAGCGAATTCACGATGCCCACGTCGCCGTTGTCGGCATTGGCGGCGTCGGGTCCTGGGCAGCGGAGGCTTTGGCGCGCAGCGGTGTGGCTCGTTTGACGCTGATCGATCTGGATCATGTGGCTGAGTCCAACATCAACCGCCAGATTCATGCCGTGCTGGCAACAGTAGGGCAGGCCAAGGTACTGGCGATGCGCGATCGCATTCACTCCTTCAACCCGGACTGCCAGGTCAACTGCGTGGAGGAATTTGTCGAACCTGGCAATTGGCCCGCACTGATGCCGCCGGACGTCACTGCTGTGATCGATGCCTGTGACCAGGTGCGCGCAAAGACGGCACTGGCCGCCTGGGCACGCAGCAGCTCAAGCCTTTTCATTTCGGTTGGCGCCGCTGGCGGCAAACGTCATGCGCATCTTGTAGACATCGACGACTTGTCAAAATGCACGCATGATCCCTTGCTGGCGCAACTGCGCTACCGTCTGCGCAAGGAGCACGCGGCACCGGCCGCTGGCAAGAAGATCGGCATTGCCTGCGTTTTCAGTCGCGAAAGCGTCCAGCAGCCCGACGCCTCATGCGATATCACGGGTGATGGAACGCTCAATTGCCATGGCTACGGTTCGGTGGTCAGTGTGACTGCAACCTTTGGCCAGTGTGCGGCGGGCTGGATTCTGGATCGAATTGCCAGCGCCCCCGGGATCGCAGGAAAAGACAGCTACAATTCGACCCTTTCCTGAGGCGTGAATCGTCACTGGAAAGACGGTTCGGGATGTTAGCTCAGTTGGTAGAGCAGCGGACTTTTAATCCGTTGGTCGCGAGTTCGAATCTCGCACATCCTACCAATAAGCTTTGTTTTATTGAAATGCCTGCTATGTAATTTATAGCGGGCATTTTTGTTTGCGGTGTCATTCATGGTCATCGCAGGAGTTGTTCCCATGAACTTGCGCAGAGGTCTTTTTGTGTTTGCAGCCTTGTTGACGGCGGCGCACTACTTTCGCGCGGGAAACTGGCTGCTGGTAGCGCTTTGCCTGGCGGCACCGTTGCTGTTCTTCTACCGCAAGCGCGTCACGCTCGTCGTGCTGCAGGTCTGTGCCTATGGCGCCAGTGCCAGCTGGCTGGCAGCTTTGCTTTCTCTGGTGCAGATGCGTCAGCAGACCGGTCGGTCGTGGACCCTGGCAGCTGTCATTCTGGGTTCGGTGGTTCTTTATACACTTGTCACGGGTATGCTGCTCAATTCACGCTGTATGCGAGAGCACTATGCACTTTCTTCCTTGCGCTGACACAATGCGCTAGCGCATCCGATTTCCCTTCATTTCTGGAGTTTCACTTGTTTCAAACATCCATCGCAGGCAGTCTGCCCAAACCAGCCTGGCTTTCAGAAACCGAAAAACTGTGGCCGCAATGGAAGATGCAGGGCGCAGACTTGCAGCAAGCCAAGGCCGACGCCACGCTGCTGTGGATCAAGGCACAGGAGGATGCGGGTCTGGACATCGTTGGTGACGGTGAGCAGTCGCGCCAGCATTTTGTGCACGGCTTTCTGGAGCAGGTTGAGGGCATCGATTTCGAGCACAAGGTCACCATGGGCATCCGTAATGGCCGCTACGACGCCCAGGTGCCCCAGGTGATCGCACCCTTGAAACTGAAAGGCCGCGTCCATGCCGTTGAAGCACAGCTCGCGCGCGCCCATACCCGCAAGAAACTCAAATTCACTCTGCCCGGACCTCTGACGATTGTGGACACGGTGGCTGACCGCTTCTACGGTGACAAGGTCAAGATGGCCTTTGCGTTTGCCGAACTGCTGAACCAGGAGGCGCTGGCCTTGCAGGCTGATGGTGTTGACATCATCCAGTTTGACGAACCCGCCTTCAATGTGTACATGCAGGACGCAGCCGACTGGGGCGTTAAAGCGCTCGAGCGTGCGGCCCAGGGTTTGACCTGTACCACGGCGGTACACATTTGCTACGGTTACGGCATCAAGGCCAATGTGGACTGGAAGGAGACTTTGGGTAACGAGTGGCGGCAGTACGAGGCGATTTTTCCGGCGCTTGCCCAAAGCAGCATCCAGCAGGTCAGTCTGGAGTGCTATCACTCGCATGTACCACCGGATTTGATGGCCTTGCTGGCGGGCAAGGACGTGATGGTGGGGGTCATCGATGTCGCCAGCGATGAAGTCGAAACCGCCGAGCAGGTGGCCGATACGATTGGCAAGGCATTGCAGTTCGTGCCGAAGAACCGTCTGTTTCCATGTACCAATTGCGGCATGGCTCCGATGAGCCGTGATGTCGCCTGGAAGAAGCTGCAGGCGCTTGCTGCGGGTGCCACTCTGGCGCGCCAGCGCTACGGGGCGGGCGCAGACGCATCATGATCCATCCCGTTAACCCGTTCAAACGCGCACTGACCCAAAAGCAGTTGCAGATCGGTCTCTGGTTGGGCCTGGCCAATCCCTATACGACCGAGATTTGCGCCGGTGCCGGTTTTGACTGGCTCCTGATTGATGGTGAACATGCGCCCAATGATCTGAATTCGATTCTGGCGCAACTGCAAGCCATTGCAGCCTATCCGGCATCGCATGCCATCGCTCGCGTGCCGGTGGGGCAGGGGCACGTTGGAACCACCATCATCAAGCAGTACCTGGATCTGGGCGTGCAGACCATCCTGGCGCCTATGGTGGATACCGCCGAGCAGGCGCGCGCCATTGTGCAGGCATCGCGTTACCCGCCACAGGGCATTCGCGGCATGGCCGGTGCCAGGGCCTCGCGCTGGGGTCGCATCGCCGATTACGCGAAGCACGCTAACGCGCAGATTTGCGTGCTGGTGCAGGCCGAAACCCAAACGGCTCTCGATAACCTGGATGCGATTGCGGCGGTGGAGGGTGTTGATGGCGTCTTCATCGGACCGGCCGATCTGTCGGCCTCACTCGGGCACGTGGGCGAACAGGATCACCCGCAGGTGCGTGCGGCCATGGAAGACGCTTTTCGGCGCATTACGCGCGCGGGCAAGGCGCCGGGAATCTTGATGGCTGACGAGAAACTGGCGCGACACTACATCGACATGGGGGGCTTGTTCGTTGCCGTTGGTCTGGACAGCAACCTGCTGGCGCGCCACAGTTCGGCCTTGGCAGCGTCTTTCAAACCGGAGCCGGGTCGGCCCAGCTGAAAAACCGGCGTATTTCGTTACTTTGGCTTTGCGCGTCAGCGTAGCCCAGCGCCATCAGCTCGCGCGTGTAGCTCGATTCAAATAGCAGGTAGCTGGCCAGGGCTGCGCCTTTGACGTCTGCCGCTTTGGTGGAGACGCCAACACCACCGAGCATGGTGCGTACCGCCGCTGGCAATTCGCCGATGTGACGCGCCGCGATGTCGTCAAGTCGCTGCGAGGGTGAGATCAGCAGCAAGTCAACCTGGCGCAGGGCACTGGCGCTACGGGCCTCGGCTGGCACCAGCGACATCGTGAGGTTGATGCGGCGCATGCGTTCCACATCTACGGCAAGCGCGTCCAGAAAGATGCTTGACAGTGCGTGTCCGGCAATCTGTGCCAGCGACGGATAAGTACTGCGCTTGCCGGTCGGGAATTCGCTTCGGGGTTCAGCCAGCCGCCCGGCTCCGATCACCAGAATCCGGCTGGCTCCGAGGTGAATGGCCGGCGCCACGGGCGCCGACTGGCGCATCGAGCCGTCTCCAAAATACTCTGAATTGCCATCGATCTGCAGGGCCATCGCCGGAAAGACAAAGGGAATGGCGGAGGAGGCCAGCAGGTGTTCGTAGGTGATGTGATCACGTACCGAACGTCGCCGTGAGCGCACCCAGGGCAACAGGCGCTGCTCGCCGTCAAAGAAAGTGATGTGTTCACCCGAACTGTAGCTTGACGCTGTTACAGCGAGCGCCTGGATGTGACCCTGACGTATCAGTTCGGGCAGACGATCCAGTGGTGCGATGCGTTTGAGCAGATCGAGTGCCGGTGCATTGTTGAGCAGGGAGCGCGGCTTCATGTGGCGCCATTTGGCAATCAGCCAGCCCAGCGACAGCAGGGTCATCAGGGTGGCGCCGGAGCGCAGCATGCTCAGCGAGTCGGCCCGGTAGACCTGCTCGGCATGGATGTGCTTCCAGACCTCGACAATGCTGCGCACACTGGCGTCAAAATCATCGGCACCGCAGGCCAGCGCCGTGGCGTTGATGGCACCGGCCGAGGTGCCGGTGATGATGGGAAAGGGATTGGGCTCGTGCAGCGCGCCACAGGCCTTTCGGATATCGGCAATGGCCTCCAGAACGCCAACCTGATAGGCAGCACGGGCACCGCCGCCACTGAGTATCAGTCCGGTTGACGCTGTTGCAGCGCAATAATTTGGCATGAAAACATTATCCACTGACTCATGGGGGCAAGTCATTGTTCGCTAGACTACAGGCCTTCAGGAGTAATCAATGGCAGTGACAGAACAGATGATCATGGACGCGCTCAAGAGCGTCGTCGATCCCAACACCGGACGCGATTTTGTGTCCGCCAAGGCAATCAGGAACTTCACCCTTCAGGGCGGCGACGTGGCCTTCGATGTGGAACTGGGTTACCCGGCGAAGAGCCAGGTGGCGGGTTTTCGCTCGGCGCTGATCGCTGCTGCCCGCAGCGTGGCAGGCGTCGACAACGTGTCGGTCAACGTGAGCAGCAAGATTGCGGCCCATGCCGTGCAGCGCGGTGTGCAGCTTTTGCCCAAGGTGAAGAATATTGTGGCCGTGGCCTCCGGCAAGGGCGGTGTCGGCAAGAGCACGACCGCTGTGAATCTGGCGCTGGCGCTGGCCGCCGAGGGTGCCAGTGTCGGCTTGCTCGATGCCGATATTTATGGTCCCAGCGTTCCGATGATGATGGGTATTGAAGGCAGGCCCGAAAGCATCGACGGCCAGACCATGGAGCCGCTGGAGAACTACGGTGTGCAGGTAATGTCCATCGGCTTTCTGGTGGCGCAGGACGAAGCCATGATCTGGCGCGGTCCGATGGCCACGCAGGCGCTGGAACAACTGTTGCGCCAGACAAACTGGCGCGATCTGGACTATCTGATTGTCGATATGCCACCCGGTACCGGTGACATCCAGCTGACGCTGTCGCAGCGCGTCCCCATGACGGGTGCGGTCGTGGTCACGACACCGCAGGACATCGCCCTGCTTGATGCCAGGAAGGGCATCAAGATGTTTGAAAAAGTTGGTGTGCCCATCCTCGGCATTGTGGAAAACATGGCGGTCCACGTCTGCAGCCAGTGCGGTCATGTGGAACATATTTTTGGCGCCGACGGCGGCAGGAAGATGGCCGCTGAATACGGCATGGATTACCTCGGCGCCTTGCCGCTGGACATTCAGATCCGTTTGCAGGCCGACAGTGGCAAGCCGACCGTGGTGTCAGCGCCCGACAGCGAGGTGGCCGGAATCTACAAGGCCGTGGCACGCCAGGTCGCAGTTTCGATTGCCGCCAAGAACAAGGATTTTTCCAGCAAGTTCCCGACCATCAAGATTTCCAAAGACACCTGAGAGGGGTCCCTGGTGGACACTGTCAGTCGCAATTCGGCGCAAGGTCGCACGCAACTCAAGGGGCGTCAGCCGGACTCGATGGCGCTGCGGGAGGTGCGCGAGCTGATTGGCGCGGCACCGCTGGACGGTCATCCGCGCGATCGCTTGATCGAGTATTTGCACCAACTCAATGATCACTACCGGGGCTTGTTCGAACGTCACCTGGTGGCGCTGGCCCATGAGATGCGGCTGGCACTGGCGCAAGTCCATGAGGTCGCGAGCTTCTATCACCACTTCCAGATCCTGCGCGACGATCAGGTCGCACCCGCCTTGACCGTTCGCGTCTGTGGTGGGCTCAGTTGCGCCATGGCCGGTTCTGCCGCCTTGCGCGCAGGCATGGAGGCGGTGCAGGAGCCATCGCTGCGAGTACTTGCTGCGCCGTGCCTGGGGCGTTGCGAGCAGGCACCTGCCGTGCTGGTCGGTCAGCGCGCGTTGGCACACGCCAGCCAGGCGGCTTTGCTCGATGAGGTCAACGCGGAGTTGAGGGGTACGCAAGTCAACACCGGTATCCCGAATGGCACCGATCTGATCACCTATCAATCCTACCGGCAGCAAGGCGGCTACGCCCTGGCTGCAGCCGTGGTCAACGGCGAGCAGGATGCCGAGGATGTGATCGCCGGGATGGAAGACTCGGGTCTGCGCGGCTTGGGTGGTGCCGGTTTTCCGGCGGGACGCAAGTGGCGCATCGTGCGCGAGCAGGACGCACCGCGCATGCTGGCCGTCAACATCGATGAGGGGGAGCCCGGTACTTTCAAGGACCGCACTTACCTGGAGCGCGACCCGCACCGCTTTCTCGAAGGCATGCTGATTGCGGCGCAGGTCGCCGGCACCGAGGCCTGCTACATCTATCTGCGGGACGAGTACCACGATGCACGGCACATGCTGGGGCGTGAGATCGCGGCCTTGCAGGCCGACCCGCCTTGTCCATTGCCCCACATCGAACTGCGCCGCGGTGCCGGTGCCTATGTTTGCGGCGAAGAGTCGGCCATGATCGAGAGCATCGAGGGCAAGCGTGGTGAGCCGCGCCTGCGTCCGCCCTATCTCGCACAGGTAGGTCTGTTTGGCAGGCCGACGCTGGAACACAATTTTGAAACCCTGTACTGGGTACGCGAAATCCTTGAGAAAGGACCCAACTGGTTCAAGAGCTTTGGTCGTCAGGGGCGCCACGGACTGCGCTCCTTCAGCGTCAGCGGTCGCGTAAGGCAGCCTGGTGTCAAGCTGGCGCCGGCGGGCATCAGCGTACAGGAGTTGATTGACGAGCACTGTGGTGGCATGGCCGACGGTCACCGCCTGTACGCCTACCTGCCTGGAGGTGCCTCGGGCGGCATTCTGCCGGCCAGTCTGAGCCACCTGGCACTCGACTTTGACACCTTGCAGCCCTACGGCAGTTTCATTGGATCGGCTGCGGTCGTCGTACTCAGTCAGCATGACAGTGCGCGCAATGCGGCGCTCAACGCGATGCAGTTTTTTGCCGCCGAGAGCTGCGG
>JBAXNI010000122.1:0-8367 GCA_037133835.1 Comamonadaceae bacterium | reverse complement strand
TGCCGGCACACAAAATGACCTCGGCGCTGGCACTGGCCGTGACCATTTCCGAATGGTCCCAGACTTCAACACCAACGCAGCGCTGACTTCCATCGGCCTGTGTCTCAAGCAGCAGCTTTGCCACCTGAGCTGCCGTCCACATTTCAAAATTGCTCCGTGCGTAACAGGTCGGACGCAAGAACGCCTTGGCCGTGCTCCAACGCCAACCCTCTCGCTGGTTCACCTCAAAATAGCCTACGCCCTCGTTGTCACCGCGGTTGAAATCGTCCGTGGCGGCAATGCCGGCCTGCTGTGCAGCCTGAGCAAACGCGTCCAGCACATCCCAGCGCAAACGCTGCTTTTCGACGCGCCATTCGCCACCGGCGCTGCGATGACGCAGCAGCTTGCGATAAGGCGTGGAAGCATCGCCCATCAGTTCCGGCGCCACACCACGCGCGCCGTGCGCGGCATTGGCCCCGAGGTAATGATCTTCATGCAACTTGAAATAGGGCAATGAATTGTTCCAGTTCCAGGTCTCGTCACCGGTCAACCGGGCCCACTGGTCGTAGTCGCGCGCCTGTCCACGCATGTAAATCATGCCGTTGATGCTGCTGCAACCGCCCAGCGTCTTGCCGCGCGGGTAGCGCAACACGCGCCCATTCAGACCCGCGTCCGGCTCCGTGCTGTAGAGCCAGTCCGTGCGCGGGTTGCCAATGCAGTACAGATAACCCACCGGAATGTGAATCCAGTGGTAATCGTCCTTGCGCCCGGCCTCGATCAGCAGCACACGTTTGCTGGCGTCTGCCGATAGCCGATTGGCCAGCAGGCAGCCGGCGGTGCCGGCGCCGACAATGATGTAGTCAAAGTTGGTACTCATGTTCAGCGCCCTGCCCAGTTCGGTTTGCGTTTTTCCTGAAAAGCCTTCTGTCCTTCCCTGGCGTCTTCGGTCAGGGTAAACAGGGCAATCTGGCTTTCCGTGAAAGACATTGACTCCTCGAACGCCATGGCCTCCACCTTCTTCAGCGTGTACAGGCCGCGCCGGATGGCAGCCGGCGACTTGTCCAGCAAGCGCTCCAGCAGCCACTGCAACCTGAAGTCCACATCGTCATCCACATAGTTGACCAGACCCACCTCAAGCGCCTGCGCTGCCGTGATCGGCTCGCCGGTCAGGCACATCTCGCTCAGCGTGCGCCGCGGAATCAGATGCTGCAATACGCTGAGCACCTGCGCCGGAAAGACACCCACCTTCACCTCCGGCAGGCCAAAAACGGCGTGGCGCGCCGCCACCGCCATGTCGCACATGGACATCAGACCCATGCCGCCGGCCATGCAGGCTCCGTTCACGCGTGCAATCAGGGGCACGTAACTGGCGCGCGCAACGCGCAGCAGTTGCGCCAGATGGCCGTGCGGCTCCGAATAGTCGGTCGTAAAGGCCTGCGCCGATTGCAAATCAGCGCCGGCACAAAAGGCTTTGGTTCCAGCTCCCGTGATCACGATCGCGCGGATATCCCGCTCAGCCTGCGCTGACGAAATCGCCTGCGTCATGCCGGCCAATACCGCGTGGCTCATGGCGTTGCGCCGCTCCTCACGCGTGATGGTCATCCACAAGACGGGGCCGCGCTGTTCTACTGCCAGCTCTGGCGTCGATGAAGCAAGGGGTGTTTTCACGTGTCTCTCCTGTTTGCGGCATTTTGCCGCAAGCCGGTTGCCCGAATGCGCTGTCCATGAACCGGACCAATGGCTAGGGGAATTCCGGAAGTATCAACGCTGGATCAGCAGAAGCTGGCGAGAATGCAACAGGTCGAGCCCAAACCCGAAAAATCATTTGATTTAGATCAACCAGATCCCATACCATTGCCCTACCGCGGTATCGGAAAGCGGCTGAAGGTTTATCCTGTCGACCAAGTAACCTTGGGTTGGCTTGAGGTTGCCGTAAATTCGTTAAATCCGTAACCTGAAAGGCCTTGAAATGAAATTGACAACACTCGCAGCGTCCCTCGCCATCGCGGCGCTGGCTGGATTTTCAACCCAAACCATCGCAGCGGTCGACGCCGATGCGGCAGCGGCTTTGTTCAAAAAGAACGATTGCGGCAAATGCCACTCCATCGACAAATCGAAAAAGGGTCCTGCCCTGAAGAAGATTGCCGCCGGTTACAAGGGCAAGGCTGACGGTCAGGCCAACATCATCAAGAACATCACCACGGGCCCCAAGGTCAAACTTGATGATGGAAGCCAAGAAGAGCACAAGATCATTGACACCAAGGATCAGGCAGCCCTCAAGAATCTGGCCGACTGGATTCTGGCGCAGTAAGAATCAGGCTGCCCCGCGGGACGCAGAATGGTTCACTTAGAATGAATTGCAAAGAGATAACGGTATCGCGCTAACCGCTTTGAGCAGTTCGTGTCGTGTCGTTTAACCTGGAAACGACGGAGAAAAAATGAAACATTCATTGGCTCGCTGGGGCATGTTAGGTTTGCTGGCGGCGGTTGTCGCCGGTTGCGGTGGTGGCAGTGGCGGCGGATCCTCGCCAGCAGTGCCTGCGCCGCCGGCGGTCGCTGCCAATAGCGCCATCGCGGCTGCCAGCGCGCTGGCAGCCAACGACACTGCAAGCAACACCGCTGCACCCTTTGCGGTCCTGCAGAGTGCCGGCATTCCTGCAGTCGTTGTCAGTGGCGCGCCCAAAGTCAACTTCGCGGTGTTCTCCGACGGTGGCGTCAAAGCCGACGTAAAGATCACCGACGTCAGTTTCGCCATCGCCAAACTGGTTCCTGGCAGCAACGGCAACCCGGATCAGTGGGTCAATTACATCTACCGCAAGGAAACGGCAACCGCCGGTGTCGGCCCGGGCGGCAAGCCTGCGCTGGCCAGCGCCATGCAGGCAACGACCGATCCCAAACAGACCGATGCTGCGCTGCTGGCGGCGCAACTGGTGTACAACGCGGACGGTTACTACACCTACACCTTCAAGACCAACATTCAGGACCTGACGCAGACCAACGGTGTCGTGTTTGAACCGGCGCGCACGCACCGCGTTGCCATTCAGCTCAGCTACAAAAATGCGGCGGGCGACACGGTTCTGGTCAACCCCTACATTGACTTCACGCTCGACGCGGCCGGCAAGTCCGTGCTGGTTACCGATCCAGCCAAGACGCGCAGGATGACCGATGTGTCGTCTTGCAATAGTTGCCACGAAAAACTGGGTCTGCATGGCGGCGGTCGCGTCGATACGCAGTATTGCGTGATGTGCCACAACCCAGGCACCACGGACGCCAATAGCGGCAACGTCCTCAATCTTGCCACCATGGTGCACAAGATCCACGCTGGTAAATGGCTGAACAGCGCCGGCGAGGACTACACCATCTGGGGTTACCAGAACAGCAAGCACAGTTACGCCGATGTGGGCTTCCCGCAGGACCTGCGCAACTGCAGCAAGTGCCACAGCGGTGCCAATCCCAACACACCTCAGGGTGACAACTGGAAGAACAAACCGAGCAAGGAAGCTTGCCTGAGCTGCCACGTCAGCGCAGTGGGCTCCGCCTGGGAGACGCTGCACAAGGTCGTAGCGGTCCAGTACAGCGGCGCGGGCGCCGCGGCAATATCCCTGCCGAACCAGGAATGCGTGCGCTGTCACGGCGTCGGCTCGGTGGTCTCGACAGAGAACGTGCACTTCAACCAGGTTGAAGCGAACGCCGCCAGGTACAAGATGAACATCGAAAGCGTCGCCTTCAACGACACGGCAGACCACAAGGGACGCAGCGTGACGGTGAAGTACTTCCTGTCTGATCCGACGAACGGCAATGCAGCATACAACCTGGTCAGTTCTGACTGCACCAGCGCGCCAGCGCTGACCTGTTCCAGCACGACAAAATTTGGCAACCTGCGCTTCTATCTGGCCTACCAGAACATGATCGGTCAGCCGTCCGTCGTGACCGAATACTCTGCCTACAACAATGGCGGCAGCACGGCCAACGGTTACGCCTACAAGGGCACGAACGACGGAAAGAATCACTACGCGCTGAGCATTGCGCTGCCTGACGACACAGCCACTGCCGTTGCCACGGGCACAGCGCGCGTCGTCAGCATCGGCCAGGTCAAGGAAAACAAGCTGGCAGCCACATCGGGTGTCAATCCAAGACCCGAGGTCGTACCCGCCGTACAGGTCAACGTACTGGTGCAGCACACTTCCAGCGAGCTCGCGCTCAGCGGCACGCTGCAGCCACGGCGCACCATCGTTGCCAATGAGAAATGCAATGCCTGCCACAGCGCGCTGGGCGCAGCATCGGGCTCCAATACGCTGGACAATGCCTTCCACAGTGGTGCCCGCAACAGCGTGGATGCCTGCGTTGTCTGCCACGACCCGAACCGCGTCTCGAGCACCGTCATGACCAACGGCATGGCGCTCAACGAGTCCTACCAGTTCAAGCGCATGATCCATGGCATTCATGGCAACTCCAAGCGAAGCTATCCTTTCACCAACGGCAACATGACGCAGGGCGCGTTCGACATCCTGACCGGCGCACCGATTGCACCCTGGACGATCCCGATGAAGGACAGCTATGGACGTGCCATTGGCACCAGCGGGCCGGGACAGAACGGCGTGGTCGGACCCAGCAGCGTGGTGAACTTCGCGGCCGAAGTAGCCTGGCCCGGCGTTGGCATCAACTGCAACGCCTGCCACGTCAACAACTCGTACAAGATCGACCAGAGTCCGCTCGGTGCGGCGGTACTGAAGAACGGTGCCACTGCGACGGGTCCGGCGGTGTTTGGTGGCGCAACGGCACTCACCGATCCGAACCAGTTCAAGGTGATCTCACCCAAGGCAGCAAGCTGCACTGCGTGTCATGACTCTGCCAAGGCGGTGGACCATGTATCAAGCTTTGGTGGCGCGTATTTTGGCAGCCAGACCCAGGCTCAGATTGCCGGACTGCCGCGCGAGACCTGTAACGACTGCCACGCCAGCGGCGGCTCCAAGAGCGTGGACATCGTCCACGGTCAAAAATAACCGTGGACCTTTTGAAGGAATTTGGGATGCGAATCAATCGTTTAATCGCCATCGCCGGCCTGGGCCTGTTCGCGCTACTGGCTTCGCCGGCCTGGGCTGCCGGTGAGACCGGCGCCAAGCTCTGCGTTACCTGCCACGACGAGGAAGACCTGCCCGACATGAGCCGCTCGGCGCACGGCTTCTCTGCCGACAAGCGCGTGCCAGACTGCATCACCTGCCACGGCGAAAGCCCAACGCACGCCAAGAAACCACCGGAGGCCAAGGAGCGCCCGCATCCGGACCGCATGTTCATCCGCTCTTACGCCTCCCCTGCCAGTGAGCGCAGCGCCGCCTGCCTGAGCTGCCACGAGAAGGACGCGAAACGCGCACTGTGGGCTGGCAGCCAGCACCCGGGTGCCGACATTGCCTGCAACACGTGCCACAAAATCCATGGCAACCGTGACAAGGTACTGAACAAGGCGACCCAGGCCGAGGTCTGCTACACCTGCCACAAAGAGCAGCGCAGCCAGATGAACAAGGCCTCGCACCATCCGGTGGTTGAAGGCAAGATGACCTGCGCCGACTGCCATAACGTGCACGGCTCGGCCGGTCCCAAACTGGTCAAGCGCGACAGCACCAATGCCACCTGCTACACCTGTCATGCCGAAAAGCGTGGACCCTTTGTGCATCAGCATGAGCCGGTCGTCGATGACTGCTCCAACTGCCACAACCCGCATGGCAGCACGGTGGCATCCATGCTCAAGAGCCGCCCACCTCTGCTGTGCCAGCAATGCCATACGCCGCACGTCGCCGGTGGTGTCGGTGCGGTCGCTGGCCAGCCTGGTGTGTCCAGTGCTGCTGCCGGCCTGACCGCCCCACTGATCAACGCGACGACCAACGGCAAGAATGTCGTCAACCTGTGGCAGGGCCGCAGCTGCCTGAACTGCCATACGCAGATTCACGGTTCCAACAACCCGTCGGCCAGCAACCCGACACCCCAGCTGATGCTGCGCTGAAGTACCGAGAGCCATCATGATCCAATCTGATTCTTCCCTCCGCTTTCATCGCAGCCTGCTGGCGCTGGCACTCATTGGCGCTTTTGTTCCTGCGCAGGCGCACGCCGAAGGCGACGACGCGGCACCCGTGACCACGCTGACTTTTGGCCTGGGTGCGCTCAGCGGCGACAGCGCCGAGCACGCCATGTTCGGCCAGTACAACGGCCTGCGCCCGGACCGCAGTTTTTTCGGCACGTTTGGTTTTGACTACAGCCTGCGCGACCAGGACAACAGCAACTGGCTGCAGATTGATGGCTCCAATTTGTTGAGCAACACGCGTGAGCTCAGCCTCGTCAAGAAAGACCCGGGCAACTGGAAGCTCAGCGCCTCCTACGGCGAACTGGTCCGTTACGAACCGAACACGCCCAACAGCGGTCTGACAGGTGCGGGTTCCACCACACCGCGGGTTGTCGCCCTGAGCGCCGGCAGCGGTGCTGACCTGGAACTCAAAACCAAGCGCAGCGGCCTGGGTTTTGGCTTTGCCAAGGTCATCAATCCATCCCTGCAGTTCGAGCTTGATTTGAAGAGCGAGAACAAGGAAGGCTCACGCCTCTTCGGCATCGGCATCAACTGCCCCTCGGTGATCGCACCGGGCTGTCTGGGCACGACTGCCAGCAACACGGGCTGGGCCACGCTGATGTTGCCTGAGCCCATCAGCGCCAACCACAGCCAGATCGAAGCCCGGCTCAATTTCGCAGCAGAAAAACTGCGCTTCAACCTGGGCTACTACGGCTCGTTCTACCGCAACAACAACACGACCCTGAACGCCACCATTCCGTCCAGTCTGTACAACCCGGTGGGCACGCTGCTGCCGCTCAGCGCCGGCCTGCAATCCATCCTTGGGCAACCGCTGGCGCTGGCTCCAGACAATCAGGCACACCAGTTCGACTTGAGCGGCAGTTACGACCTCGGCAGCGCTACCCGCGCCACCTTCAAGCTCGCGCGCAGCCTGGCAACGCAGAATGCCGACTTTACCGCTGCCGGACTGACCGGCGCGCCGGCAGGTGTGACCAATCTGGACGCCCAGGTTCGCAGCACGCTGGGCAAGCTCAGTCTGACTTCGCGTCCGGTGCGCCAGCTCTCCTTGCTGGCTGATCTGCGCTACGAGAAAAAGGACGACCAGACACCGCTGGCCTCCTACAACCTCGAAGGCGCGGTCCCTGCGCTGCCGGCCCTGCCCTTCACCTACACCAACCGCAATCTGTCGAGCCAGAAGGGCAACGCCAAGCTGCAAGCCAGCTGGCAATTCACCAGCGATTACCGCGCCACGCTGGGCGCGGATCGCGAAACCATAGACCGCGGTGTCTTCACGGCCAGCAGCGCCATCTCGGGCATCAGTGCCTTGCGCCAGAACACCAGTGAAAACACGGTCCGCGCCGAGCTTCGTGGTCGTCTGGCCGAGACCCTGACCGGCAGCGTCACCGCCTCGCGCAGCAACCGTGATGGCTCCAACTGGCTCAAGGACAACAGCGGCCTTGGCGTGACCGAAGTGATCAGCCCGGCTGATCCGGTCAATGGCTTCCTGCCCACCGCCGTTTTCATGCCGACACTGGCCGACCGTCAGCGCAACAAGGTCAAGCTGTTTGCCGACTGGCAAGCCAGCGAGAGCCTCTCCCTGCAGCTCAGCGCCGAGAGCGGCGCCGACCGCTACAGCACGCCCAGCAGCTATGGCCTGCGTGACACCGGATTGCATCAGTTCAGTCTGGACTGGACCTACGCCCTGTCGGACAACTGGGGCCTTAACGGTGCGCTCTCCAGCAGCCAGCAGAGCCTGAACCAGGCGCGCGCTGCCGGTTACCTGATGGCCTTTGACAACAGCAACGTGGGTGCCAACGTTGGCTTCACCGGCAAGGTCAACGCCAAGTTCGACGTCGGTGGCGGCCTCTCCTATAGCGGCGACAAGAGCGTCTATGCACAGACGCTGGACAGCCTGGCCGGCAGCGACTCCGTGGCCCTGCTGGCGGCCACCGGCGGCTTGCCCGACATCCTGTACAGCCAGACCGCGCTCAAACTGTTCGGCAAGTACTCCCTTGAAAAAGGCTCCTCGGTTCGCGTGGACTTTGTGCACCAGCGCAATAACGTCAACGACTGGACCTGGAGCGTCAACGGTGTTCCCTACGTCTATTCCGACGGCACCACGGTGCTTCAAAGGGCCAACCAGAGCGTCAACGTCATCGGCGTGACCTATACCTACCAGTTGCCCTAAATCGGGTGTAGCTCCTCGCGAATCACTTCGCGCAGGGCTTCTTTGACGGCGTCCGCCTGCAGCCCGCGGCGCAGTGTCTCGTTGATGAGCGTCTGGTAGCCACGCCCACCGGCGCGTGCCTTGTAGGCGTGCAGCACCGCATCGT
>JBAXNI010000121.1:0-8532 GCA_037133835.1 Comamonadaceae bacterium | reverse complement strand
CATGACCCGATGCATGTGTTCATTGCTCCGAGCCAACTCACACTGAATGCGTAGACCAACTTGGTACATCACAGCGGTCGTGTCAGGTCTCTTGGATTTTTGATCACCCTATTACCTGACAGACAACCCAGCGGAGCATGACTTCGCGCCGGGGAACTCAGCCACTACGACCGCACAAGGTGTTGGACTAGCGGCGCCGATACCAGAACCAGCGTTAGCAAAGTGCGACTAAATTGCAAGGCTTGACTGCAGCTCAACGCCCCCAGTGCAAACTGGTACTTTCCTACTAGGTATTTGTCAAAGAAGCCGGTATCGCGGTACTGCCAAAAGGGTACTGTTGATCCATTGGCTGACGACGCCAACGATCCGAAACTAGCAGCACCGTAGTCACTGATTGGAACGAACATGAAGTCATTGCTTGCTGTCATCACATCCACTTTACTGTTAACAGGTTGCGGTCAAGGTGAAAGAATCTACACCCTGTATCGCGCCTATTTCTCGAACCCGAATGCTCGAACGCACGTTGCAACCTTCGATGCGGCGGATGGAAGGGAATACAACAGCCAGAACTGCCAGTCTACGCAATACCTTTACCAACAGCGAGCCGCGGGTGACGCGAAATACTGGTGCGAGTTTGGTCCCTACAGAAAGTCGTAGCGTTACGAAACTGCCGTCGACCACGGCATCACAACTTCGTATACGCCGACCTCGGGGCGAATGCGGCATGCACACAGAATTCGACCCCACACACTCCCTGATCGCCGATGCTACTGGTCGGCAATGATTTCGTGCGACAGGTTGTCAACCACGACCGGGCTGTCCATGTACACGACCGAGGGATCGCAGCCGTACTTCTCTCGCACGAAGGCCTTCCAGCTTTCGGTATACAGCGCCTGGGCTTCAGCTTGCGACTTCCAGAGATAGATTCCGCCAGCCGTCTTACCGTCCTGGGACAGTACGTAGTACTTTCTGATAAGTCCGGCGACCGCTTGATATTTTGGAGCGGTACCCAGGAAGATCGTTCGCGCTTCGGCGAGGGTCATCGCCGTTGGCAGTTGGAAAGTCACCATCACCGTGATCATTTGGCATCTCCTTCAATGAGGGTTTTTGCTTTCGATCCCATCTCGGCCGATTCAATTCGCTCGAATGGCAGCAGCGAGATGGCGAAGTCTATCCATGGAACTGTACCCCCCAAAAAACGCAAAACCCCACGAAGAACGTAGGGCCTGCATATTTGCCACATGACTGCAGCTTGGGTCGTCACGTTACCGTAACGTGGGCCGGCGAAGTAGCACCGGCTGTTGGGTGAGGTTGGTGTGATCTTTGTCTATACGTACCACCTTTCTCAAGCAATCCTGTCCAAACCATTTTGAGCCGAATTGAATTGCCGTTGCGGACCACTATAGGCCAACGCTGGAAGATTGCAAGCTCGAATTTGTTACGAAGCCAACCACCGCCCCCAAGCAGTGTGCCCACCTGCGGACACTGCAAGAATGCACCCCAAGACCTGCTAGAATTCGCGCTGGTGAAAATCGGGATCGACCCCGTCCGATTCACCCAAATTCTCCGAATGGGAACTTAGCTCAGTTGGTAGAGCAGCGGACTCTTAATCCGTAGGTCGAGAGTTCGAATCTCTCAGTTCCCACCATTCAAATCAGGTTGATCTCGTAACAGTTCAAGCGTGTGACGGCTCACGACTTACTGCCAAGTGCAGGCCAGCAGCCCCAATGACTGCCAGCAAGGTCTTCACAGTCGGGTTGCCCTTGGGACTCAGGGCACGATAAAGACTTTCTCGGGGAATACCAGCACGCGCAGCCACAGCGGCCATGCCTTGAGCCTCGGCAATATGGCGCAGCGCACCCAATAAGGCGCCCTGTCCGCCGGGTAGGTTCACTTCCTCAAGCGCTGCAGCAAGGTAGAGGTCTGCCATTTCCGGATCGGCTTTGAGCATTTCCACCACGGTGTCGTCGTGAGCTTGTGCGGCTTTCATTTGGCGTTCTTCCTTTTCCAATCATTCCAGTAGTCAACAGCGGCAGCGATATCGGCCTGCTGTTTGCGCTTGTCGCCACCCGTCAGCAGCAGAACCAACTTCTTACCAGCCTGTGCGTAGTAAACGCGGTAGCCCGGCCCCCAGTCAATGCGAAGCTCCCACACCCCATCTTGGACGGGCTTGCAGTCACCAAAGTTTCCAGCGGCCATACGGCCAACACGCACCAAGATGCGAGCCTTGGCTTGCCGGTCCACCAGTTCGCCAAGCCAGTCAGCGTAGGGTCTTCGGCCTTGGTCATCTTTGTAGGTCAGAACTTCAAACATGATGTGTGTGAATTATACGTTACAAAATTCCAACGTAGCCAGTTCGTAGCTACTTTGGGATAATTGAGGCTACGCATGGCACCCGGTTACGTGGTGCGTGTGTCTGTAAGCCGTGGGCAGGACGCCGAAAACAGGGTCTCTCCTGCTCTCTTAATCCGTAGGTCGAGAGTTCGAATCTCTCAGTTCCCACCACCCACTTCAAATCTGTCAAATCTCACGGATCGACAGCCCCTGACTGATTGCGCGGTTCCTCGAGATCGTGAAACCGCGTCATGTCAACGATCCGGTCACCATCCGGGGTGATTTTCAGGATGTCGATAAATCGGCCATCGAAAACCACGTCCTGCGCTTCGTAGCTCTTTTCAGCGTAAACCGACGCTGCCACCGTTTCGTCATGTCCGGTTACAGACACCAGAATCCGGCAATGCGCAGCCATCAGTTGTTCCTCGTCGACGCCAAACAAAGGACTGCTCTCTTCAATCTTGTGCATTAGCGTCCATGTCAGCGCAAATACCGGCGTGCGCTTCCTGACCAGATGCAGGTCGTGGATCTTGACGAAGCTCTCACCCTGCCGGTTGATTTCCAGTCTGATGAACGACATGGTCGCCGAGGCTTCCACTATCCGGTTGTAGCGCTCGTTTGCCATGCGCAACATGAGAAACCGAGCGCCGTCGAAGTCGCGGATGATGGCGTGGTCGCTGAAGAGTATTCGTGCCGTGGGTTTGGAGAATCGAACAAAGACAAGTCCGGTGGTAATCGCCACACCCACCATCCCGAGCAGAATCTCGATCGAGGCCACCGTGTGGCCCATAAGACTTGCCGGTGACATATTCCCGTAGCCAACCGTCGCAAGGGTTTCGATACTGAAAAAGAAGTAGTCGAGAAAGTTGCTCTCCCGGGCATTTGCAACACTCCCGGGTAGCAACCAATATGCTGCGCCGAAGAGCAGATTTACAAGAACAAAGACCAGAACCAGCCCTGCGAAAAAACGCGGCCAGCTCAGGTTCAGCACAATGTGATACGGATCCCTGAAGCTTCCATGTCGACGCTGATTCGTCAACACTTTTGTTTCACCCACATGCACCGTGCGCACACGGGAAGGCTTGGTCATGGCGATTCCCGTGCGATCGGTCTGCTATCGAGCCAACTACCGCCAGTGACGGTACCCATGTCCCTGACTGCCAAGCCACAGCCCCATCCCCATCAACGCGGCCACCGGCACGTAATTGGGCTGAACGTAGTAAGCGGGATAGCCGTAATAGACGCGAGGTTCAGAAACCACGTAAGCAGGCTGCTGATAAACCGGCTGCGCATAGGTCACGGTGCTGGCTGGGGGTTGAACCTGGGAGTTCGCTCCCACTGGCGTGACTTGCAACTGCAGCGTAGGGCCCGGGTCCTGGGGCATCTGCACAGAGTACTGCTTGCCACCAAACTCATAAACCACGTTGTAGGCGACCGGCCTGTTTTCAAAGCTGTTCTGCGTTGTGCAGCGCTGGACGTTTTGATATTGCGAGTTGGGTGATCCTTCAACGCTGTCACCAAGAGCAGCGCCGCCGATGAGGCCAATCATGGTCGCCGCGGCCTTGCCCGCGCCGCCACCAATTGCATTGCCCATGGCACCGCCTGCGATCGCTCCCATCAAGGCACCTGCGCCTGACTTGGGCTGCTGCAAGGCGACCTGCTCGGTCGTGCAGACCTGTCTGGGTACAGCCACCTGCTGAATGATGGGCGTGGCAGAAATGACGCGACCGACGTCCTGGGCGAAGGCCGCCGCGCTGGTGACAAGTGCCAAGGGCAAGATAAGTAGCTTCTTCATGATCAACGCCTTTCCATGTTTGCACGCAAATGCATCATGACCATTTAACACTTCGAAAGTCAGAACTTCAGTTAAGAGCTTGTAAAGATTGTTCTTGCAACCACGCAATTCGATACAAGCGTCACATGATAATGCGGAGCAAACAAACTGGAATCCTGAATGAAGAATGTTATGGGCATGGTTGCAATAGCCACGACTTTCGTCGCCGTGCTGCTTTGCAGCGGATGTGCAGTGGTGGCCGTTGCTGATACCGTTGTGACAGTAGCGGCGACTGTTGTCACGACGGGCGTCAAGGCAGCCGGTGCGGCGGTCAACGCTGTGATTCCGGATTCGAAGAAAACACCTTGATGTTTGCGCCATGGGGAACGGGTCACGGCGTCTCTTTGATCTAGCGCAATACTTTTTCAGATAACGGATTGCGGCATATTCCAAAAAGGCGTAGCTTGCGCAGTGGGATGGGTCAACCTACCCGCTATAAGAAGGAGACAACATGACAACCCTGCATTTACCGAAAGATTTTTCGCAGATCAGCGCGCGCTTCAAGGGCACCGATCCTGCGGCCCTGATCGTCTTTGCCGTCGCAGCTGGCTTGCTGACCGTGTTCCTGGTATCAGTCTTCCTGCGCTGAGTCGGGTAGCGATCTACAGCGTCATCGTTACCAGTTTGAAATCGGCGTCGTCCGGGTACTGCTTGATCGTAAAGCCCAGTCCGCGCATCAACTTGAGCATGGTCGGGTTGTTGGCCAGCACCAGGCCCTCGATTTCAGTCAGCCCTTTCTCGCGGGCAAAGTTCATGATCGAGAGCATCAGGCGTGAGCCCAGGCCTTTGCCTTTGCTGTCGTCTGCTACCACCAGCGAGAACTCGCAGGTGCTGCGGTCCGGATTCGTGATGTAACGCGACACACCCAGGATGCGCGAAACCTCGGTGGTTTCGCCATCGGGGCCAACACGCTGTTCACGCACCACGGCTACCAGCGCCATTTCGCGGTCGTAGTCAATCAAGGTAAAACGGGCCAGCATGCTGGCCGGCAACTCCTGCATGCTCGAAACAAAGCGGAAGTAACGACTCTCGGGTGAGAGACTGCGCACAAAATCCTGCAGCATGCTGGCGTCGTCCGGATGAACCGGGCGCACAGTGTATTCACCGCCACCGCGCAGCGGCCACACCTGCTCGTGCTGCGATGGGTAAGGCAGGATCGCCAGGTGACTGTAGTTGTGCATGCCGGGTGGCGCGTTGTCCACGACGATGCGCGCATCAACAGCCACGGCACCGGATTCGTCAACAATGATCGGGTTGATGTCCATCTCGCGCAGTTGGGGCAGTTCGCACACCATCTCCGAGACCCGCAAGAGCACCTGCTCAAGCGCCTCCATATTGACGGCCGAGGCGCCACGCCACTCGCCCAGCGTCTCGGCGACGCGAGCCCGTGCAATCAGGCTGCGCGCCAGAAACTGGTTGAGCGGAGGCAACTCCATGGCACGGTCGTTGATGAGTTCGATCATGATGCCACCAGAACCAAACACAATCACGGGTCCAAAGGGTTCATCGGTCACCATGCCGATGTAGATCTCGCGGCCGCGCTTCTGGCTCGACATGTTCTGCACGGTGACGCCGTTGATGCGTGCCTCGGGTTGCAACCGCGCCACCGTCTGCACCATCTCGACGTAGGTGTCGCGCACACCAACGGCATTGAGGACATTCAGTGCCACTCCCTGCACATCGGACTTGTGACTGATGTCCGGCGAATCGATCTTCAGAGCCACTGGAAATCCGAGCTGACTGGCGATCATGATCGCTTCGTTGGAACTGCGTGCCAGGATGGTCCGCGTCACGGGAATGTGAAAGGCGGCCAGTAGCGCCTTCGATTCCATTTCGGTCAGTACCTTGCGGCGCTCGGCCAGCACGCTCTCGATCAGCATGCGCGCGCCTTCGACGTCGGGCTTGGCCAGATCAGACATGGGCGGCGGCGTTTGCTGCAGCAATTGCTGGTTCTGATAGAAGGAAGCGATGTTGCCGAAAGCGCCCACCGCCGCCTCCGGGGTACGGAAGGTCGGAATCGCCGCGTCATTGAGAATCTGGCGCGCCTGACCCACCGATGCGTCTCCCATCAGGCAAGTCAGCAGCGGCTTGCCAAGCGTCTTGTTGCTGCTTGCCAGTACCGAGGCAATGGTGGCGCTGTCGACACCGGCCTTGGGTGAATAGATGGCCAGCACGCCGTCCACCTGGCGCGCCTTGTCCGCTGCTTCCAGCGCCGCCTTGAAGTGTTCCGGACCCGCTTCCTCGGACACATCAATCAAATCCGACAAAGATGCCAGTGGCGGCAATTGCGTCTGCAAGCCTCTTGCCTGCTCGCCGGTCAGGCAGGCCAGTTGCAGGTGGATTTCGCTGATCCAGTCGGCCGCCAGCACCCCAGGCCCCCCACCATTGGTGACAATCGCGAGCCGTCGGCCCACAGCGCGATACCGCGAAGCCAGGCATTTTGCGGCGGAAAACAGCGCCACAAACGAGCGTACTCGCACCGCACCAGCACGTCGCAGGGCGGCATCAAAAACGTCATCGCTGCCAACAATGGCGCCTGAATGGGTTAGGGCTGCCATGTTGCCCGCAGGCCTGCGACCAGACTTGAGCACCACGACCGGCTTCGCGTTGGCCGCAGCGCGCAGAGCGCTCATGAACCGGCGGGCATTGCTGATGCCTTCAAGGTACACCACGATGCTGTGTGTCTGCGCATCGGCGGCGAGAAAATCGAGCACCTGCGCCATGTCCACATCGGTATTGGGTCCGAGTGAAACGACGGTTGAAAATCCAACGCCATTCTTTTTCGCCCAATCCAGGATCGACGAGGTCAACGCACCTGACTGCGACACCAATGCCAGCGGCCCCTTCGTGCACAGTTCTCCGGCCACGCTGGCGTTGAGCTGAATCTCTGGTCGCTGGAATCCCATGCAGTTGGGGCCCAGCAGATAGATGCCGTCGCGCCGTGCAATCTTGTGCAATTCAAGTGCCTGTGCGGCGCCCATGCCACTGGAGATGACCAACGCCGCACGGCACTTGATGCGACCGGCCAGTTCCAGCGCTGTCGCCACTTCGCCGGCAGGCAATGCGATCACCGCCAGATCGGCCTGGGCTTCAGCCAGATCGGCCAGCGTGCCCGTGGCATGAATGTCCACGAAAGTCAGGGTGCCGGCATATCGCTGCGCGCGCAGTGCCTGCAAGAGCACCTTGGCCTGGGGCGTCTGTGAGGTCGGATCATCGGCCCGGCCCGCAAATACCGCAATCGACCGGGGTGAAAAAAGTGGCGTCAGAAAGTGCTTGTCCATGCTGATTCCAATTTAGGGGACTGTTGCACCGCAGCATACCGCCTTTATCACTCGTCGGCATTGATCCTGATCAGCCGGCTTCGCGTTGGGATTATCCTCACAGCATGAGCGAAAAGATACGCCGCATCGCGCACCTTGACATGGATGCCTTCTATGCCTCGGTCGAACTGCTGCGTTACCCGCAGTTGCAGGGCTTGCCAGTGGTCATTGGGGGTGGCAGACGCAGCGTCGACGATGCCATTGAACCGTCGCAGGAGCGTCCCCTGCACAAGATCCCGATCAGTGAGTTTCCGCTCCTGAAGGACTACACCGGGCGCGGTGTTATCACCACAGCCACCTACGCAGCACGCCAGTTCGGCGTCGGCTCTGCCATGGGTCTGATGAAGGCCGCCAAACTCTGTCCGCAGGCCTTGATGTTGCCGGTGGATTTTTCGCAGTACCGAAAATATTCCAAAGCCTTCAAGTCCATCATCACCGACATCGCGCCGCTCATGGAAGACCGTGGCGTGGACGAGGTCTATATCGACTTTACCGACGTACCCGGCGGCCAGCGCGAGGGCGGCCGGGTGCTTGCGCGCCTGATCCAGAAAACCATCTTTGAGCAGACCGGTCTGACCTGCTCGGTTGGCGTTGCCCCCAACAAACTGCTCGCCAAGATGGCCAGTGAATTCAACAAGCCCAAGGGCATTGCCGTCATTTACGCCGAGGATCTGCAAAGCAGGATCTGGCCGCTGCCATGCCGCAAGATCAACGGCATAGGACCCAAAGCCGATGAAAAGCTGCGCGGTCTGGGCGTTCAAACCATTGGCGATCTGGCGCAACAGGAACTGGACTGGCTAATCGAGCATTTTGGGCAAAAGACCGGCGCCTGGATGTACAAGGCCGCGCGCGGTCTTGACGAGCGGCCCGTGGTTCTGGAAAGTGAGCCGGTCTCGATCAGCCGCGAGACCACCTTCGAGCGCGACCTGCATGCGCGGCGCGACAAGGTCGAACTGGGAGCCATCTTCACCCGCTTGTGCGAGCAGGTAGCAGACGATCTGCAGCGCAAGGGCTACGTCGGCAAGACCATTGGCATCAAGCTGC
>JBAXNI010000120.1:0-8542 GCA_037133835.1 Comamonadaceae bacterium | reverse complement strand
GGACGGTCTGGAAGACGCCGCGCAATTGCAGCTCAACATCGACCGCGACAAGGCCAGCGCCCTGGGCGTGAGTTTTGGCGCCATCAACACCTCGCTCTCGACCGCCCTGGGTTCCTCCTATGTCAACGACTTCCCGAACGCGAATCGCGTGCAGCGCGTCGTGGTGCAGGCCGATGCGCCCGCGCGCATGCAAGCCGAAGACCTGCTGAGAATCAATGCCCTCAACAGTGCCGGGCAGCCGGTGCCGCTGTCGGCTTTCGCCAGCACGCAATGGATCATCGGTCCGATGCAGACCATCCGCTACAACGGCTACCCGACCATACGCATCGCCGGTGAACCGGCACCTGGACAGAGTACGGGCGCGGCCATGGCCGAGATGGAACGGCTGGTCGGCCAGTTGCCACCGGGCTTTGCCTATGAATGGACAGGCCAGTCGCGCGAGGAAAAACTTTCGGGCTCTACCGCAATTTATCTGTTCGCCTTTTCGCTGCTGGCGGTGTTCCTGTGCCTGGCCGCGCTCTACGAGAGCTGGTCGATTCCGTTCGCCGTGATCCTGGTGGTGCCACTGGGCGTGCTTGGCGTGACCCTGGCGACCGGACTGCGCGGACTGGAGAATGACATTTACTTCAAGGTGGGCCTGATCACCATCATTGGCCTCTCGGCCAAGAACGCGGTGCTGATCATCGAATTTGCCAAGGACCTGCACGCGCAGGGCCACAGCCTGGTCGACGCCGTACTGGAAGCAGCGCACCTGCGCTTTCGCCCTATCCTGATGACCTCCATGGCTTTCATCCTCGGTGTGCTGCCGCTGGTGGTGGCAAACGGTGCCGGTTCGGCCAGCCAGCATGCGATCGGTACCGGTGTGATGGGCGGCATGATCTCAGCCACCACGCTGTCCGTCTTCTTCGTGCCGCTGTTCTTTGTTGTCGTGCGGCGCATCTTCAAGGGCAGCGAACGTCAGCGCAAGAAATATGCGCATGAAAGCAGTGACAGCGCGCCCACAGCGCCCTCCGTGACGGAGGCCAAACCATGAATGCGCGCCGCACGCTGTTTCTGCTGGCTCTTGCCCTGAGCGGCTGCAGTTCCATGGCGCCGCCGCTGGCGCAACCTGCCTTGCCTGTGGCCGCCAGTTTTCCGGAACAACCGGCCGGGGCAACGGCGATTGCAGCGGTGCCGCTGCCGCAGTGGCAAACCTTCTTTGTCGATGAGCGTTTGCGTCAACTCATCACGCTGGCCTTGCAGAACAACCGGGACCTGAAGCTGGCAGTGCTCAACATCGAGCAGGCGCGCACACAGTTCGACTTGCGTCGTGCGGACCAGTGGCCGAGTCTCAATGCGGGCCTGAGCGGTTCGCGCCAGCCCACCAGCGCTGGCGGCATCAGCAGCAGTTACTCTGCCGGCGTGCTGGTCACGGCCTACGAACTCGACTTGTTCGGACGCGTTCGCAGTCTGGCCGACGCTTCACTGGCGCAATACCTGGCGACTGAGGAAGCGCGCAAGGCAGTGCAGATCAGCCTGCTGGCCGCGGTGGCGAACGGCTACTACGCGCTGCGAGGCGACGAGGAACTGCTGCGTGTGACGCGTCAGACGCTCGTGACACGCGAGGATTCGTACCGGCTCATCAAACTGCGTTTTGACAACGGCGCAAGTTCGCAAATCGACCTGCGGCAAGCCGAATCCTTGCTGGAATCAGCCCGGGTCACGCTCGCCCAAGCGACGCGCCAGCGCGCGCTCGATGAAAACGCATTGGTGCTTCTGCTCGGGCAGGCCGTGCCTGCCGACCTGGCCGCAGCGCCAAACATGGGGGCTCCGGATCTGCCGGATCTGCCCGTAGGTCTGCCATCGGACGTGCTGCTGCGTCGACCCGACGTGCGTCAGGCCGAACAGCAGTTGATCGCGGCCAATGCGGGCATCGGCGCGGCGCGCGCCGCCTTCTTTCCGCGCATCAGCCTGACCGGTAGTCTGGGCAGCGTCAGTAGCGAGCTCAGCGGCCTGTTCAGCAACGGCATGGCCTGGAGCTTTGCGCCGCAACTGCTGCAGCCGATCTTTGATGCCGGACGCAACCAGGCCAATCTGCGCGCTTCTGAAGTCGGTCGTGACATTGCGCTGGCCCAATATGAACGCGCCGTCCAGAGTGCTTTCCGGGAAGTGGCGGATGCGCTGGCGGGACGCGCCACGTTGGGCGAACAGTTGCGCGCGCAGCAGGCACAGCTGCTGGCCGAGCAGGACCGCTACCGCCTGGCCGATTTGCGCTACCGCAGCGGTGCTGCGAGTTACCTGGACGCACTCGATGCACAGCGCTCCCTGTTTGCTGCGCAGCAGGCGCTGTTGCAGGTGCAGACCCAGTATTTACAGAATCTGGTGACACTGTACCGGGTGCTGGGGGGCGGCTGGACCGCCACTTTGCCGTCTTCGTGAGCGCCGGCATACATGACGATACGCACCTCATAAATCACCCAGAGTGGCTCGCCCATGCTCCTACGCTCAATTGACGAACTCCGCGCCCGGTACAAGCACCCTCAAGAACGTGCGGTGAAGAAGCAGATTTCGTCACTCGACGAGCACTGCAGGAACTTCATCGCGCTATCGCCATTTGTCGTACTCTCAACCTCTGATGCAGCATTCAATCTTGATGCATCGCCGAGAGGCGGTGATCCTGGATTCGTCAAGATCACAGCCAGTGGTGAGCTATTGATTCCCGATGCTCCCGGGAACAACCGACTTGATTCGCTTGAGAACATCCTGTCAACAGGAAAGATCGGACTTTTGTTTCTGATTCCCGGTTTTGACGAAACACTGCGCGTCAACGGCGAAGCTTCGCTTTCAACCGCAGCATCCGACATCGCTGCATGCACGACGCAGCGCCGAGCGCCCGCTACTGTGATCCGGGTGGCGGTGACTGCAGCTTACTTGCACTGCGCGAAGGCCTTCCTGCGCTCAAAGCTGTGGTCCGAGTCCGCAAAGATTGCGCGCTCTACATTGCCAACCAGCGGGCAGATGATCAGTGAACAGACTGGCATTCAATTGCCACCAGAGTCGAAGGAGGACATGGAAAGACGCTATGCGCCAGACTTGTGATGCGCCTGGTGCTTTTGGTTGCGGGCACCGGCGAAGTCATGGCACACGTTTGGTCATTTCCTCTGCCATTCGTTGAAGTTGCTCTTCGACTTCGTGGCGCACAAAAGGCAGGCCAAACATGCGAGCGAGCATGGAACCCGTCAGCATTTCCGCGTGGTACCTGATCTGCACACCCTGGTCCCGTGGAATAACTTCCGTCAAACTGTTCATCCGCGCGACCGTGCCAGAGAGGCTTTTTGAAACAATGCGCGTCTTCGGTTCCAGACGTATTTCTCGAACAGACTCGAACGAATAGGAAAGCGGCCCATACCTCGCGATACCCTCCTGTTTTACCTGCCAGATGTTTCCATTGCGCGAGAGGACCTTGCTGGTGTTGAGATTCCCGAGAATGGAAGTCATGTGGTCAAAATCGGTCAACACATCCCACGCAATACCGACCGTGACCGGCACATCGACGGTCGCGTCGATGATGTAGGTCCTGTCGATCTGCTGCACGGCAAGATCAAGTTTTCGATCAAGGCCAAACGCTGCCTGGCTGGCAAACAGGAATATGCAGAGCAATGATATCGCCACCGTTCGTAGCTGCATCTCATGCATCCCGCGTATTGCACATCGGGTGGTTGTCATGCATCTCTCATGTTGGAACAGAGGCTGCGGTCGGCAGGAGGTCGGGGCACGGAGTTGGTCTGAAATGCATACTAAACTTGTCTCTGTTAATGTACCTTCGAAAGCAGCCAACCATGACCAAAGGGGACTTTCTCAAGACCTGATAATAATTGGCTACCAGAATCAAAGCGAATGGAAAACAGGATGAACCGAGCCTTCTTACGCCAGACTCTTGCGTTGTTCACCATCGCGGTGGCTGCACTGACCGCCCCGGCGGCCTACGCCGAAGATGAAGCGCCCGATGCACTGATCAAGCGTTTGTTGTCCGAAGTTCAAGATGCCATCAAGAATGACAAGGCCATGCGGGCTGGCGATACGACCAAGGTGGTAGCCCTCATTGACGCGCGCATCATGCCCAGCGTCAACTTTCAGCGTATGACCGCCGCTGCGGTTGGTCCGGCCTGGCAGCAAGCCAGTGCCGAGCAGCAAAGACGATTGCAGGAGGAGTTCAAAGTCGTGCTGGTGCGCGCATACGCCGGCGCGTTGGCGCAACTCAATAACCAAACAGTCAGCGTCAAACCGATGAAGGCCGCACCTGAGGACAAAGAGGTCCTCGTTCACGCCGACATCAAGGGCGGTGGCGAAGCCCTTCAATTGGACTATCGCCTGGAAAAACCGGCCGGACCCGGCACTGGCTGGCGAATTTTCAACCTCAAGGTCATGGGGGTGTGGCTGGTGGAGACCTACCGCAGCCAGTTTGCACCGGATATCAACAACAAAGGTCTTGATGGCCTGATCGGCGCATTATCCGACCGCAACAAGGCCAACAGCAAGAAGCCTTGATGCACCAAGTTTTCTGTCAATTTGGCGAGCGCCGTTAAGGCTGTCTGCTTCTCATGGTTTTTGCCGTGGACTTGACAAACCGCCAGTTTCCAAAGGCGCACGACAGGCCGAAACCTGTCAAGCCGGCCAGCCCGACCAGAAGCAGGGGCGGCTGCCAGGCGCCGCCATAGGCACCAAACATGCTGGCCTTGATGCTTTCCACAACCCAGGTAAGCGGCAGCCAGGGGCTAATTTGCACAAACAAGCCACCACTGAGTTCCACTGGAAGGACGCCGCCTGACGCCGTCAATTGCACGGCCAAGAGCACCATGGCAAGCCCTTTGCCCACATCGCCAAACGCCTTATTGAGGGCAAATACGATAAGCAGGAAGGACAGCGACGAGAGCGCCAGCGTCAACGCCAAGACCCAAGGCATCAAAACGTGTATCTTCAAGACAAACAGCACGGCAACGAACACGATGACCGATTGAAGAAGCGCTACACACGCCGGCAGGAAGATCTTGCCAATAACCTGAGCAGGCCGTGAAAAGTACCGTGAATGGACTGGCAGCACCTGCACATGGATCAGGAAAGCCGCCACAGCCGCCCCAAGCCAAATCGCACCGGGGATCACGTTCGACGCAAATCCACTGCCGCTGTTCTCAACCGGTGCATCGATTTCCACCACGGGTTCGACGGAATTGGCCAGCCCCTCAGCACTACCTTCAAGGTCGTCGACCTTGGTCGGCAAGGTGCTGATCAACAGATCAATGTCCCTCAAGAGATGATCAACACTCTTGCTGGTTTTTTGTGTGGTGTTCACCAAATTGACAGTGCTTGCGGCCACATCGTTGGCACCCTTGCCCAATTCATCAAATTGACCGTCTTTAGGAAACCTGGCCAACGCGCCCTGATTGCCGTCAGTGACAGTGCGCACGCCGCCGACAATGGAGTTGACACTGTTCCTTAGACGCCCTGCCCTCGCAACGAGCAGTGCCTGCGCCGTGCGGGCGACTTGAAGGTCTGTGTCCAGCTGGTCTATCTCACCAGAGAACTTGCTCAGGTTTTCAAGGTCGTTACCCGCAACAAACTGACTGTCCTTCGTCATGGCCCTCAGTTCCGCCATGCGCTCGCGCAATCGCACAGCGCCCTTTTGTAACTCATTGATCGCCCGGTCCAGTTCCGCCTGCCCATTTGCCAGCGCCTTCTCGCGATCGGTGAGCAACTTGAGATCGGCGTTGCTCGGCATCTTCGTGTTCATCGCACTCAGAGTACTCCCCAACTGTTTCATTCCGGAAGCGATCTGGCCGATGCCTTCGTTCAGACCGCGGGCACCACCGACCAGGGACTGCACCCCAAGCGCTGTCTGCGCTGAACGAGTGCTCAGATCCTGGGCACTGACACGCAGCTTGTTCAACGCTTCGCGCAGGTGTTCTGTATGGTGTTGTGAGCCGGCCAGATTGTGAAGGACGAGGTCCCAACGCCGCTCGTTCAGATTCTCGTTGATCTGACTCCCCAGCGTCTCGGCAAAGTGTTTGGCAATGGCCGCTGTCTCGAAATTGTTGCCCTGCGATGCGTACACCACAACCTTGCCGGCACCTGCTTCGGCACCAGGGACCGCCCGGGCACTGAAATCAGCTGGAATGATCACAGCAAAAGCCATCTTGCCATCTCGCACCAAGGCCCTTGCTTTTGGTTCGTCGCCAATCAGCACGAATCCGAAACGCCCACTGTCTTCAAGACGGGTCGTGATCTCCCAGCCGACGTTGAACGAGTGATCCCGGTACTTCACACCGGCGTCCAGATTGACCAGTGCCACTGACAAGGCCTTGGTCCTGGCGTCCGGGTCCCACACACTGGCGATATAAAGCACGCAATACATCGCCGGCACAAACAGCAAGACTGCAGCATTGAGCAGTTGCTTGGGATGCAAGAGCAAGTAGCCGACTTCGTTGCGAACTATGAATAGGATCTGCAAGAAAAACTTCATGACTTTGCGTGAATTCTCGTGGCTGCAAACCTGTCGTTAACCCAATTACTCCCCGCGGGGACAGGTAGCTATTTAGACCGTATGGGCCAAGTATCGCACCCCTGTTTCAATCGGACCCCGCCCCTTCGGCAATGCCCTGCCCTTCGACCAGCGATCGGCATCGCCGGTTTGCACGGCAGACTGAACCCTATCAAGCTGTAGGGGCAGGCCGTGTGACGCTCAGGCCGCGCGCACCCAATCTTCGCTATTTTTCCAGAGCAGCGCAGCAAGGTCCGGATCACGCGCCAGCTTGCTCGGGTTCCTGCTGCGACAGCTGTCGTAGTACAAGCCGGATTCCGCCGCAACGCTGGCCGAGGTGGCGCAGTACAGCGTCGTGGCGGCCCCTTGCTCGGTCGAGATCATGAACAGTTTGATGAGGGAGCGCACCGGCCAGGGCACGCTGCGCCAGACATCCGATGCCACCACGCCGGGATGCAGTGAGTACGTGCTGACACCACAGCCGTCAAGGCGGCGCGCCAGTTCGGCGCTGAACAGGACATTGGCGAGTTTGGAAACACCGTATTCGGCAATTGCGGAGGCAGAACGCGTCCGCTCACGCACGGCCTGCCAGTCGATGCCCGGCGCCCGGTAGTGGGCCCGACTGGCCACCGTCACAATGCGCGCTGGCGCCGAACTCTTGATGCGCTCCAGCAGCAGTTGGGTCAGAAGGAAGTGCCCTAGATGGTTCACACCAAAAGCCAGTTCGAATCCTTCCTGGGTCAGCCCTCTGGAGCCGGCCAGCCCGGCGTTGTTGATGAGCAGATGCAGTGGCAGCCCGCGCGCCAGGAAGGTCCGGGCACACGCGCGAATCGAATCGAAGCTGCCAAGGTCCAGCGCGAGCCACTCTACCTTGGCCGCAGGCGCCACCGCGTGAATCTCGTCGAAAAGTTCCTGCGTGCGCTCCTCAGAGCGGCAGGCAGCAAAGACGTGCATGCCCTGTTTGGCCAGTTCCCGCGCCGTGACGCGACCGATACCGGTGTTGGCACCGGTGATCAATGCGATGCGCGGCTGCGGGATCGGATTTTCGGTCGTCGTCATTTCTGTACCTTCCTTATTGGTCGCGGTCATCAAATTTTCACACGCTCGCCAGCAAACGCAACACCTGTTGGCCATAGGCTTCGAGCTTCTTGACACCCAGGCCACTGACACCCTGCAGGTCAGACAGCGACTGCGGGGCATTTTGCGCGATGGCGGCCAGTGTGGCGTCGTGAAAAATCACGTAGGCTGGCAAGTTGTGCTCTCTTGCCACTTCGGCCCGCCAGGCTTTGAGCGACAGATAGCGGCTTTGCGCCTGTTCGTCCAGCGTCGCCGCCAGCTTGACCGGTACCCTGAGGCTGTCACGTTTGGCTTTGCGCGGCGCAGGCGTCGAGACCGACTCGCGCAAGCGCACGGGTACTTCACCACGCAGCACGGCACGCGAGGCATCGGTCAGCTTCAAGGTGTTGAAAGCCTGCGCGTCCACGGTAACTGCACCAAGCGCAATCAACTGCCGCAGGACACCGCGCAACTGCACTTCGCTGAAGTCCGCACCCAGGCCGAAAGTGCTCAGACTGTCATGTCCGCGCTGGACGACTTTCTCACTACGTTTGCCGCGCAGAATGTCGGTGATATGAACAGCGCCGTAGCTGATGGAGTCCATCTGCTGCACGCGGTAGATGGTGCTGAGCAATTTGCGTGCGGCATCGGTGCCGTCCCAGACCGCTGGCGGCTGTAAACAATTGTCGCAATTCTGGCAGGGCTCGCTGGCTTCGCCAAAGTAGGCAAGCAAACGCACACGCCGACAGTCGGTGGCCTCGGCCAGACCGAGCAGGGCGTCAAGCTTGCCGCGCAGACCCTGCTTGAACTCCTCTTCAGCCGGGCTCTCATCGATCATGCGACGCTGGTTCACGACGTCCTGCAGGCCGTAGCACATCCAGGCATCGGCCGGCTCACCGTCGCGCCCGGCGCGTCCTGTTTCCTGGTAATAGCCTTCGATGTTTTTCGGCATGTCCAGATGCGCCACAAAGC
>JBAXNI010000119.1:0-8544 GCA_037133835.1 Comamonadaceae bacterium | reverse complement strand
ATCGAGTCCATGGGCATGCTCGGCAACCTGCGCCAGCGCTGGGCGCAGCGCCATGTTGCGTCGCTCGAGCAGGGCACCAAGGCGCAGGCGATTACGCAACGTGTGGTGGCCTGGAGCAAGTTCGTTCGCTACGCGCAGTCGTCGCTGGCGCTCGGAGCCGGCGCCTTGCTGGTGATCGACGGACAACTCTCACCGGGTGGCATGATTGCTGCCAATGTGTTGATGACGCGGGCGCTGGCACCGATCGACCAGATTGTCAGCGGCTGGCGCGGTTTCATCAGCGCGGGAGCGGCTTTCGGGCGACTTGAAAAGTTGCTCCAGAGTTTTCCGCGGCGCGAAGCTGTGCTGTCACGCTCGGCCCCGCAAGGCGACATCCGGTTGAACGATGTGGTGGCCACGGCGCCAGGGCGTGCGAGTCCGATCCTGAAAAACATCCATCTGACACTGCCCAAAGGCCAGGTGCTGGTGGTGCTCGGACCGTCGGGCTCGGGCAAGTCAACGCTGGCTCGGGTGTTGATGGGAGTCTGGCCCGACGTGACGGGGGATGTTCTGCTCGACGGCCTGCCGGTTGGCAGTTGGGACCGGGTGCAACTCGGCCCGCATCTGGGCTATTTGCCGCAGGATATTGAACTGTTCGAGGGTACGCTGGCGGAAAACATTGCCCGTTTTGGCGAGATCAATTCGGCGCATGTCATTGAAGCTGCCCGCAGTGCCGGCCTGCACGACATGATTTTGCGTTTTCCGAAGGGTTACGACACACCCATTGGCGAAGCGGGTGCCCTGCTGTCAGGCGGTCAGCGCCAGCGCATCGGGCTGGCGCGGGCTGTTTATGGCAATCCGGCACTGATCGTTCTGGACGAGCCCAATGCCAATCTGGACGAAGCCGGCGAAGCCGCCCTGGTGACGACGGTGCAACACATGAAGGCCATGGGCAAGACCGTGGTGCTGATCACACATCGCCCGGGTATTCTGGCGGTGGCTGATCGCCTGCTGCTGTTGCAGGATGGCCGTGTCCAGGCCGAGGGGCCGCGCGATGCCGTGCTTGCGGCCTTGCAAGCACCCCGACCATCGGCCAGTGCCGCCCCTGCTGCGGTGGTTGCAGCGTCCTAGGTTTCATTTTCATTTTTATTGTTGAGTCTGCCATGGCTAATCCAAACATCATTCAAGCAACACCTTCCGTAGTCAGTGACGTCGTCGCCAAACCCCAACCCGGTGTGCAACCAGGTCGCATTGGCCTTTGGGCCCTGATTCTTGGCTTCGGCGGTTTCGTCTTGTGGGCAGCACTGGCACCGCTGGACGAAGGAGTGCCGAGTCAGGGCGTCGTCACCATCGACACCAAGAGCAAGGCGGTGCAGCACATATCTGGCGGCATCATCAAGGAGGTGTTGGTCAAGGAGGGACAGCAGGTCAAGGAAGGGCAGCTTCTGATCAAGCTGGATGAAGCGGTGGCGAAAGCCAATTTTGAGTCGAACCGGCAGCGCTACCTGGGCTTGCGTGCCATGCAGGGGCGACTGCTCGCCGAGCAGCAGGGCTTGGGCCAGATCAACTGGCATCCGGATCTGCGCGAGGCTATGACCGACCCGCAAATCCGGCAGATGACGCTGACGCAGGAGCAACTGTTTGGCTCCCGGCGCGCCGGCTTGCGCGCCGATCTGCTTTCGATCGACGAGAGCATTGCCGGTCAGGAAGGCCTGCTGCAGGCTTACAACGCCATGCAGGGCAATCGGCGCAATCAACTCGCACTCCTGAGTGAAGAGCACAAGAACACCAGCGCCTTGGTGGCTGAAGGCTACGCACCACGCAATCGCCAGTTGGAGCTTGAACGCATGCTGGCGGAGTCGAATTCTTCGATTGCCGAACTGCTTGGCAATACCACGCGAGCCCAGCGCGCTATTGGCGAACTGCGTCAGCGTGCCGTGGTGCGCCAGCAGGAGTACCGCAAAGAAGTTGAGTCGCAGTTGTCTGAAGTGGATCGCGAGGTGCAGGCCGATGCAGAAAAGTTCCGTGCCAGCAAAGACGACTTGACCCGTACCGAGATCAAGTCGCCGGCGGCTGGGCAGGTGAATGGCCTGGCATTTCAAAGCGTTGGTGGTGTCATCGGCCCGGGACAAAAGCTGATGGACATTGTTCCGGCCAATCAACCACTGCTACTGGAAGCCCGGGTTTCGCCACATCTGATAGACCGAGTCCATGCCGATTTACCGGTCGATGTTCGCTTTTCTTCCTTCGCCAATTCGCCGCAGTTGGTGGTGGAAGGCAAGGTGGCGTCGATTTCGGCCGACCTGCTGGTGGACCCGCATACGGGCGCCGGCTACTTTCTGGCGCGCGTTGCGGTAACGCCAGAAGGTATGAAAAAACTCGGCAAGCGACAGATGCAGGCGGGCATGCCGGTGGAGGTGATTTTCATTACCGGGGAGCGCTCCATGCTGACTTATTTGCTGCACCCGTTGACCAAGCGGATGGCGGCGTCGATGAAAGAGGAGTGAAGCCCATGTTGCGCCCTACTTTGAGCAGCGCAGTGCAGCGACTGCCATTCAAGCCGCTGCTGCTGAGCGGTCTGTTGCTGTCTTTGTCAAGCACGGTACTGTCCATGGACTTGTTGCAGGCTTATCAGGCGGCGCAACAGCAGGATGCGACGATCCTGGCCTCGCGTGCCGCAGCGCAGGCTGGTCGCGAACGCCTGCCGCAGGCGCGCTCGCAGTTGCTTCCCAGTATTTCTGCCAGCGTGGGACGCAATCAGAACAACCTGGTCAGCATCGTGCCGAATTCGTTGGGTCAGGAGCAGACAAGTGAGAGCCACTACCCCAGCTCCAACCGGACCTTGACGCTGCGTCAACCCCTGTTTCGCAGCTATCTTGCAGCCCAGTACCGGCAGGCCGAGGCCCAGGTGCAGGACGCAGAGGCGACGCTGGCACAGGATGAGCAAAACCTGGCTGTGCGTGTCAGTGGCGCTTATTTCGAGGCTATGCTGACACATGAGCAACTGGACCTGATCCTGGCACAGCGCAAGGCCTACACAACCCAGCTCGACGCCGCACGCAAGTCCCTGGCGGGCGGCTCGGGTACCCGCACTGATGTGGACGATGCGCAGGCGCGTCTGGACATGAACGCGGCGCAGGAGATCGAGGCACGGCAAAACATGGACTACACCTTGAAGCAGCTTGAAACTCTGGTGAATCAACCGGTGGACAAGCTGGCAGCGCTGGATGTGGCGAAGCTGGAGTTGCTCGATCCGCAGCCCAATGTGTTGCAGGACTGGATTGATCGTGCCGAGGCACGCAGTCCGCAGTTGCAGTCGCTCAGGGCGCAGGCTGAGGCGTCACGGCAGGAAGTGAAGAAGGCCAGCGCCGGGCACACCCCGACACTGGATGCTGTGGCGCAATGGTCACGCAGCGAAAGCGAAAACATACTCAATGTTCAGTCAAGCTACACCAACGGATCGGTTGGTCTGCAACTCAACATTCCAATTTTTTCCGGTGGCTATGTCAATTCCACAGTGCGTCAAGCGTTGGCGGGCCAGGAGCATGCCGAGCAGTCCCTGGAAGCGGGGCGGCGCGACCTGGGGGTGCGGGTTTACAAGGAGTTTCGTGGCATGACCGAGAACATTCCCAAGGTCAGGGCGCTGGAGTTGGCCCTGCGCTCGGCAGACCAGTTGGTGCTGTCAAGCCGCAAGTCATTCCAGGCTGGAAGTCGCACCGTGATGGATGTGCTTAATGCCGAGCAGCAACGCATGGTGGTGCTGCGCGACCTGGCTCAAGCGCGTTACATGTACCTGATTTCAAAGATCAGGCTGCTGGCCCTGGTAGGCGCTGCCGATGATGAGGCAGTGGCTGCCATCAACCGCATGCTCAAGTCCTGAACCGGTTGATCGCCTGAGTTAAGGCGTTTTTCTCAACTGCCCGCGACAGGCGGCAGGCAAATCGATATACTGTTGTTTTATACAGTAAACGTCACTGGCTGACGTGTTTGCCATGACCTCGATTCTCCGGTCTGCTCTCTTGCCCGAGTTGGGCGCTGCCGTCTGGCGCGCCACGGAGTTGGGCGCGGCTGGCACTGCCACGCTGGCCACCGGGCATGCTGTGCTGGACGCCGAGTTACCGGGGGCTGGCTGGCCGGTGGGCGCCATCAGCGAAATTCTGCAGAAAAGCGGTGAGCACAACGAGTGGCGTTTGCTGTTGCCGGCTTTGCGTCGGACCACTACCGGTTCGGTGGTACTGGTGGGAGCGCCCCATGTGCCGTTTGCGGCGGCGCTCTCGGCGCAGGGGCTGGATGCGCGGCGCTTGCTGTGGGTGGCGACTGCCACCCCGGCTGAATGCCTGTGGGCGGCAGAGCAGGCGCTGCGCTGTGCCGGTGTGAAAGCGGTGCTGCTGTGGCTGGCCCAGGCGCGTGCGGAGCAACTGCGGCGTCTGCAGATGGCGGCGCAGTTGCACAGCAAGCTTCTTTTTTTGCTGCGTCCGGAGCAGGTGCAAGGCGAGTCTTCGCCGGCTGCGCTGCGTTTGCTGGCAGCCAATCAAACGGACAGTGATGCACTTTTGCTGCATATCATCAAGCGCCGTGGACCACCACTGGAGCAGCCGCTGATACTGCCAGCGCGTCCGGCGCGATTGGCTGCCCTGCTGGCACAGGCCGGTACGGTTTGGCAGGGGGCGGGGAATGCTCTGGGTCGCATTGCAAGCGCTGCCTGAACGTGCCTCAGCTGAGCTGGCAGATGGCTGCACGGCACTGGGCTGGTGGGCCTTGCAGTTCACGCCCAAGGTGGCGCGTGTGGATGATGTCTTGTTGCTGGAACTTTCGGCCAGTGAGCGTTTGTGGGGCGGGCGCTCGGCCCTGCTGCGCCACATTTACGCCGCAGACAAGCCGGTCACCGGCGTTCGCTGTGCGCGCGGCACCACCTCCCTGATTGCGCTGGCGCAGTTGCAATTGCTGCAGTCCGAAACCTTATCCGGCAGAAGGCAGCGTAGAACCGCACCTGACGATCTGCCACTGGCCACGCTGGCGGCAGCGCGACCGCATCTGGCTACGCTGGAGAGAATTGGCTGCACATGCTGGGGGCAGTTACGCACCCTGCCGCGGGGTGGTGTGGTGCGTCGCTTTGACGCGGACCTGCTCGATGCACTGGACCGAGCCTACGGGCAGGCGCCCGACAGCTACCCCTGGCTGATGTTGCCAGAACAGTTTGACGCGACGCTGGAACTCGGTGCACAGGTGGAGGCGGCGCCGGCGTTGCTGTTTGGCGCGCGCCGCCTGTTCAATCAGTTGCAACTCTGGTTGCAGGCGCGCCACGCCGGTGTGCTGGCACTGTTGCTGGGTTGGACCATGGATGAGCGGCGCAATACGGTCAGTCAGGGTGAACTGCTACTGCGCACGGCCGAGCCGAGTGCTGACATGGCGCATCTGCAGCGTCTGTTGGCGGAGCAGCTGGCACGCATCACCTTGCCAGCACCGGTGCTGTACCTGCGTTTGCGCTCTCTGGAAACCGAAAAATTGCGGGGTGAAACGGGCAGCTTGCTGCCACAGGAGCAAGTCGATGGCGACAGTTTGCTGCAGATGCAGGAGCGCCTGCGCGCGCGCTTGGGGGATGCTCAGGTGTTGCAGGCGCAGGAGTGTACCGAGCACCGACCTGAGCGCATGCAGCTCTGGCACAAGCTGGCACAGGGCACGCGACAGGGCAAGCTTGCCAGGAGCGATCAAAGTGTGCTTTATCCAAGCTGGCTGCTGGCAAAGCCATTGCGTTTGGTGGTGCGCGACCAGTGTCCGCACTACCCCGGTCCTCTGACCCTGCTGGCGGGTCCACAGCGTTTTGAGACGGCCTGGTGGGACGGCGCTGACTGCGCCTTGCGCGACTATTTTCTGGCGCGCAGCGAGCAGTTCGGTCTGCTCTGGATTTACCGCGAACGCCTGAACTCCGAGCGTGCCGGAGCAGAGTCCGATTCAAGCTGGTACCTGCATGGCCTGTTTGCCTGAGATGCCTGTGGCTGAAGCTGCTTTGCCGGCCTATGCCGAACTGCATTGCCTGTCGAGCTTCAGCTTTCAGCGTGGCGCCTCGCAACCCGAAGAACTGGTCGCGCGCGCTGCTACTCTGGGTTATGCAGCGCTGGCGATTACCGACGAGTGTTCAGTGGCAGGTCTGGTGCGGGCTCACACCGAGGCGAAAAAACTGGGTTTGAAGTTGCTGCCCGGTGCTGAATTTGCACTGCCGGGTTTCAGCGTGATTGTTTTGCCGCAGCAGTTGCAGGGCTGGGGCAATCTGTGCGAGTTCATCACACTGGCGCGCCGGTCTGCACCCAAGGGCCAATACCGCGTGGCATGGCCAGATCCGCACTGGGCCATGCTCAGGGGGTGCGAGGTTTTGCTGGCATTTTCATCGGCCATCGGTTTCGAAACTGCCTGCGCCAAGGTGATCCTGGCCAAGCAGCTTTTTACATCGAATTTGTGGCTGAGCGTGGAGTTGTTACTGGGGCTGGACGATGCACTGTTGTTGCACCGCTTGCAGCAACTCTCACGCCTTACCGGGGTGCCGCTGGTGGCCAGTGGCAATGTGCACATGCATTTGCGCTCGCGCAAACCGCTGCAGGACGTGATGACAGCGGTGCGTCAGGGCTGCACGGTGGCGCAGTGCGGCTTTGCACTGCAAACCAATGCCGAAGCTCACCTGCGCTCGCGTCAGCGGCTTTCAACCATCTATCCGCCTGAATTGCTGGCCAACACGCTGCTGATTTCGCAGCGCTGTAACTTCAGTCTGGACGAACTGCGCTACCAGTACCCGCTGGAGAGCGTGTTGCCAGGTCAGACACCGGCACAAACCCTGCGTCAGTTCACTCTGGAAGGTGCGGCACGGCGCTATCCCTCTGGTATATCGGAAGGTGTGCAGCAGCAGATTGAACATGAGCTGGCCTTGATTGCCGAACTGAAGTACGAGATGTATTTTTTGACGGTGCACGACATCGTGGCTTTTGCCCGCAGCCGTGACATCCTGTGCCAGGGGCGCGGTTCGGCTGCCAATTCTGCGGTTTGTTACTGCCTGGGTGTGACCGAGGTCGATCCCTCACGCATGAATATGTTGTTTGAGCGCTTCATCAGCCGCGAGCGCGGTGAGCCGCCTGACATTGATGTGGACTTTGAACACGAGCGGCGTGAAGAAGTGATCCAGTACATCTACGCCAAATACGGCCGGGAGCGCGCCGCTTTGACGGCGGTGGTGGTCAGCTACCGTCCGCGCAGTGCGCTGCGGGATGTCGGGCGAGCGCTGGGCATTGACGAGGCACTGATCACAGCGTTGGCCAAAGAGCATCCGGGCATGTACAGCCGCGAAGTGCTGGCCGGGCGTTTGCAGTCGGCGCTGGAACATCTGGGGTCCGCGTTCACAGCGCCAGAGCCGCTCCAGTTACAGCGCTGGCTCAGTCTGGCCACGCAGTTGCAGCGTTTCCCGCGCCACCTGAGCCAGCATGTGGGCGGCTTTGTGCTGACGCAAGACAAGCTGACGCGTCTGGTGCCGGTCGAGAACGCCGCCATGCCTGAGCGTTCCATCATCCAGTGGGAGAAGGATGATCTGGATGCCATGGGCTGGCTCAAGGTTGACGTGCTGGCCCTGGGCATGCTCAGCGCCATCCGGCGCTGTCTGGACCTGATCAGCCGCCGCCGTGGCAAGCCGTTTTCGATGCAGGACATCCCGGACGATGATGGCCCCACCTACGAGATGATCTGCAAGGCCGACACAGTAGGCGTGTTCCAGATCGAGAGCCGGGCCCAGATGAGCATGCTGCCGCGCCTGCGGCCGAAGTGTTTCTATGATCTGGTGATCGAAGTTGCGATCGTGCGCCCGGGCCCGATCCAGGGCGGCATGGTGCATCCCTATCTGAAGGCACGCGAGCATCCGGACCGGGTTGTGTACACCAGTGCGGCCCTCAAAGAAGCCCTCAAGCGCACACTGGGGGTGCCGATTTTTCAGGAGCAGGTGATGAGGATTGCCATGCTGGCGGCGGGCTTCAGCGCCGGTGAGTCTGACAGTCTGCGCCGCTCCATGGCCGCCTGGAAGCGCAAGGGTGGGGTGCACAAGTTCTATGAGCGCATGGTCAGCGGCATGCTGGAGCGCGGCTACACGCAGGAGTTTGCAGACACCCTGTTCAAGCAGATCGAGGGTTTTGGTGAATACGGCTTTCCGGAGAGTCATGCCGCCAGTTTTGCCTTGCTGGTTTATGTGAGTTGCTGGCTCAAACACCACCATCCAGCCTGCTATCTGGTGGCCATGCTGAACAGCCAGCCCATGGGTTTTTACAGCCCGTCGCAGTTGGTGCAGGATGCGATTCGACATGGTGTGCAGGTGCAAGCCGTCGATGTGACCTGCAGCGACTGGGACTGCACGCTGGAGCAGCCAGAGGAATTGGGGTCAGACTCCAATTCTTTCCCTGACCCCAGGCACCCCGAAGTTGTCATCCCGGACCCCGGATCAAGCCCGGGGCAAGCTCTGATCCGGGATCCAGTGCCTCGCCACGACTGGATTGCGGATCAAGTCCGCAATGACAATTCGCAGGTCTGCAATGACAA
>JBAXNI010000118.1:0-8559 GCA_037133835.1 Comamonadaceae bacterium | reverse complement strand
GAATACGACGTGGAGCGCAAATTCCGGGAGACCCGGCTTTATCAGGTTGCGCCGATTTCGACGAACCTGATTTATTCATTTATTGCAGAGCATGTGCTTGGCATGCCCAGGTCTTTCTGATGAGAGCCCGACCCTTAGACGGCATCACCGTCATCTCTCTGGAACACGCGATCGCGGCACCGTTTTGCACTCGGCAGCTGGCGGATCTTGGTGCGCGCGTGATCAAGGTGGAACGACCCGGCGCTGGCGACTTTGCGCGCGCCTATGACACGCGGGTCAAGGGGCAGGCATCACATTTTGTCTGGACCAATCGATCCAAGGAGAGCCTGACACTGGACCTGAAGCAGCCGGCGGCGCTGGCTGTGCTGGGGGAGTTGATCGGCAAGGCCGACGTGCTGGTACAAAATCTGGCACCGGGTGCGGCATCGCGCATGGGGTTGGGCTTTCAGGCGCTCAGCCGGCAGCATCCGCGCCTGATCGTGTGTGATATTTCCGGCTACGGGGAAGACGGTCCTTACCGCGACAAGAAGGCTTATGACCTGCTGATCCAGAGCGAGGCTGGTTTCCTGTCGGTCACGGGCACGCCAGATTCGCCGAGCAAAGCCGGCAACTCGATGGCCGACATTGCCGCTGCCATGTACGCTTACACCAGCATCCTTTCGGCTTTGCTGCTGCGCGGCAGGACCGGTACCGGCTCGCACATCGATGTATCCATGCTGGAGTCGCTGGGCGAGTGGATGGGTTACCCCTTGTACTACGCCTTCGACGGCGCCGCACCACCGCCACGCTGTGGCGCGTCGCATGCCAGCATCTACCCTTATGGACCGTTTCAGGCCGGCGACGCAGGCACAGTGATGCTGGGTTTGCAAAACGAGCGCGAATGGAAACAGTTCTGTGGACTGGTCCTGCAAAATGCTGCGCTGGCCAATGATCCGCGCTTCGACAGCAACGCGCACCGCAACGAGAACCGCGACGCGCTCAAGACGATTATTCTGGATGCCTTTGCAAAACTCAGCACCGAACAGGTGCTCGCGCGACTGGACCAGGCGCAGATCGCCAATGCGCGTATGAACGACATGGCCGGTGTCTGGGCGCATCCCCAGTTGCAGGCGCGTCAGCGCTGGCAATCCGTGCGTTCACCAGCGGGTGACATCCCGGCGCTGTTGCCACCCGGGCGCAGCAGTGCCTTTGACTACCGCATGGATCCAGTGCCATCAGTGGGTCAGCACACGGACGCGATTCTGCGTGAACTGGGGAAGGACGATGCCGCCATTTCCCGATTGCGTGCGACGAGTGCGATTTGATGTCCGACTTGAAAGAGATGTTTTCATGAAATCCCCGACCGCTGAACTTGCAGGCTTTGCCGCTGGTCTGCGTTTTTCCGATATTCCCGCAACCGTCATCCACAAGACCGAAGATCTGCTGGTGGACTGGTTTGGCTCGACAGTCGCCGGGCATGGAGCGCGCCCGGTGGAGAGCATCACGCGCTTTGCACTGGCCATGGGGCCGCAGTCCGGTGGCTCGGAAGTGATCAACAAGCGTCGCTCCAGCAGTCCTTACCTGGCGGCGCTGGCCAATGCCGCCGCCTCGCACATGGCCGAGCAGGACGATGTGCATAACGGCTCGGTGTTTCACCCGGCAACCGTGGTGTTTCCGGCAGCACTTGCGGTCGCGCAGGCGCAGGGCGCCAGCGGACAGCGGTTGTTGACGGCAGCAGTGGCGGGATACGAAGTTGGTATCCGTGTTGGTGAATTCCTCGGCCGCTCGCATTACAAGGTGTTCCATACGACGGGCACGGCCGGTACGCTGGCATCGGCCGCTGCCGTCGGTAATCTTCTGGCACTGGACGCGCAGCAGATGCAACATGCTTTTGGTTCAGCGGGGACGCAATCGGCCGGCCTGTGGGAGTTCTTGCGCACGGGCGCTGACAGCAAGCAGCTGCACACCGCGCACGCGGCTGGCGCCGGCTTGATGGCAGCCTATCTCGCATGCGACGGCTTTACTGGCGCCGTTGAAATCTTTGATGGGGTCCAGGGGATGGCCGCCGGTATGTCGACTGACGCCGCTCCGGCGAAGTTGATCGACGGTCTGGGTACACGCTGGGCCACGGCCGAGACCTCATTCAAGTACCACGCCTGCTGCCGTCACACGCATCCGGCGGCTGATGCGCTGTTGCAGCTGATGCAGGAGCACCAGCTCCAGGCTGCGGATCTGGCACGCGTGGTCGCGCACGTGCACCAGGGCGCCATCGACGTGCTCGGCCCGGTGCGCCAACCTACGACGGTGCACCAGAGCAAGTTCTCCATGGGCACGACGCTGGCTCTGGCGGCACGTTTTGGACATGCCGGCTTGACCGAGTTTGAGCAGCACTTTCTGGATGAGGCGACCATGACATTGCGTGATCGGGTCGAGATGATGATCGATGCCGAGGTGGACACAGCCTACCCGCAGCGCTGGATCGGCAAGGTCAGCGTGACCACAACCGACGGCCGTGTGCTGCACGGACGTGTCGATGAACCCAAGGGCGATCCAGGCAATACCTTGAGCCGCGACGAGATTACTGCCAAGGCGCTGCGTCTGGCCGCTTTCAGTGGTGGCGCAACGGCCTCGGAAATGCAGACCGCTGTGAACGCGCTTTGGGGTGTGGCTGCCTGGGCCAAGGTCGGAAAATTACTGGAGTCGACGGTATGACTGCTGATCGCGAAAAGCTGGCGCTGGCGCGCTCGTTTCTGTTTGTGCCGGCCACGCGACCGGAGCGTTACGCCAAGGCGCTTGCCAGTGGCGCTGACGCCGTCATCATCGATCTGGAGGATGCCGTGGCACCGCAGGACAAAGACAAGGCGCGCCATCAGCTGGCTGGCGCCTTTGGGCTGTTTGGTGCGTCGGAGCGAGCGCGTACGATGGTTCGCGTGAATGCCAGTGGCACGCCCTGGATTGATGACGACCTGAAGCTCGTTGCCGATCTGGTCAGACAGGGCTTGCGCGCTGTGATGGTGCCCAAGGCGGAATCTGCCTTGGTGTTGCGGCAACTAGCGCAGGCGCTGGGCGCCAACGTCGCCTTGTTGCCATTGGTCGAGTCGCTTGCCGGACTGGACGCAGTAGATGCGCTGGCCACTGCGCCGCAGGTGCTGCGCCTGGCCTTTGGCCACCTGGATTTTCAGGCCGATGTCGGGATGGCGTGTGGCGCAGATGAAGTTGAATTGGTGCCGGTGCGGCTGGCGATCATTCTTGCGGCGCGGCGCGCCGGGCTCGCAGCATCGATTGATGGCGTCACCGTGGCGACCCGGGACGCGGCGCGGTTGCAGGAGGATGTGGCGCGCAGTCAGCGCTTCGGCTTTGGCGCCAAGATGTGTATTCACCCGGCGCAGGTTGCACCAGTGAACGCGGCTTTTTCCCCGAGCGCTGCGGAACTCGATTGGGCGCAGCGGGTGCTGGCCGCGGTGGAGGCTGCCGGTGGTGGCGTCGTCAGTCTGGACGGCCGTATGGTCGATGGACCTGTAGTACGTCTGGCAAAGCACACGCTGGCGCGCAGTCATCAGGGATTCATCTAATTGCGTTCGGTCTGCCTTTTGGGCACCATGCATTCATCAAAGATTTCAAACTCCACCTGTGTAAAGGAACCATCATGAAGCCGAGATTCAAGTCCGCGTTGACATCCTTGTTGGCCGCCCTGTGTCTGGTAGCGGCGGCGCCTGCCATGAGTCAGGTGAATTGGCCGGACAGGGCGGTGATCCTGGTCGTACCCTTTGCAGCTGGCGGACCGACCGACCTGGTTGCGCGCCTGATCGCAGTCCCCATGGGTAAATCGCTGGGGCAGACTGTGATGGTGGAAAACACGGTCGGCGCCGGGGGCACCATTGCCGCAGCACGCGTCGCGCGATCGGCACCCAACGGATACACGCTCTTCCTCCACCATCTCGGCATGTCAACGGCACCAGCCCTGTACAAGAAGTTGTCCTTTGATCCCCTGAAGGACTTTGAATACATCGGCCAGGTGGTTGACGTGCCCATGACGCTGCTGGCGCGCAAGAATTTTCCACCGAACAACTTCAAGGAACTCGAAGCCTACGTGCGGGCCAACAAGGACAAGGTGTCGCTGGCCAACGCCGGTCTGGGAGCGGTGTCGCACCTTTGCGGGCTGCTCTTCATGAGCCAGATCGGTGTTGAACTCACGACAGTTCCGTACAAGGGGACGGGTCCCGCAATGAACGATTTGCTGGGTGGCCAGGTAGATCTGTTGTGCGACCAGACGACGACCACGGTGCCCATGATCAATGACGGTCGCGTCAAGGTCTACGGTGTCACGACCCTCAAGCGCCTGACCGTCTTGCCGAACGTTCCGACGCTGGACGAGCAGGGCCTGAAGGGTTTTGAGGTCAAGGTATGGCACGGACTCTACGCACCGAAGGGCACGCCCAAGCCGATCCTCGACAAGATCAATGTGGCTCTGCGCGCCGCGTTGCTGGATCCGATGCTCAAGCAGCGCATGGCTGAACTCAGTTCAGACATCGCGCCGATGGACAAGGTGACGCCGGCTGGATTGAAGACTCAGCTGGAGGCGGAGATCGCCAAGTGGAGCCCCATCATCCAGAAGGCCGGAATTTACGCTGACTGAGCTGCCTGCACTGCCGCCTTTTCGGCGGCGGTGGCAAATTTGCTGTACTTGCCCAGGAGCGTGACCAACTGACCGTAGACGCGAGGATTGCCAGCCAGGCATTCGTGTTGTTCCAGAAAATTTGGTTCACCAGTGAAGTTGCCGACCAGACCGCCGGCTTCGGTCACGAGCAGGGAGCCGGCCGCCACGTCCCACGCTTGCAGCCCGGTTTCAAAAAAGCCGTCGGTGAAGCCGGCCGCGACATAGGCCAGGTCAAGTGCAGCGGCACCCGGACGGCGCAGGCCGGACGTGCGCTGCATCACATCACCCATCATGCGCAGGTAGGTATTGAAGTCATCGGTGGGGCGGAACGGAAAGCCGGTCGAAATCAGACACTCCTGCAGCTTGATCCGCTTGGAGACGCGCAGTCGGCGGTCGTTCATGTAGGCGCCGCGCCCCTTCGTAGCGGTAAACAGGTCGTTGCGGCTGGGATCGTAGATGACCGCCTGTTCGACCTTGCCCTTGACCGCAAGTGCAATGCTGACGCAATACACAGGCAGCCCATGAATGAAGTTGGTGGTGCCATCCAGCGGGTCAATGATCCAGACAAATTCCGAGTCCTTGGCGCCATGTTGATCGCCAGATTCCTCAGCCCGGATGCCGTGCCCCGGGTAAGCCGCCAGCAGCGTCTCAATGATGATTTGTTCAGCAGCATGATCAACATCCGTCACGAAGTCATTCACCAGCTTTTGTGAAATCCGGACCGACTCCACGTCCAGCGCGGCACGGTTGATGATGGCACCAGCAGCGCGCGCTGCCTTGATGGCCACATTGATCATGGGATGCAGATTGGGGGACATGAATAACTTCTAGGTTTGTGGACGGAACTTTCGCTCTATCCCTTTAACGGCTGTCATGCCGGACTCGATCCGGCATCCATGGATTGCGGGTGCTGAAACCCCGGACCTGATCCGGGGCAGCAATGACAACCATTTTTGCCAGCGACAATAGCTGCATTTTAACGGGCTACGATGCAAACCCGATTTATCCTGATCAACACCAGCCACGCCGGCAACGTTGGCGCGGCTGCGCGCGCCATGAAAACCATGGGTTTTGATGATCTGGTGCTGGTCGCGCCACGCTGGGCCAATGTCTTGAACCGGGAAGAGACCATTCAGCGCGCCAGTGGCGCGCTGGACGTGCTGAAGAACGCGCGCATCGTCGCCACGCTCGATGAGGCACTGGGCGGTATCACCCATCTGTGTGCGACCGCCATGATACCGCGTGACTTCGGCCCGCCTGCGGTGGCGCCACGTCAGCATTTTGAGCAACTGTCCAGAGTCGAATGCGGGTCTGGACAAGGTGTCGCCTTTCTGTTTGGCTCGGAGCGCTTCGGCATGCAAAACGAAGACGTTTACCGCTGCCATGTGGCACTGAGCATTCCGAGTAACCCGGAATTTGGCTCGCTGAATCTGGGGTCGGCGGTACAGGTCATTGCCTACGAGTGGCGGCTGGCTTTGGGTGGCTATGCGGTGGCGGACGCTACCGGGCCGTCCGAGCGGGCTGATGCGGCCCAGCTCGCCGGCATGCTGGCACATTGGGAGCAGGCCTTGGTGAGCATCGGCTTTCTGGACCCGCAGGCGCCGAAGAAACTGATGCCCAGGCTGAACCAGTTATTCAATCGCGCCAGCCTGACGCAGGAGGAAATTCACATCCTGCGCGGCATTGCGAAGATGATGGATCGCGATGGCCTGGCGCCCAACGCCCTGCCGTCAGCCAGGGCAGCAACAAAAGATTAGACTTCGATCATGTTTTCCAGACTACGTTCCGACATTCAGTGCATTCTGGACCGCGATCCAGCGGCGCGAACGCGCTGGGAGGTCCTGACCTGCTACCCGGGATTGCACGCACTCATTCTGCATAGACCGGCACACTGGTTCTGGGGTCATGGACTCAGGTGGTTGGGCCGCTTTATTTCGCATGCCGCCCGCTTTTTGACCGGCATCGAGATCCATCCAGGCGCTCGTATCGGAGACGGGGTTTTCTTCGACCATGCGATGGGTGTGGTGGTGGGCGAGACTGCCGAAATTGGCGACGGCTGCACAATTTATCAGGGCGTCACTCTCGGCGGAACCTCGCTCTACAAGGGTGCCAAACGCCATCCAACACTGGGGCGCAACGTGGTGATAGGCGCTGGCGCGCAGGTGCTGGGCGGCTTTACCGTGGGCGATGGCGCCAAGGTGGGCTCCAACGCTGTCGTCACCAAGCCGGTGCCCGCGGGTGCCACGGCGGTAGGCAACCCCGCTCGCATTATTCAGGCCGAACTGGACGTGAAGCGCGAGGAAGCAGCGTCAAAAATGGGTTTTTCTGCCTATGGGGTGACGCAGAATGACGATCCCCTGAGCCAGGCGATGCGCGGTCTGATCGATCATGCGGCGGCTCAGGAGCACCAGATTGCGATGCTGTGGCAGACCATCGACAAGCTTTCGGCGCGGCGCGAGGAGGCTGATTGTGTGCCCGGCGACGCGGCGCGCAGCGAACATTTTGAGGCTGCCAGGCTGAACGAACTGGTTGGCAAGTAGTTCGCTTGGGCAGTAGTCACCGTGTCATTGCTGCCCCGGATCAGGTCCGGGGTTTCAGCACCCGCAATCCAGTGAATGCGTGGCACTGCATCCCGGATCGAGTCCGGGATGACAGGAAATCGGCAATCTCAGGTCAGTGCTGCGGGTCGCAGTGCCGACTTGGGACGAAAAGCCTTGCACACTTCTTCCCTGGTTTCCAGGTAGGGTCCACCAATCAGGTCTATGCAGTAGGGCACCGCCGCAAAAATCCCGGCCATCAAGGATTCGCCGTTTGCATCACGCAATCCTTCCAGGGTTTCCTGAATCGACTTGGGTTGCCCCGGCAGGTTGATGATCAGGGTCTGATCGCGAATCACGGCCACTTGTCTTGAGAGGATCGCTGTCGGCACGAACTTGAGGCTGATCTGGCGCATCTGTTCGCCAAAGCCCGGCATCACTTTGTGGGCGACTGCCAGCGTTGCTTCCGGTGTCACGTCGCGCAAGGCCGGACCGGTACCGCCGGTCGTCAGAACCAGCGCGCAGCCGGCATCAACCAGTTCAATCAGGGTTTGGCTGATGCGGATCTGCTCGTCAGCTATCAGTCGTGGCTCGAACTCGACTGTATTCCTCAAGGCGCGTATCAGCCAGCCCTGCAATGCCGGCAAGCCCTTGTCAACATAGACGCCGCTGGAGGCACGATCACTGACAGAGACGATGCCAATCTTAACGCTCTCCAAAGGAGCGGAGCTTGCTGTGTTCATGGGCTGGCCGCCTCGTGGTTCGTCAGGTGTTCGCGCAGGATTTGAAAGATGTCGCGGTAAGCGCGGCCATGTCGCACGGCCGCGCCGGGCCTTTCGGGAACAGCATCCTTTCTGGCCTGGCGAATCAGGGCGCGAAGTTGCTGCGTATCCGTGTCCGGGCATTGGTTCAGCCACTCGCGGAAGGCGTCCTCTGAGTCGAGCAAGCGCTGGCGCCAGTTTTCGGCCAAATGCAGGATCAGGTTTTCCTGTGCCGAGCCACTGTTCTGTTCGGTCAAGGCTGCGCGAACCGTTTCCAGCACAGCCGGATCCACCAGGCGCATCAGTTTGCCAATAAATTGCATCTGGCGGCGTTTGCCTTCGAAATTGGTGATGCGTTTGGCCTCCAGTACAGCATCCTTGAGTTTTTCGGTCAACTCAAGCCGCTCCATCAAGTCTGCGCGCAGCGTCAGCAACTCCTCGCCGAGTTTCTGCAATTCAGTGCTTTCGCGCTTCAGGTCGGTGCGACTTTGCTCGTCCGTACCTTTCAGTTCTCGTTTGAGTTCGAGATCGCGCTCGCTGCCCTCGGCGACAAATTCGCCGCGAACAAAGTAGCCTTTTTTGAGTTTGCGTGACATAGCCAAGTATCATAGCCTCCGATATGAAG
>JBAXNI010000117.1:0-8705 GCA_037133835.1 Comamonadaceae bacterium | reverse complement strand
CGGCAGCGCGCGCCATCCGCGCCGGTGAAGCCGGCCTGATGATTGCCGGCGGTGTGGAGAGCATGAGCCGGGCACCCTTTGTCATGCCCAAGATGGACAGCGCTTTTGGCCGCAACAACGCGGTTTACGACACCACCATCGGCTGGCGTTTCGTCAACAAGCTGATGAAAGAAAAGTACGGTACCGACGCCATGCCAGAGACGGCGGAGAACGTGGCTGTTGAACACAAGATCAGCCGCGAAGCGCAGGACAAGATGGCGCTGGCGAGTCAGATGAAAGCCGTTGCGGCGCAAAAGGTGGGGCACCTGGCGCGTGAAATCACGCCGGTCAGCCTGGCGCAGAAAAAGGGCGACCCGATCGTGGTTGACAAGGACGAGCATCCGCGCGAAACCAGTCTGGAGGCGCTGGCCAAACTCAAGCCCATCGTGCGCCCGGATGGCACGGTGACTGCCGGCAACGCCAGCGGCGTCAATGATGGCGCCTGTGCCTTGCTGCTGGCCGATGAAGCGACGGCTGCCAAGAACGGCTTGACGCCCCGGGCGCGCGTGCTCGGCATGGCCACCGCCGGAGTCGCGCCGCGTGTCATGGGCATCGGCCCGGCACCGGCCACGCAAAAAGTGCTGGCCTTGACCGGCTTGACGCTGGCGCAACTCGATGTGATTGAACTCAACGAAGCCTTTGCCGCGCAGGGTCTGGCGGTGCTGAGGCTGCTGGGCTTGCAGGACGATGATGAGCGCGTAAACCGCTGGGGCGGCGCGATTGCGCTGGGCCATCCGCTGGGAGCCTCCGGCGCACGCTTGGCCACGACAGCGGTCAACCAGTTGCATGAGGGCGGCGGCCGCTACGCCCTGTGCACCATGTGCATTGGTGTCGGACAGGGTATTGCGCTGATTCTCGAACGAGTCTGATTCGGCGGATGACGCGGCGCATGAATCCGCTGCTGTTTTACCGCCTGGTGTGCCTGGGCATGTTTCTCACGGCCATCATGTTGCTGTGGCATGCGGTGGGGTAGCTGCAATGCCTGGGGTGCGTGAGAAAATGCAAAGCATGTCAGCAACCATCAAACCGCCGCGCACCCCGTGGGGAAACTTCCCCGACGTGCTGATTCACGCCGGTGAGTCGGCGGTAAAGCAGCATCCAGCCTATAAGGCAGCAAAAGCGGGGGACGGACGTTCGGCAACTGCGCTGGTTAACGACACGATGAGTGAGCAGCAAAACCAGCGGCTCGTTGATTTGTTGCGAGGTCACACGCCCACGCTGGTGAGTGCTCATGCCTACGAGCGTGAAGGCATAAACGCTATTCCCGAGGCGTTTGCGGTGGAGATCAGCAAGGCCGTCGGTTGGCCGCATGACCTGGGTGTGGCGCAAATTAACGTGGTGACACACACCGGTGCTGACGGGTTTTCGCGGTTGGCGCGTCAAGCGGAGTTTGCTGGCACGGTGCAAAACGGTTGCGAGTACGTGCTGGTCGATGATTTCGTCGGAATGGGCGGCACGCTGGCCAATTTGAAAGGGTATCTCGAATCCCAAGGCGGCAAAGTGCTTGCGGCAGTATCCTTGACGGGCAAACCTCATTCCGCCAAACTCGCACTATCGTCAGGGCGCTTACAAGAATTGAAGGGTAAACATGGAGCAGAACTTGAAAACTGGTGGATCGGACAATTCGCTCACGCCTTCGACGCGCTTACTGAATCAGAAGCTCGGTACCTCGCCCGCACCGAGGCGATTGACACCATCCGAGATCGAATTGCTGCTGCAAAGCAAGCGTGAGTTGGCTGAACAAGCCTTTGCAACCCCCACGCGGGCGTCCACGCACAAGGTTACTGCGGCGGTATAGGGGTAGGCTAGGAGGCGCATGGGGATCGGCGCAGTTGGCATGCGGGCCAGCAGAATCACTAGCAATCAGAGCATCAGGTCCCCTGAACAACGATCTCGACATAGCCGATCAATTCGGCCGAGTAGCTGCCATCGCCATTCGCTGCGCCCTTGTGCCTTAGCTCACGCTGCAGCGTAGGTTCGACAGCGCGTGAAAAGAGATCGAGCCGCTGATCCGGTGTGAATCTCGGAGTGGCTGTCGGGGCCTGCAGGTAGCGTTCACATTGCCGCTCCACCGCAGGCACCCGCGTGCCGTCTTGCTTGACCGCAATCGGCTGCACCACGACGCGGCGCTCACCCTTGCTGGCTGATGCCTCGACCATCCAGAATGACAGCAGTACGGGTTCGTCCACATCACCTGAGACGGCAATGCCAATTTCTTCTGGCGGCACACTGCGCCACCGGCCGAGTTCTTCCTGCATCAGAGGATGATCGAGCCCCATCAATTCCACGTCATCGCTACCTGTGGCCGTGTCGCGGTTCAGAGAGAACCGAGCCCGACGAGCACCGTCAACGGTCACAAGATCGTAGGTTTCCTCATCTACCTTGACGAGGCGCTGCTGGCGATCCGCAACCGCCGCCGACAGGAAGCGCACCAGCCGATCCAGGCCCGACGACACGTCAGAGAATGGTTTGTATTCATCCAGGCTGAAGCCATTGAGGTCTTGGAACAGATCGAACACCACCTGTCGTGCTTCCCGTGAATTGGACAGGGCTGCCTCAAGCTCCACCTGGGTGCGTTTCAGCTCTGGGTCGGACAGCGCTTCCTGATACAGGCGGTCGTAGTTGAGTCGCTCGGATAACTGCCCAAGAATTTGCGCACGCAGGTCTTCGGCAACATTGCCTTGGTCATCGACCTTTCCGACGGTCCTGGCGATCTCTGTGAGCTTCTCGTCGAGCAGCAAGAAAATCCGCCCCTCTATCGTGTCCGACAGCACTAGGTTGTAGACCTGCGCCGTATGGTTCTGACCGTAACGGTGGATGCGACCGATGCGCTGCTCTATGTCCATCGGGTTCCACGGCAGGTCAAAGTTAAAAAGGATTCGCGCAAACTGAAGGTTGATACCTTCTCGGCCCGCCGCCGTGCAAACCATGACGCGCGGCCCGTCCTTCAGTCGGAAGCGGCGCTCTGCCGCCACCTTGGCCCCGTGATCGCCGCCCCGCAGTACCACCACGCCTTGCCCAGGGAAGGTTTGCTCAATCTCGCGTGCAATCAAATCCACTGTGCCGAGGTAGGTGGCAAATATCACAATCTTCTCGTTCGGGTTCTGCCGCCACAAAATGCCAAGGCCATCGAGCAGCTTCTGTGCTTTGGTTTCACGCTGCTGTGGAAAGACCTTGAGCAGATCGCCAATGCGAAGGCGCTCTTCAGGCAGGTGCAGTTCCACGACAGCCGATGCGGCTTCTTCAGCGTGCACGGCTCCATATTCGCTGCCATAGGGATCGGAGGCCAATTCCAGCGCTTCCTCGTCCAGCTTCTTGACCAATCGATACTTGAGGTCAGCGAGTACGCGATCCACTTCGCTGCGACCAATGCTGTCCCGCGAGAATTTGAACTCCTCGTAGATCAGTTCGCGCGCTTCTTCGGTCAGGCGCTCGCGGCCTTCGATGTCCAGGTCCTTGTCGCGCAGAAACGCCTCGTGCAAGGTAAGCATCAATAGTCGGCGCTTCAGCGTTCGTCGGACGGCGGCAAAGCTCGATGCAGCAATCTTCTGGAATATGGCCATCAGGAAGCCGAGAGCCTGGCCCTTGCCGCCTTGGCGGCGCGCCAGATTGAACCCGTCTTCGAGATACTCGCGCAGCTTCTCGTAGAACCGGCGCTCCTCGTCACCCATCACAAAGGATTCGGTGTGCACCCAGCGCCGCGCAAACAATGGCGAACCATCGGGTTGGCAGGCATCGGCCTTGGTTCGGCGGAACATCACCGTGTTCAGGCGGTGCCGCTGCTCCAACATTTCTTCCGGGCTGCCGAACAGCGTCGGGTTCAGCAATTGCGCCAGCATCCAGAATTGGAAATGGTTGCCCTGGTGCGGCGTGGCAGACAAGAGCATCAGATCACGCGAATGATCCTTCAGCGCCTCGGCCAGCTTGTAGTTTTCGGTCTTCCTGACCTTGCCACCGACGCGGTAAGCGGTCAGGTGATGGGCTTCATCGAACACCACCAAATCCCAGCGCGGTGCATCCAACAGGCGTTTGATGCGTGCCGGGCGTTTCAGGGTGTCTATGCTGGCAATCAGCAGGTCATGCTTGGCAAAGGCGTTGGTCTTGCGGTCTGTAATGTCACCCTCGGAGCCGAACACCTCAAAGTCGAGATTGAAAACCTCGTTGAGCTCACGGTGCCAGTTGTTTACCAGCCCGGCAGGCACCACCATCAATGCACGGACCAGCTCACCCCGGCTTGCCAACTCGCGCAGGATCAGCGCGGTCTCGATGGTCTTGCCCAAACCAACCTCATCGGCAATGAGAAATCGGCGGGGTGATGCGGTGGCAATCCGGTGCGTTAACACCACCTGATGCGGCAGCAGATCAATTTTGGCCGAGGTCAGTGCCGAGGCGCTCTCCATCACCGGCAGGGCATGGGCCTCATACGACAACCATGCCTTGCGTGCGCGCTCGGCGTTGCCATCCACGGCACGCAAGATTCGTTCGGTGCGGGACAGTTGGCGGCGAACAGAGCCAACCGGCACACGGCGCTCGCCCACGCCGAAAAATGCGCGCAGGTAGCCGTCGCGGGCCGGATCAAGGACTACGCCTTGGCCGAATTCGTGATGGGTGATCCGCTCGCCGGGCTGAAACTGATTCACTACTTCCACGCGCCGACCTCAGGTAATCCGCAAATGGAACAGGCCAGCAGGATTGCTGCCTTCGCGGAGCAGTATCTCCTGCGGATACTCGTTGGCCTCACCCCACAGAATGCGACCGAACGCGAGCAGCCTGTCGCTATGCGGTGCCGCGCAGCGCCACTCAACCGAGTCGGTGGCGGGATGGAATTTGATGCGCCCCTGACCGGATGGCAGCCAGAAGATCAAGGCGGCCTGTCCGTCATAGGCGTCCTGGAACGACTGGATCGCCTGCTTCACCGAATCGCCCAGCCACGTCTCGGCATCCTCTGGAGTCAGTAAATCAAGGCCACCTTCCAAGCCCGCTACTACCAGCGTGTTTTCATTGCTTGGCAGGTCTTCCGGCCATTTTCCGACCGCCTGCACGAACTGGCGCAGGCTCCAGACCTCGCTAGCCACACAAACCTGATTGCGTGCTTCCTCGTTCCAAACCCAACTCGTTCCGCGCCGCTGCCACACTGTGTCGAGAAGTTGCTTCATAGCTCGTACTCCTCAAACAGCGTGCTCTGCGTCGGCTTGACCGCATGAGTGGCCACCCAGCCGTTGTAGATCGAGACCGCGCGAGAGGCCGCATTGCGACTGGCTTGATCGGGGCCGTGCTTGTGCAGCCATTCCAGCAAAGGCTTGAGCGCCACGTGGGGCTTGAAGTTTTCGTTCTTCAGCGTGTCGGAGGCATTGATGCCGCTGCCATCGAAGCACGCACCGATAAGCACCAGCGCCTGATCCAAGTCCGAGGTCAAACGGCGCTTGTGTTTGCCTGACCAGTCGCGCGCGAAGTCCAGCGGATTCACCCGCGTGACGACCTTGCTTTTCTCCGAGCACCAACCGCGTTGCTCGAATTCGTCGGGCGTGGTGATCGAGCCCTTGAGAAATTTCTGGAGCTGGTCACGCTTCATTTCGGTGGCGTTGCCGAAAGTGCGAAGGAATTGGCGGGTCATCGGCTCGGCATTGACTGGCGGCGGTTCCTTGCCCTTGTCCGCGTCCTCGTCGATGAGCTGGTTGATACCGACCAACGCATCTTTGACGGAGATTGCGCGCCCCTCGTCCACAAAGACCTTGCCGTAGTGGCGCGAGAAGTATTCCAGCGCCTTGCCGCGCCGGATCACCTGGATGTCGGCGGCAGGCAGGCCTTCCTTGGCGTGGTTCTCCAGCATCCCCTGCAACTGACGCACATCGGCCATGACCTCGCGGCGCATCCGGCCCCAGCTCACCGCCTTGGGCTCCTCAGTGCGCTTGCGACAGACGTGAATAATGTCGTATTCAATTTTCTGCGATCCAAACTGCGCGTTATCACCCTTTGTTTGGTCAGATCGAATAGGGTAGGTCGCCTCAAGATAGAAACCGGCATCAAAAAGTGACTCAAGAACTGAGGCCCAAGCCTCATCTTTGTCATGGTGGAATGTGAATGCAAGAATCCCACCAGGCTTCATTATTCTCGAAGCTTCTCTCCAACATCCAGTCAGTAGTCTCTTGTAAAAACCGTTCGGATCTTCGGGCTCTCTGAAAGGGTTAGCGACGGCCTCCATAGACTTTGGAGAATGTTCAGTCTCAAATATAGATGGGTAATGACTACGCAATACAAGACGCAGCCATACGTAAAAGAAATCGGCTAGCTCCGCGTACTGCATGATCTCGCCGAATGGTGGGTCAGTAATTACCAAATCAATGGACTCCTGACCAATCTGCACTAAATCAGTCGAAGATCCCTGGTAAATTTCTACCGGTCCAATAGGATCATTTGGCCACGCCTTCTCACTTTTCCCCGAGCATAATTTGGCCGCCTCAGACTTTGATGACTCAAGAAAACTTGTTGCGACCGTTTCCCACGGATTGCTAGCCCATTCAACCAGTTCTTCAAGACCTTCTACACAGGAGTGCCAATTTCCCCGACCCATAGGGCCGAAAACATTATTTTCAATTGGTAATGCTTTTGGGTGATAGTTGTTGTTCGAAAAATGTGGCTCAAGTTGATCTGCCTGAATATTCCAGAACGAATAACTGTTGTTATTTCGGAGATATTGTTGAAATGCGGCTAATACATACTCGCGAGTTTTCCATGAGTGTTCGCCCGTATTCATTATTGCCTTGAGAAGCAAGGAAAAAATCAGCAGCTGGCGAGGATTAAACATCGTCCAGTAGTGCGTGAACCCATGCTCTGGAATTCCCCATCCGTGGGTTTTCCAGCCGAGAGAGAGTTCAGATCTAGGCCAATAATCGGAAAGATCTGTATCTTTGCGCGACTCCCACTCAGCTGCCGCTGCGTCATACTGGCGCGCTTGCTCGGTACCGAACGCCGCAAAAAAACGACCGCTGTACGGCATCCCAGCAGCATTACGTTTAGGGTCATAACTTTGAATTGCGTAAGCCGCCATTGGCCCAGTCTTCTCACTTGCTTTGACTGTGGTCAATACGTTTTGCACAGTTCCGCATCCACTACAGGAGTAGTGCGACTTCTTGGGTACCGTGCCAACATCCGGTTTGAAGGTGCACTTTGTCTCGGGGCAAGTAACCTCATCCGGCAACTCGCCGCGTACTTCCAACAATCGAATTTTGGAGGCGCGCTCCTGATTCCAACGAGCTGAAGATGCAGCGTCGTCTTGCGCAGCGCCACCGAATGGCAAGCCGTTTGCGTCCTGTTTTGCGCTACCTGTGAGCCATTGCGGATGCACGAGTAGACTGAGTTCGACCTTTTTGTTCTTGCCTTTGCCTAGCTTGACCATCTCAGTGTGGCCACAGTGCGGGCAAAGCACTCCGCGCTTGGGGTCGAGTGTCGAATGCGGATATTCGCCCGGCGCGACATACAGCGGCGCATCGGGTGCCATGCGTGCCTCATTTTCCTCAACATGGAAATCAACGCCGCACTTGCTGCACCTATGTTCCCAATGTTTGACGCTGATGGTTTTCACTGCCATCACCGGGCTGCTCATGATTGGGGTGCGATGGCCGCAGCCCGTCACCTGACACGGGCCATGCTTGGCCCAGAAGGTGTAGATGATTTCCGGGCCTTCGTAGCTGTATTCGCGGCGTTGTTCGTGCGTCAGATTGAGCGGATCGAAATCCGCCCCCATCACGCGCTTGCTCGGCACATGCTTCCATTTGCCTTTCTCGCCATTCGGCCCGTCGCAATAGTAGTACGGCATGATCTGCGGCTTGACCTCGGTCTCGATGTCGGCGAGCAAGCGCTTCACCTCGTCGAGATCGACGTTGGCCAATTCCTGCTTCACCACGAACCACGCCACCGGGTTCAGATCGTTGCCAACCATCTGCATTCCAAGGCGCGAGCCTTCCACCAGTGTGGTACCGCCGCCCATGAAGATGTCGGCCACCTTCAGGTTCTTGAATGCCCCCTTTTTTTGGTGGTTGGCGTAGTAGTTGTCCCACACCAGCTTGGCCGCGTGCGATTTGTCATCGGGAGCTTTCGTGGCGGCCGCGATCAACATCGAACGGAACACGCTCGGCTGTCTCCGAGCCCACCATTTTGAAAGTTGATAGATTGGTTTTTTTGTTGCGCCAGAGGATGCTTCTACTGCAGCTAACTCGTTAATACGTAGGATCGGGAAATCGACTTCCAGACAAGTCTTTGAACGATTCGGGTCGTTGAAATCAACCGTCTCCATTGCAACGGCCTTGCCTGCGCCTACAGCCTCGGCGACTTCACTCGCTAATTGTTCTTTTTTGGTTGCCATGCAGCGCGTTTCCTTATTTCGTGAGCTCGACGAACGGTGACAGCACCTCGAGCAATGAGAGGCCGCCGTGCGTCAACGTCGGGTAGCCGCCTTGGCTCTTCCACTTCCAGCGGCCGACGGCCAGGAGGTGCGCGCCGTGCGGGCTGTTGATCTGGAGCGCTACGGGCGGCACGAAGGGGCCGCAGTCTTTTTGTGTAAGACCGGTGCCCTTGGCGTTGCGCCCGCTGGCGAAGGTTTTCTTGAGGAACTGGCCGACCTCGCCATCCGCGTCCGGGAAGTAACCCGTGGCGGCGTAGCCGTGGTC
>JBAXNI010000116.1:0-8719 GCA_037133835.1 Comamonadaceae bacterium | reverse complement strand
TTGGCGTTTCAACGCTGCTTTTTACGCTGGCTGGCTCCGGGCGCGGCGCGACACGGGTGGGCATGCTTGGCACGGTGAACGCCTGCGCAAAGCGTTCCGGCGGTGCATCGGTCGTGGCGCTGCCCAAGCTCGTTTGAATCATGCCAACGACTGAATTGGCTGATGAGCTTGAGTTGTCCGTCGCTTGTTGTCGATAAAAAGACTTCCACTGCGCCAGTCGCTGGTCCACGCGCCCAAGATCGGCCGGTTCGCGCTTGAGTTTGCCCAACTCGACGCGCATCAGGTCGGCCTTGTCGAAGGCACCGCAGGATGCATATACCGAAACGCTTGAGCGGATGAAGCCGTCATTGAGTTCAGTGGAGGTTTTTTTGAATTGATCGGCCATGGCACAGGCCGTGATGGCATCACCTGTCAGGTACGAGGCCACCATCAGCCCGTAGAGCGACACGGTGCTGTCGGGCGACATCAGGAGTACTTCAGAAAACTGCCCTTTGGCTTGATCAAATTTTTTGAGGTCCATGTAGGCCAGCCCCAAAAACTCCTGGGCAATCCAGTTACCCCGGTCGATCCGAAGGGCTTGCTGGTAGCCCTCAATCGCCATTTCATTCTTTTGGGAGTCCCCCTGCCTGGCCTGCAGGTGGTACACGAAACCGTTCAAGAAATGCAGGTAGGAGTTGCGGGCGTCGAGTTGCAAGGCTTCGTTGATGGCTATGTTGGCCTGCGGTAAATCCATGCGTTTGATGAAGTTCACCGCTACCGCTGTTTTGGCAAGCATCTCGGACTCGGGTTCACTTGTCGGAGTCAGCGTAAATTTGCTGACCATGTCGACAAAAGACCTTGCCGGCGACTGGGCCCACGTGGCGGGGCTCGCACAAAGCAATACGACCAGAGCGACGGTGGCTCTTGCGGAGCGTTTGATGCGAATCATATGATTCCTCAGTTGATCGAACGGGAATGCATCATTGCATCGAGAGTCAGCGTACTATATCTTTTATAGCGACTGGACATTGCCGAGGTATACCCGCACAGGTCACAAGGTCATCCTCAACAAGAAGGCGGGTGCCTCGCTGCCAACCAGCCCGTCACCGACCCCTTTATCTTGCCGCGTGATCCAGCAGGGTGACGAACAGAGGTTGGGGCCCATACCCCAATCTCTGCCACCACCAATCACTACCGCATTACATCCAACCCAACAGGCGCTCCCAATTTAAAAGTCTTGCCCGGCAGCGCGGGATTGAGTTCGCAGTGGCTGAAGGTCAGCCGCGTGGTTCCTGCGTTGTAAGATAAGGTGCAAAAGAAGTGGGCAAAAAGCTATGACAACCATGGACCTGCGTTGGCCAATGCCGCCGTTTTACATGCCGGCCGACGGAGCCATGAGCGTGGATGGCCGCGATTGCGTTGTCGAACTCATCGACGGGCGGGCTGTTTCGGGCCAGCTGACACAGTTCGAGCCTGACAAGGGCGTGATCGGACTCACCGTGGCCCAATCCGGGGAACTGACGCCACTGGTTGTCGACAAGGTCCGAATGGTGCGGATCATCGAGCCTTTGCTGCTGAAGCCGGACACGGCGGCCATTGAAGGCATCGGAGGGGCTCAAGCTCATATCGCTGAGCAAAAGAATTTTCGCATCCTGTTCACTGACGGTGGCGAGTTCTCTGGCACGACGCGCGGCTTTGTCAAGGAAGCGTCCGGGTTGTTCGTGTTTCCCATGGACGCTAGCGCCGGGACCACCACGTCGTGCTTCATTCCCGCCAAGGCATTGAAAGATGTCAGCATTGGTCAACTGATCGGAGAGGCGCTGGCCGCTGACCACATCGTGGCGCCCCGGGCACTTGCCAAAGCCCTGGACAAACAGACCGCGCTCAGGACCGAGCCGATCGGTGAATTCCTGCGCAAACGCGCCATTGTGTCGCCTGTGGAATTGGCCAAGGCCCTCAAGGAACAGGAGCGACGCCCGAACGTCCGGATAGGGCAAGTGCTCATGGAGGCCAATCTCGTATCGCAGGACCAACTTGATCTGGCACTGACAGCTCAGAAGGACAACCGTGACCGGCCGATCGGAGAGATTCTCGTCGACATGGGCGCGGTATCGCGCCAGCAGATACAGGAAGTTCTGGCTTTGAAGCTGGGCATTCCGTTCATCAATGTGCGCGAGTTCAAGGTTGACATTGAGGCACTGAAGCTGTCACAGGCAAGTTTCGCGAAGCGGCACCAGATGCTGCCCTTGTTTCGCACGAAGAATGCACTTGTGATCGCCGTAGTGAACCCGCTCGCGATCGACTTCACACGGGAGTTGAGGTTTTCCACGGGTCTGGCGATTGTCCCGGTGATGGCAGGCGCGGCCGACCTGCAGACGCGTATCGCCAAAGAATATGCGGCACTGCAGGACCGCAGTTTGCCCTTTAACTGGGATGAGGCAGCGGCCGTGGGCGACAAACCCCAAACTGCTGCTTCACAGTCGCGCGACGAACTCGAAATGCTGGAGATGCACGACCTCGCAAGTCAGTTGTCGCGGGACGCACCGAAGGCGGCTGAGCAGGCACAGTTCGACGGCGCCGCATCGCGAGTGAGCGAAAGCACCATGGTGCGGCTCGTCAACAAGATGATCATGGACGCCCACTCGCAGGGGGCCTCTGACATTCACATCGAGGCGAACCAGGGAAGTCACAACATGCTGATCCGGTTCCGCAAGGATGGCATTTTGTCCGACTATCTCGAACTGGATCCGGCCTACCGCAATTCGACGGTATCGCGCATCAAGATCATGGCCGAGCTGGACATCTCGGAGCATCGGCATGCACAGGACGGCAAGATTGACTTCGGCAAGCATGGGGGCATTCCGATCGAACTGCGCGTTGCCGTCATTCCGACGGCGAACAATCTCGAGGATGTGGTGCTGCGCATTCTTGCCGGGGCCGAGCCGCTGCCGATAGAAAAGCTGGGGCTATCCGCGCGCAATCTTGAGGAGTTGACGAAGATGGTGGCCCGCAGCTACGGGCTGATCCTGGTGTGTGGGCCGACCGGTTCTGGCAAGACAACCACATTGCACTCGTTGCTGCGCCACCTTAACCAGCGCGAGACCAAGATCTGGACCGCTGAAGATCCCATCGAGATCACGCAACCAGGTCTGCGCCAAGTCCAGGTCAACGCAAAGATCGGCTGGACTTTTGCAGCTGCCATGCGCGCTTTCCTGCGCGCAGATCCGGATGTCATCATGGTCGGCGAAATGCGGGATGAGGAGACGACCAAGATTGGCATCGAAGCCTCGTTGACCGGACATCTGGTCTTATCCACCCTGCACACCAACAGTGCCGCAGAAAGCATTGTGCGGCTGCTTGACCTTGGCATGGATCCATTCAACTTCGCCGATGCGCTGCTCGGGATTCTTTCGCAGCGACTGGCGCGCAGACTTTGCGTCAAGTGCAAACAGCCCTACGCAGTCAGCGACAAGGATCTCGCCGAACTCGCAAGGGAGTATTGCGCTGGCACGCGGCTGGAACTTGCTGCCACGGTCAGGGCATGGCATGCAGCCTTCGGTCCGCAAGGGCAACTGACGCTGTACGCAGCCCATTCGAAAGGTTGCCCGGCCTGCAATGGCGGCTACAAAGGTCGGGTCGGACTGCATGAACTCCTGGTGGCCACGCCTCGCATCCGGCAGTTGATCCATGAGCACGCCACGGCGGCGCAGATCGCTGAGGCCGCGATTCTTGATGGCATGGCCCTGCTCCGGCAGGACGGTATCGAGAAGGTGTTGCGCGGCGAAATCGACCTTGCCAGCGCGCGCAGCGCGTTCAGTTGACAAAACACTTTTCGGAGTTGCCCGACAGAATGCCATCGCCAATGGGGTTTGCGGTCAGGCGCTCAACCACGCAAACAAAGGGGCTCTTCACGAATTTGAGTGAAGCACCCATAAAAAGCGGGAGCCGAAGCCCCCGTTCAATGGTGACAGCTATCGAATCAATCAGTCCGGCGTGCTCTTGCGCCGGCGTGCGATACCCCCAATCAGCCCCAGCCCAGCCAGCAGCATGGCGTAGGTTTCGGGTTCCGGAACGGGAGTAACGGATGCAACGACGTAGTCTTGCGCAGTAGGGCTGGTATAGACGGTGAATGAATAGGGCGATGAACCGGGACCGGACTTTGCGCCAGAGATCATGCTATTGGCCAGATTGAGAACCGCGGAGTTGGTTGAAGCGGTTGCCTGGACAGAGCCGGTTGTCAGGTTGCCATCATCCTTGGCCAGATCCCAAAGGGCAAGTTGAAACGCCGCAGCACTCGTGGAATTTCCAATTGAACTGGCATAGTTTTGCGAATACAGGTTGGATACCCAGGCGGCGTTGGTGCTTCCCAGCGCTCCCAGACCGGACGACACGCTGTAGTTCGCTACGCCGGCGTTGGAATACTGCGAAGGATCGATGCAAAACGCCGCGAACGTTGAGCCGGCCCCACCCTGTGTCTGACTGGGTGTGATGTTGAGCATGCCCGTCCAATAATTCCCGGCATCCGTGCTCGGAGAGTTGACAGGAAGCACCAGGTTGAGACCCATGCCACTGGCCGTGGTGCTCTCTGCCACATATGTCTGTGCAAACGACGACGTGCTGGCCGCGCCGATCGAGGTCAAAAGTGCCAGCGAGTAAAACTTGTTGAGACTGCGTTTCATGGAAACTCTCCTCAGAATGTTGTCACCGTTGATGAAGCGATGCGTCAATTCTGGAGTTGCCGGTCAGCCTTGTGAATGCCTCCTCGGTACCATTTTCGATGGTAGTTTTCAACCTGAAATTTTCAGACCGACCCAGTGTGCCGGTGCTGGTCGCACTAGTACGGTGACACTACGTTTGATCCGGCATGTGCTTGGGCTTCAGAGGCAAGTTGTTACCCGCTGCAGATACGCCAGAACGTATTGCATGATCCAGCAATATCACTGCCGGATGACGTCAACCCCTGCAGGCGCCTTGAACTCAAAGGACTTGACAGACAGCACCGGGTTGAGTTCGAAGTGGCTGAAGGTCAGCACGGAGCGTTGGCCAAAACTGTCCAGAATTTCCAGCACAACCAGTGCGCCACCACGCAGGCCAACCCGGATGCCCTGCAATGCACTGTCCCTGGCTTTCGGCGTGGCAAGGACCCACTCCAGGCCGTCCGTGGCCGGTGCATCACTCAGTGCGAAATCGGTCTGCAAAGCCCGCAAATCCGGCGCCGATGCAATCAGGGCGGCTGGTGTCGAGGCCAGCGCCTGCAACTGTTTGCGCGCCGTCACCTGATTCAGATCGACGTCGTACAGCCAGAGCGTCTGGCCATCTGCAACGATGCTCTGCTCAAACGGCTTTTTGTAAACGAACTTGAAACGGTTCGGCCTGGAAAACTCGAAACTGCCGCTTGATGTTTTGTCACGTGCTGCCTGTGCTTCCCTGGCTGGCGCCGTCACCACCTGGACGAAGTCGGCACGACCGGCCTTCGCTGTCTTGATAAACGCTTCAAGGCTTTCCAGCCCCGTCGCTGCCGCTGAGATGGCAGCCGATGCCAGCACAGCGCCGAAAACTTTGTTCACGACCCGCATCACTCGGCTCGAGCCGGTACCAGAATATCGCGCTGGCCGCTGTTGCTCATGGCGCTCACGAGGCCTGCCTTCTCCATGTCTTCGACCAATCTGGCGGCGCGGTTGTAGCCAATCTTGAGATGCCGCTGCACCAGCGAAATACTGGCTTTACGGTTCTTCAGCACCACCTCCACAGCCTGGTCGTACATCGGGTCCTTTTCACCGCCATTGCCTGCCTCACCGGTCAGATCGGCATCACCGTCGGCGGTGCCACCTTCGAGCACCCCCTCAATGTAGTTCGGCGCACCCTGGGACTTCAGGTAGTTGACGACCCGATGCACCTCGTCGTCGCTGACAAAGGCGCCGTGCACACGGATCGGCATGCCAGTGCCGCTGGGCATGTAGAGCATGTCACCCATGCCAAGCAGGGCTTCCGCCCCCATCTGGTCAAGGATGGTGCGGCTGTCAATCTTGCTGCTGACTTGGAAAGCAATGCGTGTCGGTATGTTGGCCTTGATCAGGCCAGTAATCACATCAACGCTGGGACGCTGCGTCGCCAGGATCAGGTGAATGCCCGCTGCACGCGCCTTTTGCGCCAGCCGGGCAATCAACTCCTCGATCTTCTTGCCCACCACCATCATCAGGTCAGCCAGTTCGTCGATCACCACCACGATATGCGGCAAGCGTCCCAGCGGTTCGGGGGAGTCCGGTGTCAGACTGAAGGGGTTGTAGATGAACTCGCCATGCGCCTTGGCCTCGTCGATCTTCGCGTTGTAGCCGGCCAGGTTGCGCACACCCAGTTTGCTGAGAAGTTTGTAGCGTCGCTCCATCTCCGCGACGCACCAGCTCAGGCCGTAGGCGGCCTGCTTCATGTCAGTCACCACCGGTGCCAGCAAATGCGGAATGCCTTCGTAGAAAGACATTTCCAGCATCTTCGGGTCTATCATCAAGAAGCGCACATCACTGGCCTCGGCCTTGTACAGCAGACTCAAAATCATGGCATTGATGCCCACCGATTTACCAGAGCCGGTGGTACCCGCAACCAGCACATGCGGCATCTTGGCCAGATCCGCGACGATCGGGTTGCCGACGATGTCCTTGCCAAGACCCACGGTCAGCATGGACTTGGCTTCGTTGTAGATCTGCGAACCCAGAATTTCCGACAGCTTGATCGATTGCCGCTTGGCATTGGGCAACTCGAGCGCCATGTGGTTCTTGCCGGGTATCGTCTCCACGACGCGGATCGACACCAGACTCAGGGAGCGTGCCAGGTCCTTGGCAAGGCCAACAATCTGCGAGCCCTTGACGCCGACCGCGGGCTCGATCTCGTAACGTGTAATCACCGGCCCTGGTTGAGCCAGCACAACGCGCACCTCAACGCCAAAATCCCTCAGCCTCTTCTCGATCATCCGGCTCGTCATCTCCAGCGTCTCGGACGACACCGTCTCCTGGCGCAGCAAGGCCCCGTCAAGCAGGTCCACCTGCGGCAAGTGGCTGTCGGGCAACTCGACAAACAGGGGTTTCTGCCGCTCCTTGGCGACCCGTTCACTCTTGGGTACATCGGCCAGGACCGGCTCGATTCTCAGCGGCAAGGCGTGTTGCTCGACCAGCTCCTCGTGCTCCTCGAGCACCACCTCCTCGCGCTCCCGCGTGGCCTGTTGCCCCAGGGCCATATCCTGTTCAAGCTCACGTTTTTCGCGTCGCGAGTCGATCCGGAAATAGAGCCAGGCGCCCAGACGCTCCGCAACCTGAGCCCAGGAGAATCGAAACACAAGTGCCGCACCGACCAGCGCCGATGCGAGCGTGATCAGTGCCGAACCAACAAAACCGAACAGACGAACGCTCAGCGGACCAACAAAATAACCCAAAACACCGCCGCCGTGTCCCGGCAGACGGGCTTCCAGACTGTACAGGCGCGACCATTCGAGGGCCGCACTGGCGCACAACAACAATGCCAGCCCGCACCAGAACGCGACGCGCCTTGAGCCGAGGCGGGATCTTTGTTGCGCCGCCGTGTCTGTTGGCGTAGCCAGCAGATCATGACCGCGAAGCCAGCGTGCCAAACCTGAAAGCCAGACCCGAAGTCCGGCCGCAACACACCACCAGACCGAAAATCCGAACAGAAAGTAGCTGCCGTCTGCCAGCCAGGCGCCGAGCAATCCAGCACGATTCATGACCACCGGGCCAGCACCCGAGGTGGACCAAGCCACATCCTGCGACGAGTAAGTCAACAGCGCAAGCACCCAAAAAACCAGGACAATCGCACCTGCTGTCAGGCCAAATTCGCTGGCGAAGCGTCGCCAACCAGAGCGCTCCGACGAGTCCACTCCTTGGGAAGAGGTTAAAGTATTTAGTGAATAGGTCATACTACGCCCAACTGTACACGGGCCCTGCAACTTTATCCAAGAAAGCGTTCACAATGTCCCATACCCGACATGCCCAAGTCCTGATTCTCGGTTCCGGCCCCGCCGGCTACACGGCGGCCATTTATGCGGCACGCGCCAACCTCAAGCCGCTGCTCATTACGGGGATTGCCCAAGGTGGCCAGCTGATGACCACCACCGAAGTCGATAACTGGCCGGCCGACGTTGACGGCGTGCAGGGGCCAGATCTGATGCAGCGCTTTCTGGCTCACGCAGAGCGCTTCAAGACCGAAATCGTCTTTGATCACATCCATGCGGTTGACTTCCAGCAGCGTCCCTTCACCCTGCAAGGCGACAGCGGCAGCTACACCTGCGACGCGCTCATCCTTGCCACCGGCGCATCGGCCAAATACCTGGGGTTGCCGTCCGAGGCGAGCTTCATGGGACGCGGTGTATCGGGCTGTGCGACCTGCGATGGCTTCTTTTACCGGGACCAGGTCTGCTGCGTCGTCGGAGGCGGCAACACTGCCGTCGAAGAGGCGCTCTATCTGTCCAACATCGCGAGCAAGGTCATCCTGATCCACAGGCGCGACAAGTTCAAGGCCGAACCCATCATGATCGACAAGATGATGGAAAAAGTCAGCGCCGGCAAGATTGAACTGAAAACTTTTTGCACGCTGGATGAAGTATTGGGAGACGCCACCGGCGTGACGGGTGTGCGCCTGAGAAACGTCAAATCCGGTGCGACCGAAGAGTTGCCACTGCAGGGCTGCTTTATCGCCATCGGCCATGCCCCGAACACGGAAATTTTCCAGGGTCAGC
>JBAXNI010000115.1:0-9108 GCA_037133835.1 Comamonadaceae bacterium | reverse complement strand
TGGAGTGAGGCGCGTGGCCATCAACCAAAGTTTCCCCAGACTGTTAGGCGACGTTGGCGGAACCCATGCCCGCTGGGCCTGGCAGCAGAGCGCCGACTCAGAACTGCAGGATATTTCAGTGCAAAGCTGCCAAGCGAGTGCGACCTTGCTTGACTCGGCAAGAACCTATATGGCTGCCACCGGTCACGCTCATCCGCACTCAGCCGGCATTGGCATTGCAACCGCCGTGCTGGACGACGTTGTGCGCATGACGAACAATCCCTGGACTTTTTCCATCAACGAGCTCAAGCAATCACTCGGTGTCAAGCACTGCCTGCTCCTCAATGACTTTACCGCGCTGGCCATGAGCCTGCCGGGACTCACAGCATCTGACCTGTGCCCTGTTGGCGGCGGTGTTGCCATTGTTGGCGCACCGATCGCCTTGATCGGTCCTGGCACCGGCCTGGGCGTCTCGGGCCTGTTGCCAGCGGCGGATGGCCGGTACTGCGCCCTGAGCGGCGAAGGCGGTCATGTCACGCTGGCAGCCAGTGACGAACGCGAAGCGGTCCTGCTGTCCTTGCTACGCAGACGCTTCGGACATATCAGCGCCGAACGCCTGCTCAGCGGACCCGGTCTGGTCGAACTGTACCGGGTCTCCTGCGAACTCCATGGCCGCACGCCTATCGACATGACGCCAGCGGAGGTCAGCTTGGCCGCTGGCAGTGCCAGTGATCCGGATTGCGTCGCCAGCGCGCACTACTTTGCCGCGCTCCTGGGCACGGTAGCGGGCAACCTCGCCTTGACGCTGGGCGCACGCGGCGGGCTCTATATCGGAGGTGGTGTTGTGCCGCGGCTCGGCACCGCCTTCAACAGCGCACTGTTTCGCCAGCGCTTCGAAGACAAGGGACGCTTTCAGGATTACCTGCGTGCGATCCCCTGCTGGATCATCACGGCGTCGACACCGGCCCTGCTGGGCGCCTCACGCGCATTGGACCTGCTACCGGCTGACTGAGGTAAGCTGCCTGCCTACGGAGTCGCCATGTCATCCACACTTTTCGAAAATCCACGACTGCTGGCCGACGTCGGCGGTACCTACGCGCGCTTCACGCTCGAAGTGGGACCAGGCATTTTTGAGCATGCGGCCTCGCTGCGCTGTGCCGACTATGAGGACTTCCATGCGACAGTGCAAGCCTACCTTTCGGCACTGCCAGCAAGCGCCGGAGTCGACCGGATCAGGAATGCAGCAGTTGCCATAGCCACACCGGTCTCCGGTGACCAGGTTCGAATCACTAATTACCCATGGCAGTTCTCCATCGAGCAGGTGCGCCAGCATCTGCATCTCGACAATCTGCTGATGGTCAACGACTTCACGGCACTGGCCATGGCGCTGCCGAGCTTGCTGCCCAGCCAGCGGCGCCAGGTTGGCGCCGGGGCGGCCCTGCCGCGCAGCGTGATTGGCTTGATTGGTGCCGGTAGCGGCCTGGGCGTATCGGGTTTGATTCCTGCCAATGAAGGATGGGTCGCGCTCGGTACTGAGGGCGGGCACACCAGTTTTTCACCGCGCGATGAACGCGAACTGGCCATTCTTCAGTACGCCTGGCGACAGTACGCGCACGTTTCATTTGAGCGCCTGGTATCAGGTCCGGGCATCGAACTGATCTACCGAGCACTGTCTGAGCGCGATGGCCGGGCCGAACAGGTCCTGAGTGCGCCGGACATCACACAGCGCGCTCTGGACGCCAGCGACCCCCTGTGCAGTGAAGTGATAGAGGTCTTTTGCGGCATGCTGGGCACGGCGGCAGCAAATCTGGCGGTAACCCAGGGCGCGTTTGGCGGCATCTACATCGGTGGCGGCATCGTGCCGAGGTTGGGCAGTCTTTTTGACCACTCCATTTTCCGGCAGCGCTTTGAGGACAAGGGCCGATTTGCAGACTATCTGAGGGGCATTCCAACTTTCGTCATTACGGCCGACAACGCCACGCTGCTGGGTGTATCAGCCATTCTGGCGGCCCAGTTGCGCAGCCTGGATTCGGCGCAGGGTTCGGCCATTCTGAGCCAGATCGGACGTGTGCGCATCAATTTGTCACCGGCAGAGCAACGCGTTGCGGACCACGTGCTGACGCACCCGCGCGCCACCCTGAACGATCCGATCGCCCAGATCGCCCGCTCGGCCAAGGTCAGTCAACCGACCGTGATCCGATTTTGCCGATCGCTGGGCTGCGAGGGTTTGTCTGACTTCAAATTGCGGCTTGCTTCGGGATTGACGGGCACGATGCCGATCACCCATGCCCAGGTCACCGGCGAAGACAGCATGCTCGAACTCGGGGTCAAGGTGCTCGGCAATACCGCCTCAGCCATCCTGCAGGTGCGCGATCACGTCAATCGCGAATCCATTGACAAGGCGGTCCAGTGGATCACGGCAGCGCAGCGGGTCGAGTTCTATGCCGTGGGCCATTACAGCGTGGTCGCTGATGATGCGCAGTTCAAATTCCTGCGCATGGGCGTGTCCTCGGTGGCCTATACCGCTCCCCGCGTGCAGATGATGGCGGCCAATTTGCTGCGCCCTGGGGTGGTAGCCGTCGTCATCAGCAGCAGTGGTCGCGTCAGCGAATTGCTGGAGGTCGTCGAGATGGCGCACGAGCGCGGTGCCAGCGTGATCGCCATCACAGCCAGTCAGTCACCGTTGGCGCGCAAGGCAGATCTGGCCTTGATTGTTGACCATGTAGAGGACGTGGCGACGCAGGTTCCCATGATCAGTCGCATTCTGCATTTGTTGATGATCGATATTCTGGTGGTTGGTGTCAGCATGCGCCGTGGCGCCAAGAGCCTGCCAATCCTCGGCACACAGGCCACGGCTGCGCTGGATGAGTCCCAGGCCACGCAGCCCACGACAAGCCAGAGCAGTCCGGGCATCAGTGCCGCTGGGGCGCTGGCCCATCTGACCTCGCACAGCCTTTAGCCGCAAGCCATGTCTTTGGCCGTCCTTGCGGGCCCCGAGGCGCAATCCATGGCTCGCGTGGCACTGGATCCCGGATCAAGTCCGGGATGACATCTGTCGGGGCCGGGATGACATCTGTCGGCGGCGGGATGACAGCTGCCGAGGCCGAAGTAGTTGTCTTGAGTTTGGGAAACATCAATCTTCGATTTCGAGAATCGTGGCCGAGCGCGCTGGCACTGTCAGTGTTTTTGCCAGCGATGTCCGCTGCCCGGAAAAAACATCGGTGCCTGAGGACTGCGGTGTCAGGATCTCGCTAAAGCGGCTCAGATCCAGTGTTGCCGCTTGTCGGTTTTTGTTGAAAACCACCATCACCCGGGCGCTCTTGTCGTAGCGAAAATAGACGTAGGTTCCCTGTTCCGGCACAAAGTGCAGCAGCTTGCCGGTGTGGATGACGCTGGCACCCTTTCGCCAGTTCAACAGTCGCCGCATGAACTGCTGTGCATCTTTTTTTGCCTGGCCCAATCCCTGGCCGGAAAATGCATTCACAGCGTCGCCTGGCCAGCCGCCTGGAAAATCGGCGCGCACGCGACCGTCGTCGCGCCGCTTCGGACTGGTCATCAATATTTCGGTGCCATAAGTGAATTGCGGGATGCCGCGCATCGTCGCCAGGCAGACCATCGCCATCCGATAAAGACCGTCATCCTGTGCCAGTTCCGAGAAGATCCGATTGGTGTCGTGATTGCCTTCAAAGATCACAAGGTTTTCCGGTGCCGGATACTGAAAATCGTTGGCCAGAGACTCGTAAATAACATTCAAACCAGTTCGATCGCCTTCCTCGCCCATCAGGCCTTCCTGCAACGCGTAATAGAGCGGGAAGTCCATCATGCTGGGTGTGTAGGAAAGGTAGTGATCGGAGTTGACCTTGCCCTTTTGCCAGTAAGAAACAATTGCCGGATTGGCGGTCCACTCCTCCCCCACCATGTTGAAATTCGGGTACTCGTCAATGATGCGTTTCGACCATTTGCTTAGAAAAAGCGGGTCAGAGTAAGGGTAGGTGTCAACGCGAAACCCTGACAAGCCAGCGTATTCAATCCACCAGACGTTGTTTTGTATCAGGTAGTTCGCCAGCAATGGATTACGCTGGTTCAAGTCCGGCATGGATTCAACGAACCAGCCATCGGAAAACCTCTTGCGATCAGCAAGAGAGGCATGCGGATCCTGGATGGTGGTTCTTTTGTGATTGGTGACGACAAATTTATCCTGGTAATTCAGCCAGTCGGTGGTCGGCAAATCCTTCATCCACCAATGCCCCGAACCTATGTGATTCAGTACCACATCCTGGATGAAACCCAGGCCTTTGTGTTTTGCCTTGCCCACCAGATCACGGTACTCTTCATTGGTGCCAAAGCGGGCATCTACCTGGTACAAATTGGTCGACGCATAGCCGTGGTACGAAGCCTCGGGTTGATTGTTTTCCGTCAGTGGCGTCGGCCAGATTTGCGTAAAACCCATTTTGGCAACGTAATCAAGATGCTCGCTGATGCCCTGCAAATCGCCGCCGTGCCGACCCGCCGGATCAGCGCGGTTCGCTTTCTCTCTCAGTGTCGCGACGCTGTCGTTGTTCTGATTGCCATTGGCAAAACGATCCGGCACGATCAGATAAATCGCATCCCTCGGGCCGAAACCCGTTCTTTGCGCCGAATCCCTGGCACGTGCCTCCAGACGATAAGGCTGACGGAGTACCGTCTGGCCCTGCTGCGTGAAGCGAAGCAAGAACTCGCCGGGGAGCGCGTCCTTGCTGATCTCAAGATCAATGAAAAGATAGTTCTTGCTGGCAACGCGGGTCACGCCCTTGATGGCAAGACCGGGATAACTCAGGCTCGGCGTCAGCTCGGCAATCTGCTCGCCATGGACCATCAGTTGCAACTGCCCCTGCTTCATCCCGACCCACCAGGACGGAGGCTCCAGATGACTGATGCTGTACGAAGTGGCTTCTGCCTTGAAGGCCAGCGCAAGAAACAGAAACATGGCCAGGTAAAAGCGCTTCCTGCCAGCTGGCTTGAAGAAAAATTGATCTGCTGTCATGGACGCAAGGTTAATTCATTTTCTGCGTCGGGTCTGCGGCCGGATTCTTTGCAGTACTTTACGCCTGCGGCCACATTTGACCGGTCTTTCCGACCTATATTTTCCAAACGCGACTTTGTCTTGGTGAAACAGCGCGAGAGGGTCATCAATTCGTTTGTGGTCGCCATAATCGGTACTTGAAACAAGGCAGAAACGTTTTGGCAGCGGCAATCATCTGGACGCTTGCCAGCATTGACCTCGAAACGAACAAATCATGAACTACCTAAGCATGTCAACCGGCACAAATTCAGTGCGACGAAGCCAGCCTGGCAGACTCGCCCAAGTTGGTCGTGTCATGCCATGGTTGTTTGGCGTGTTGCTGCTGGCAGCAGCCACGGCAGGCTGGTGGTGGCTAGGTCGAACCGCAGAGCCCACGCCCGCAACAGCGCCTCAGGCAGGTGCCAGCCGACCTGGTCCCGGAGGTGCACGGCGCTTCGGTGGCTCCAACGCACCGCAACCGGTATCGGTGCAGGCCGCACGTCAGCAGGATATCCGGGTCAGCGTCAGCGCCATCGGCAGCATTTCAGCGTCCAATACGGCCATCGTACGCGCTCAGGTGAGCGGCGTGCTGCAAAGTCTTGAATTCAAGGAGGGCCAGCAGGTCAAAGCCGGGCAGTTGCTGGCGCAGATTGATCCGCGCGCCTTCCAGGCCAGCCTGAGCCAGGCCGAAGGCGGACTGGCACGCGACCGTGCACTGCTGGACAACGCGCGCATCGACCTGTCCCGCTACCGCGATTTGCTCGCCAAGGATGCCATCTCCAGGCAACAACTCGACACCCAGACGGCGCTGGTGGCACAGCTCGAAGGCACGGCCAAGGCCGATCAGGGCGTGGTGGACAACGCCCGCTTGCTGTTGTCGTACACGCGCGTCACCGCGCCGATTCCCGGACGCGTCGGACTCAAGCAGGCCGACCTGGGCAACGTGGTGCAACCCTCCGACGCGAACGGCATCGTCAACATCACGCAGACGCGCCCGATTTCACTCGTCTTTTCCGTGCCGGCGACGCATGTGAAACTCATCACGGATCGCCTTCGCGCCAACCAGCCCTTGCCGGTGGAAGCCTGGAACAGGGGCGCCACCAGTCGGCTGGCGGTCGGTCGTGTCGCCACCATTGACAACGCCATCGACGTCGGCACCGACACGATCAAGGTCAAGGCCATCTTCCCGAACACGGACGATGCGCTGTTCCCGAATCAGGCGGTCAGCGTGCGGCTGCAACTCGATCTGTTGCAGCAGGTATTGGCGGTCCCGACCAGTGCGGTACTGCGTGGTGCACAGGGCTTCTATCTGTACGTGGTCAACGCCGACAACACCGTCAGTACCCGCCTGGTCACGCCGGGCGCGGTGGACGGTGACTGGACCGCCGTCGAAGGCGCCCTGAAACCCGGCGAGAAAGTCGTCATGGACGGTGTGGACCGTTTGCGCGACGGCGCCCGGGTCGAAGTGATTGCAGCCGATCCCAAGCAGCGCGCTGGCGCCAATGCGCCTGCTGCCTCGGGCCGCCGCGGCATGCGTCCTGGGCAGGGCGCGTCCGGACCTGGCGCCGCCCCCGCCAGCAGCGCGATGCGCGCGGCACCTGAGGCGGCGCCACCTTCGACGCCAGCTACGCCGGGCGCTGGTGACAGGCCGGCCTGGATGGACCACGTGCCGCCCGAGGTTGCCGAAAGACTCAAGGCCATGAGCCCTGACGAGAGGCGCGCATGGATCCAGAAACGGCGCGAGGAAAGGGAAAAAGGCGGCGCTAGCGGCACACCGAACTGAAGCTCGCGATGAATCCGTCCCGCATTTTTATTGAGCGCCCGGTCGCGACCTCGCTGCTGATGCTCGCCATTCTGCTGGCTGGTTTGCTGGCTTACCGCCTGCTGCCGCTGTCAGCACTGCCCGAGGTGGACTACCCGACCATCGAGGTCACCACGCTTTATCCCGGCGCCAGTCCGGAAGTGATATCGACCACCGTCACCGCGCCGCTGGAACGCCAGTTCGGCCAGATGCCGGGGCTGAATCAGATGACGTCCACGAGTTCGGGCGGCGCCTCGGTCATCACGCTGCGCTTCTCGCTGGGACTGTCACTGGATGTGGCCGAGCAGGAGGTCCAGGCGGCCATCAATGCAGGCAGCAATCTTCTGCCCGGCGACCTGCCGATGCCACCCATCTACAGCAAGGTGAATCCGGCCGATGCGCCGGTGCTGACGATTGCCGTCACCTCGCCTTCGCTGCCGGTGATAAAGCTGCACGACCTGACCGAGAACCGCCTGGCGCCCAAGCTGTCGCAGGTGGAGGGTGTCGGCCTGGTCAGCATCGCTGGCGGACGCCGCCCGGCAGTGCGCATCCAGGCCAACCCACAGACGCTGGCCTCGCTTGGACTGTCGCTGGATGACGTGCGCACGGCCATCGTGGCGGCCAATGTAAATCAGGCCAAGGGCAGCTTCGATGGCGCACAGCGCGCCTCGACCATCGACGCCAACGATCAGCTCAAATCAGCGGCCGAATATCAGAACCTGATCATTGCCTGGCGCAACGGGAAACCCTTGCGGCTCAGTGATGTGGCGCAGATTGTTGACGACGCCGAGAACCTGCGTCTGGCAGCCTGGTCGGATCGCACACCCGGCGTCATCCTCAACGTGCAGCGCCAGCCCGGCGCCAACGTGATCCAGACGGTAGACCGAGTCAAGGCGCTGCTGCCCAAGCTGCGGGCCACACTGCCGGCTTCGATCGACGTGCAGGTAATTGCGGACCGCACGACGACCATTCGCGCCTCGGTCGACGACACCGAGTTTGAGCTTTTGCTGGCCGTGGCGCTGGTGGTGATGGTTATCTTCATGTTTTTGCGCAGTGCCAGCGCCACCGTGATTCCCAGCGTTGCCGTGCCGCTGTCTTTGGTCGGCACCTTCGGCGTCATCTATCTGGCCGGTTTCTCGATCAACAATCTCACGCTGATGGCGTTGACGATCTCGACCGGCTTCGTGGTTGACGACGCGATCGTCATGATCGAAAACATCGCGCGTTTCGTCGAAGAGGGCGACACCCCCATGCAGGCGGCGCTGAAGGGGTCGAAGCAGATCGGCTTCACCATCATCTCACTGACCGTATCGCTGATTGCCGTGCTGATTCCGCTGCTCTTCATGGGTGACGTGGTCGGACGCCTGTTCCATGAGTTCGCCATCACGCTGGCGGTGGCCATCCTGATTTCGGCGGTGGTTTCGCTGACGCTCACACCCATGATGAGCGCGCGGCTGCTGCGCCCTGAGCGCGAGCGCCGGCACAGCCGTCTGGGTGCGTGGTTCGGCGCCGCTTTCGAGCGCACGGTGGCCCGCTACGGAGAGATGCTGGACTGGGTGCTGGACCGCCCGCGCGCCACCATGGGCGTTTTTGTGCTGACGCTGGTCGTCACAGCCTGGCTTTACGTCATCGTGCCCAAGGGGTTTTTTCCGGTGCAGGATACCGGCCTGATCCAGGTCATCACGGAGGCTACACAGACGACTTCCTTCGACGCCATGTCGCAGCGACAGCAGGCGCTGGCGCAAGTCATCATGCAGGACCCCGACATCGATCACCTGGCGTCGTTCATCGGCGTCGACGGCGCCAACCCGACCCTCAATACCGGGCGCATGCAGCTCACCCTCAAACCGTTTGACCAGCGTCGCTCATCGGCCTCGGACGTTATCCGGCGCCTGACCGACAGCACGGCCCACATCCCCGGCATCACCGCCTACATGCAGCCAGTGCAGGACCTGACGATCGAAGACCGCATCTCCAAGACCCAGTACCAGTTCCTGCTCAGTTCGCCCGACGCCGACGCACTGGCCAGTTCAACCGGGCGCTTGCTGGAGAAACTCAAGGCGCTGCCGCAACTGGTTGATGTGGCCAGCGACCTGCAGAACCAGGGACTGCAAGCCTATGTGCAAATCGACCGTGAGGCGGCCGCACAACTGGGCGTCACCGTCGCCGAAATCGATGCCGCGCTCTACAACGCCTTCGGGCAACGACTGGTATCCACGATTTACACGCAATCCAGCCAGTACCGTGTGGTGCTGGAAGCCGCCAACGAGTTCCGCCGTGGCCCGCG
>JBAXNI010000114.1:0-9135 GCA_037133835.1 Comamonadaceae bacterium | reverse complement strand
CTGGACCGCTTTGTGGCGCGCAAGAAGGTGGTGGCCGATCTGGAGGCCCTGGGCTTGCTGGTCGAAGTCAAGAAGCACAAGCTGATGGTGCCGCGCTGCGGCCGCACCGGTCAGATCATCGAACCCATGCTGACGGACCAGTGGTTTGTAGCGATGAACAAGGCCCCCACGCTCCCCGCTTCGCGTGGTTCGCTGCCCCCCGAGGGGGCTAATTCTCCTAGGGGCGGCCCGTCGGAGAATTGCCCAGCCTTCGATAGTCGATCTATCGCGCAGAAAGCCATCGATGCCGTGCAGTCCGGCGCGGTGAAGTTTGTGCCGGAGAACTGGGTCAACACCTACAACCAGTGGATGAACAACATCCAGGACTGGTGCATCAGTCGCCAACTCTGGTGGGGCCATCAGATTCCGGCCTGGTACGACGAAGATGGCCGTGTCTACGTGGCGCGCGATGAAGCCGGCGCGCAGGCGCAAGCGCGGGGCAAGAAGCTCCGACGCGACGAAGACGTGCTCGACACCTGGTACTCCTCCGCTTTGGTGCCTTTTTCCACCATGGGTTGGGGCAATGATGGAGCGCTGAGTGACTACAACCTGTATCTGCCGTCAAGCGTTCTGATCACTGGCTACGACATCATCTTCTTTTGGGTGGCACGGATGATCATGATGACCACCCACTTCACCGGGCAGGTGCCTTTCAGACACGTCTACATCCATGGTCTGGTGCGCGACGCGCAGGGCCACAAGATGAGCAAGTCCGAGGGCAATGTGCTGGACCCGGTGGACCTGATTGATGGCATTGCGCTGCCTGAATTGCTCGTCAAGCGCTCGGAAGGGCTGCGCAAGCCCGAGACCGCGCCACAGGTGCGCAAGAACACGGAGAAAGAATTTCCCACGGGCATTCCGGCCTTTGGTGCCGATGCACTGCGCTTTACCTTTGCCTCGCTGGCGTCACTCGGTCGCAGCATCAACTTCGACGCCAAGCGCTGCGAAGGCTACCGCAATTTCTGCAACAAGTTGTGGAACGCCAGCCGCTTTGTCCTGATGAACTGTGAAGGTCAGGACTGCGGCCTGCGCGAGCACACCAAGGAGGAATGTGCAGCGGGCGGCAGCGCGCACGGCTACCTTGAGTTCAGCGCGGCGGATCGCTGGATCGTCTCGCTGCTGCAGCGCGCCGAAGCCGACGTTGCCACTGCCTTTGCTGAGTACCGCCTGGACAACGTTGCCAACACGATTTATGACTTTGCCTGGAACGAGTTTTGTGACTGGTACCTGGAAATCGCCAAGGTGCAGTTGCAGCAAGGCAATGCCGCACAGCAACGAGCCACGCGACGCACCCTGATTCGCACACTGGAAACCTTGTTGCGCCTGGCGCATCCGCTGATTCCGTTTGTGACGGAGGAACTGTGGCAAAAGGTGGCACCCGTGGCAGGACGCGCTGGCGAGTCAGTCTCCATTGCGGCATATCCAGTCAGCCAGCCAGAACGGATCGACGAGGACGCCGTGGCGCAGATCGGCAAACTCAAAGCGCTGGTCGACGCCTGCCGCAATCTGCGCGGCGAGATGAGCGTTTCACCGGCCACGCGGCTGCCACTCTTTGTGATTGCCGGCCAGTCCAGCGAAGCTGCTTTTTTGCAGCAGTCAGCGCCGCTGCTGCAGGCCTTGGCCAAGCTCAGTGAAGTGCGTGTCTTTGAAGACGAAGGATCCTGGTCAGCCGCAGCGCAAGCCGCACCCGTTGCGGTGGTGGGCGGTGCGCGCATTTGCCTGCACATGGAAATTGATGTGGCCGCCGAAAGACTTCGCCTCGGCAAGGAAACTGCGCGTCTGCAAGGGGAAATTGCGAAAGCGCTTGGCAAGCTGGGCAACGAGGCGTTTGTCGCCAAAGCACCGCCGGCCGTGATTGCTCAGGAGCGCAAGCGCGTTGCCGATTTTGAAGCGACGCTCGCCAAACTCAGCGATCAACTCTCGCGCATGGGTTGAAGCGCGGCGCTAGCGCCGGCGCAAGACATGATAGAACTCCAGACCAATGGTCTGTTGCTCCAGCAATTCATTGCCGGTCTGCTTGGCAAAAGCCTGAAAGTCACGCACGGAGCCGGGGTCGGTGGCCATGACGCGCAACGTCTGGCCGCTCTGCAGATCGGTAAGCGCTTTTTTCGCCTTCAGAATGGGCAGCGGGCAGTTCAGACCGCGGGCGTCAAGTTCTCGGTCAATTTGCATGAAATTTCCTTGGAATAGGCTGAATTCTAAAGACCCTGGATCAGCTCCGTTTCGGGAAGTCCACAAACTGCGGTTCATGGCCACGCGAGCGCAGCCACTCGGCCAGAGCCTGGCCCGTGCCGGCACGCCAGCATTTCACATCTTCCAGAGCAAACAGCCTGTAATCAACCAGCTCTGGTGAAAGCTTCACTTCGCCATGGCAAACAGCGTGGTAGGCAATGATGATCTGATTCATGCGCTGAAAATCATAAACGCCAATCAGATTCAACTCACTGGTCGTCAGGGCTGTTTCCTCCTCGATCTCGCGCGCCATGCCCGCCTGCGGCGTCTCGCCTGCTTCCATGAAACCTGTGATCAGGGCAAACATCTTGCCGGGCCACGCCGCATTTTGCGCCAGCAAGACCTTGCCTTGGTACTCGATGATGGCGGCCAGCACCGGCGTCGGATTGTTCCAGTGCGTGTAGCCGCATGCAACACAGCGCAAGCGCTCTTTCTCTCCGCCGTCTTCGAACTGTGTGAGCAGTTCAAGCGCAGTGGCGCATTGCGGGCAGAAGCGAAAAGAGTGACTCATGCGGGAAAGACTCCGGTGGACAGATAGCGATCGCCACGGTCGCAAACGACAAACACAATGGTCGCATTGTTTTCGCGCTGCGCGATCTGCTGTGCCACCCAGCAGGCACCGGCAGCGGATATCCCGGCAAAAATGCCTTCCTCGCGCGCCAGGCGCCGGCACATGTCTTCTGCCGTTTCCTGGCTCACGTACATCAACTCGTCGACGTGACTTGGGTCGTAGATTTTGGGCAGATATTCCTGCGGCCACTTGCGAATACCTGGAATGCGGGAACCCTCCATCGGCTGCACCCCGACGACCCGCACGGCCGGATTCTTCTGCTTGAGGAATTGCGACACGCCAGTGATGGTTCCGGTCGTACCCATGGCGCTGACAAAGTGCGTGACGTGCCCTTTGGTGTCGGCCCAGATCTCGGGGCCGGTGGTCTCGAAATGGATGCGCGGATTGTCTGCATTGGCAAACTGGTCCAGCACAAAGCCCTTGCCGTCACGGCGCATCTGCTCGGCCAGGTCGCGCGCGTATTCGATGCCGCCGCTCTTGGGTGTGAGGATCAACTCGGCACCAAAGGCCTTCATGGTTTGGGCTCGCTCAATCGACAGGTCTTCGGGCATGATCAGAATCATGCGGTAGCCCTTGATGGCAGCAGCCATGGCAAGAGCGATGCCGGTGTTACCGGAAGTAGCTTCAATCAGAGTGTCCCCTGGTTTGATGTCACCGCGCTCCTGGGCGCGATGGATCATCGACAAAGCGGGCCTGTCTTTCACCGATCCAGCCGGGTTGTTACCCTCGAGTTTCCCCAGGATCACATTGCCCCGTTTGCCGTTTTCTTCGGCCCCGATGCGCTGCAATCTGACGAGCGGGGTTTTTCCGATGGAATCTTCAATCGTTGGATATTTCATAACCCACACTGTGCCATAATTCGCGCCTTACCCCGCTGCCCGGGTGGCGAAATTGGTAGACGCGCCAGACTCAAAATCTGGTTTCGAAAGAAGTGCCGGTTCGAGTCCGGCTCCGGGCACCACTGCGAAGGCCGATAAGGTTCAAAACCTTCCGGCCTTTTTTGTTTTCCTTACCGGACCTGTTGCAGCCGGCGCAGAAGGGAAATCAGACCGCGACCAGTGACACGCTGGCTTGCAGTTCGTCCCACGGTGCGCTCAATTTACGGCCATCACGCAGCAGCAGGCCGGCAGTCTCCAAGGTGCTTACATCCTGGTGCACGTTCTTGTAGTTGCGATTCAGCGCCAGGGCCAACTCGCGCACGTTAGCAGCGCCGTGGTGCCGGACAAAACGCAACAATTCAAGGCGGCGTGGTGACAGGGTGTCGAGCATGGTTTGAACGTCCAGAAACGTTACATGCGTTTCGTCAACTGCTTCACCGGATGCAGCACGATTCCACGCACCCGCAAATCGCTTGCCCATGTCGGCAAGACTTCCTACGCTCGCCTGAACTTTATTCGTCGTGCTCATTGTTGGTCCTTTCCACATCTGCCAAAAAATCAGCCACCAGTTGTTCGATGCTCACGAACTTGTAACGGGTTTCCACAGCACCAATGTGCTTGTGGTCACCCTTGCCGCGCTCGTTGTCATAGCCAACAAGCCGCTGACCATCGCGCCCATAAAACAGGCTGTACTTCAAGGCGTGCTGCCGCTCAGCCACGGCCTGTGGCAACTCCCATATCGTCATTTCAACAACGGCACCGTCGGCAAGAACCGCCTTGTCGTAGAAAATCCGCTTGGCCTTCATATGGTCAGTCTAACCATACCAAATAATGGTGTCAACAGCCATTGTTCAGTGCGGCCGTCCCAAGGCGGCGGTGACCAGGAAACTGGTCAAGATAAGCCTGGTCTCTAAGTCACCTCTTTACCGTGCCGCAAACCCAGCAAAGCCCGAGCCTCTGCCGGACTCGCCACCGCACGGCCTGCCTTGCGCGCGCAATCGACCAAAGCGGCGATCAGGACGCCGTTGCCGCTGGCTTTCTGACCATCTGGCAAATAGAAGGTGTCTTCCAGACCGGTGCGCAGCATGCCTCCCAGGTCGGCCGTCTTCTGATGCACCGGCCAGATCTCGGCGCGGCCAATCAGGGTGGCTTGCCAGACGCTGTCGGCCGCCATCCAGCGCGGGATCAGCGAGAGCAAGTCGGCGTCGCACGGCATGCCGGACGCCACACCCATCACCAGGTTGTATTCGGCGCGACCCATGTCCGCCTTGAGCATGCCGTTCTTCAGGAACATGCCGACCGAGCGCACGATGCCCACATCAAAGCACTCAAACTCCGGGTGCACATGGCACTCCTGCATCACGTCCAGAAACTGCTGCACCTTCGCAACCGGGTTGTCAAACACCATGGGCGGCCAAGCCCACTGACCGTCGTCCTTGATCTTGAGGTAGTTCAGGCTGCCGGCGTTGCAGGCAGCGATCTCGGGTTTGACGCGCCGGATGCAGGCCAGTGGTCCCGAGATGTCCTTGCCCACAACGCCGGTCGTGAGGTTGATGATGACACCAGGGCAGGCCGCGCGAATGGCGTTGACAATCGACTCAGCCACATCGGGATCCCAGCTCGGCATGTGGCCCAGACCCTCCTCCTGCATGCGCAGATGCACGTGCATGATGGAGGCACCGGCGTTGAAGGCGTCACGCGCCTCCTGCGCCATTTGCGCCGGCGTGACGGGCACCGGGTGCTGCTTGGGGTTGGTCAGGACGCCGGTCAGGGCGCAGGTGAGAATCGCTTTGTCCATCATGCTTCCTTCTTCTGTTCGGGCTCGATTTCGACCAACAAGGCGCCGGATTCCACCTGATCACCCGCTGCGGCGTGCATGGCCACAATCTTGCCCGCCGTTTGCGCCGTCAGCCACATTTCCATCTTCATCGCTTCCACGCAAAGCAATTGCTGCGCCTCGGCTACCGTCTCTCCCACGGCCACCCTGATCTGCGTGACCTTGCCAGCCACTGGCGAGCGCGCCTGTCGCGCGTCGGCGATCGGGTCCTTGCCCGGGAAGGGCGAGATTTCGCCGAATACAAACGAGTTGCCGTCCAGCGCCAGGTACAACTTGTTCTGCTGCAGCACCGCCACAGCGCGACGCGTCACGCCATCGATCTCGAAGCGCAGCGCTCCGTCCTTGAAGTCGATGATCCCGACCTCGCGCTGCTGGCTGGCCAGGCTGACCTTGACGCGGCCCAGGCGATCGGGTTGCACGCGCAGCGTCTGTGCCAGGCCATCGCATTGCACAGGTACGTCAAAAGCGGCGACGCTGTCTGCGCGCCAGCCGGCACCGTTCTGCAAAGCAAATACGGCTGCTGCAAGACACCAGGTCAGTTCGTCGGGTTGCGGACGTTGCAGCAGTGCCTCGCCACCGTCCTGCCACTGGTCAATCGACGCGGTCGTCATCGCGGCCCCGCGAAACGCCGGGTGGTTCACCAGATCGGCCAGAAAACGCCCGTTATTGCGCAGTCCGAGCAGCGGGGTATTGCGCAACGCCGCGCGCAGGCGCCGGATGGCGTCATCCCGGTCCCGGCCATGAACGATCACCTTGGCCACCATCGGGTCGTAGAAGGGCGAGATTTCACTGCCCTCTTCGATGCCGTCGTCGATGCGCGCACCGTCGAGCCGGGCCTGCTGCGGGCGCCACCAGCGCACTGTACCGGTCTGCGGCGCAAAGCCGGCATACGGGTCTTCAACGTAGAGACGGGCCTCGATGGCGTGGCCAGTCAGTTTGACCTCGTCCTGGGCCAGCGGCAGTGGCTGCCCTGCCGCCACCAGCAACTGCCACTCCACCAGATCGAAACCCGTCACCATTTCGGTCACCGGGTGTTCCACCTGCAGCCGCGTATTCATTTCGAGAAAGTAGTGCTTCAGGTCGGCATCCACCATGAACTCCACCGTACCGGCACCCTGGTAGCCCACCGCCAGCGCAGCCGCGACGGCGTCCTTGCCCATCGCCTCGCGCATGGCGACACTGACCACCGGTGACGGAGCTTCCTCAATCACTTTTTGGCGTCTGCGCTGGGCCGTGCAGTCGCGCTCGCCCAGATAGACGGCGTTGCCATGGGCATCCGCAAAAATCTGGATCTCGATGTGGCGGCCGTCTTCGATCAGGCGCTCCAGCATCAGCGTGCCATCACCGAATGCACTCTGCGCCTCGCGCCTCGCACCGAGCAGCGCCTGGGCGATTTCGTCGGCACTGCGCACCAGGCGCATGCCACGGCCACCGCCACCGGCAACCGCCTTGACCAGCAGCGGAAAGCCCAGCTTCAGCGCTTCCTGCGTCAGGCGCGCATCATCCTGATCCTCGCCTAGATAGCCCGGTGCGCAGGGCACACCGGCCGCGATCATGCGCCGCTTGGCCAGCGCCTTGTTGCCCATCGCCAGCATGGCCGACGGTGGCGGGCCAATGAAGACCAACCCGGCATCCAGGCAGGCTTGCGCAAAGCCGGGGTTCTCACTCAAGAAACCGTAACCCGGGTGCACTGCGTCAGCGCCGGTCTTGCGTGCTGCCTCCAGCAACGCTGCAACATTCAGGTAGGAGTCGGCCGCGGCCGAGCCGCCAAGGTGCACCGCCTCGTCCGCCAGGCGCACATGCGCCGCCGCGCGGTCAGCGTCGCTGAAAACGGCCACCGTGCGATACCCCAGCGCACGCGCCGTGCGCATCACACGCAAGGCAATTTCGCCCCGGTTGGCAATCAGTATTTTGGAAAAGGTCATGACACTACTGCCCAGTTTGGTTTGCGCTTTTGAATGAAGGCTGTCGTTCCCTCGACGCCCTCGGCGCCCTGTGCCGCGCGGGAAAAGACCAGGGCTGCCGGCTGCAGCAGGTCGGCCGTCGCAGTCAGGCGTGCCTTCGCTATCAAGGCTTTGGTGGCGGCCAGTGCACCTGGCGCGCAAGCCAGAATGTCGGCCAGCACCGCAGCGAGCGCCGCGTCGATCTGATCCGCAGTGTGAACCGCATGCACCAGACCGATCGCCAGGGCCTGCGAGGCCGTGATGCGCCCACCAGTCACCGCCAGCCGCTTGGCCTGCGAATAGCCCAGCCGCTCCACCAGAAACGGTGCAATTTGCGCTGGCACCATACCCAGACCGGTCTCAGGCAGACGAAACAATGCTGATTCAGATGCCAGCGCCACGTCGGCGACGCAGGCCAGTCCAAAACCACCGCCCATCACACTACCCTCCAGCACCACCACCAGCGCCAGAGGTGTGCTGGCAAAAGCCAGGCAGAGTTCACCGAACTGCAGATTGGCCTGCGCCACCGCGTCCAGCACCGGTGCGTCGGTGCCTGCTTGCGGCTGGCTCTGCATGGCCTGCATGCGCGCTGCGGCCATGTCTTTCAAATCGGCGCCGGCACAGAAATTCCCGCCAGCGCCACGCAGCACCACGACCCGGACCTGACCTTCGCTTTCGGCGGTTCGCAGCGCAACGCGCAACTCCGTCACCATGCGAAGCGACATCGCGTTGCGCAGTTCGGGTCGGTTCAGCGTGATGTGCAGGACAGGGCCGCGAAGCTCCAGCGCCAGGGTCATGCCGAGGCCTTGCCGGGCAGCGTGCCCTCGAGTTTGCAGATGATGCCCAGCATGATTTCGTCGGCCCCGCCACCGATGGAGATCAGGCGGCTATCGCGGTAGGCCTGCGAAATCGGGTTGTCGGCCGTGAAGCCCATGCCGCCCCAGTACTGCAGGCAACTGTCGGCCACTTCGCGGCTCAGCCGACCCGCCTTCAGTTTGGCCATGGAGGCCAGCTTGGTGACGTCCTTGCCCGAAATGTAGGACTCGACCGCGCGGTAAGTCAGGGCCCGCAGCGCCTCAACTTCGGTGCGCAACTCAGCGAGGCGGAAATGCACCACCTGGTTGTCCAGAATCGGTCGTCCGAACGTGTGGCGCTGGCGCGTGTAGTCAATCGTCTGGTCGATCAGGCGATCCAGCGAGCGCAGGGAGCCAGCCGCGCCGTAAAGCCGCTCTTCCTGGAATTGCAGCATCTGGAACATGAAACCCATGCCCTCCTGACCAATCAGGTTGCGTCGGGGTACGCGCACGTTGTCAAAGAAAAGTTGTGCGGTATCGGAAGAGTGCATGCCGATTTTTTCGATCTTCTGGCGCGTCACACCCGGGCTGTCCATGCGGACCATGATCAGCGATTTGTTCTTGTGCACCGGGCCTTCCGAAGTATTGGCGAGCAGGCAGCACCAGTCGGCCTGCATGCCATTGGTGATCCACATCTTGGAGCCGTTGATGATGTAGTCGTCGCCGTCCTTGCGCGCCGTCGTCTTCAGCGCCGCCACGTCCGAGCCGCCGCCAACTTCGCTGACACCGATGCAGCCCACCATGTCGCCGGCAATGCTGGGCGCCAGGAATTCCTCGCGCA
>JBAXNI010000113.1:0-9406 GCA_037133835.1 Comamonadaceae bacterium | reverse complement strand
CGTCGAATTCGGTCAGGGGCGACTCACCATCCTGCAAAGTAGTGGCGACTTCGCGCCGGCGGTTGCTTTGCAACTCGGCGCCGGTTACCAGATTGTGATCGTTGGCCAGCGTGGTGGTCAGTTTGGTGCTGGCGCTGAAATTGAGGTCATGCTGCTCAGAGCGGTTGTCTGTTTGGCCAACGGTGGGACTTGCGCCAAAGTACTGACGCAGCAAAGAATTGTCCCAATCGCTCTGTCCCAACGTGGCGCGAAGCTGCCAGTTGCCGCCACCCAGCAGTCGGTGCATCCACTGGGCACCGAGGCGCAGGCTGCTGAAGCGGTTGCCGCCGATGCCGCTGCTGGCGTCAAATGGCGCTGTGCCACCGCTTTGCAGCAGGGTACTGCTACTAATGCTGGAACTCTGTGAAGCCACCAGCATCGGTGTCAACACCAAAGTGTCGCCCTGTTCGCCTCGCCATTGCAGGCGGCCATTGATCTGAGCGGCTTCGCGTTGGCTTGATGACAAGTTGCGTTCGAGCCGGTCAATCAGCTCGCCACTTGCCAGGTTTTCAATCGTCGTGTGGCTGCCGCCATCGTTGCTGCGCTCGCCGCGCTGGGCTGACAGCGAGACGTTGTAGATCCAGTCGCCCGCGACATCATTTCGGGTCCACGAAGCACCGGGCTGTCGGTTGCCGTTCTCGAAACCAACACCAAGCCGGAGGTCGTTGAGCCTCTTGTTGTAACCGCCGCGGGTCACGATGTTGATGGTGCCGCCGATGGCCCGGGCACCTGTTTCGGCTGTGGGTGCGCGCAGGATTTCGATGCGTTCGATCTGTTCAGGTGAGAGCTCGTCCAGCGAAAAGCCGCGCGGCGCGGGCTCGCCATCGATCAGGATCTGGGTGTAGCCGCCACCCAGCCCGCGCATGCGTGGCGCCCCGCCGCGCCCCGGGCGACCCGGCATGGTGACACCGGGCAGACGCTTGAGAAGCTCACCGACGGTACTGTCGCCAAAGCGTTCAATCTCGTCGCGTCCGACAATGATTTTGCTGGCGGTGGACTGGCGTCGCGCTTCGGTATCGTCGAGCGCCGCGCCGACGATGGTCACCGGTTTCAACTCCCCTGAGTTGCGGCGCGGCGTGGGCCGAACCGTTGCTTCGGGACTGATGGCGCCATCAGCGGCTACTGGCGGGCCGCCGGGGTCTGCGATCAGTTCAGTGGCTTTTGTCTGCCCATGAACTGTGCTCACTGAACCCAGTGACAGGGCTATCAGCCAGCCTGTCAGCGGCCGGCCGGTCAAGTGGCTTAGGTTTGACTTGGCGCGCATCGGACCCATTATCAAAGGGCAATGTAAAGCCACTAGCGACTCATGCGCTTGCAGTCAATAATCGAACCGGCAGGTGCAACTCGGTGACAGCGGTCTGTGCCATTTCTGCTTCGTCGTTGACAAGGTAGCTCTCAAATGGCGGCAGGCGCTGGTCGGGTTGAATTTTTTGGGCCACCATGTGCTGCATGGCCAGATACCACGCGATTTCAAGAGCGGCGCGATCGCCCTTGAGCTGCACAACATAGGCATGGTGTGTCGCCAGCTCGCGCACCGCAAGGCCATCGAAATCGTCCGGCGTATCGACTGGTAGGCCGATGTGGCAACTCGTTGTCCGCAATTTGATGTTGGTCTTGAAGTAGATCGCCAGCGGCGAGCCGGTGGCGGGCACGCCCGCCGCGGTCAATTGCTGGCGCAGTTCGCCTGTGACGTCGACAACCGCCTGCGGCAGGCCGCTGATGGCCCCCTGGTAATTGCGGTAGACATAGCGGATGGGCGCGACCTGACGCACGCCAAGATGAATGATTTCATAGCACGCTGCATTGGCAGGTTCCAGCAAACTTGCGAGTTGGTTCAGCGCATGGCGGCAATCAAGCGTGAGCGAGCCCTTCACGGTGGCCGCAAAAGCGCGCATGGAAAATGCAACGCGCCCACGCAGACCCCAGGTGATCCGGGTCTTCCCATCCTGATCGTCAAAGGTCCAGTAGCTGCGGCCGGAAACCGTGAACGGGTGACGCAAGCGCACTAGCTGCTCAATGCGTTCGGGAGCCTGCAGGCTAACCTGCTCAATCAAACCGGCTCCCATCGTCGTACTTTCCCAGGAACAACGGCTGCCCTTGCCACCGGCGCTGTCGGAGAACGTCAATGCAGCACCTGAGTCCGGTGCCAGCCAGGGGCTCCAGTGTGGCCATTGGTGCAAATCGGCAACCATTGCATACACCTCGGCCAAGGGTGCGTCGATCAGCCGGGTTTGTTCGAATCGTACGCGACCGCTATAGCGGCCCATGTAGACCAGCACGGCAACGGCGCAAAAGATAAATACAAAGATCAGTGTGGACAACATTGCGGTGTCGATAAAAAAGCCCGGCCAGAGCCGGGCTTGGGGTTTTGGGTTCGTGGACCTGATGGATTACAGCATGCCCAACGCCCGCGGCAGAACCAGCGTCAGCCACGGCCAGTAGGTGACGATCACCAGGAACACGATCATGGTTCCCAACCAGGGCAGCACGGCCTTGGTCAACTCCGTGATACCCAGGCGCGAGATACCGGAAGCCACATAGAGGTTCAACCCCACCGGCGGGTGGCACAAACCCACTTCCATGTTGACGTCAATCAGAATACCGAAGTGCACCGGGTTGATGCCCAACTGCATCGCAGCCGGGAAAAAGATCGGCGCCATGATCAGGATGATCGACGACGGCTCCATGAAGTTGCCGGCGGCCAGCAGGATCAGGTTGACGACCAACAGGAAACCGGTTTGCCCGAGATGCATGCCCAGTATCCAATCGGCCAGGCGATGCGGCAGATTTTCATTGGCCAGCACGAAGGAGAACAGCGCTGCATTGGTGATGATGTAGAGCAGCATCGCCGACATATTGGCCGAGTCGCGCAACACCTTGGGCACGTCCTTCATCCCCATGTCCTTGTAGACAAAGATCGAGACGAAGAAGGAGTACACCGCGGCCATTGCCGCCGCTTCGGTGGCGGTAAAGATGCCGGAGTAGATGCCGCCGACGATGATCACGACCAGCATCAGGCCCCAGACGCTGGCCCTGAAGAACCTGAGGCGTTCCATCCAGGTGGCCTTCTTCATGCGTGGGTAGTTGTTCTTCTTGGCGATATACCAGGTCACAAATCCAAGCATCAAGGCCAGCATGATGCCGGGCAGCAGACCGGCGACGAACAGCGCACCAATGGATGTGTTGGTCGAGATCGCATAGATCACCTTCGGAATGCTTGGCAGCATCAGGATGCCGAGCGAACCAGCGGTGATCATGACGCCTGCACCGAAGGCCATCGGGTAGCCATGCGCCACCATCGCTGGCAGCACGATGGAGCCGATTGCCACCACAGTGGCGACACTGGAACCGCAGACCAGGGCGAACATGGCGCAAGCCAGAATCGAAGCCAGTGCCAAGCCGCCATGCATATGCCCCACCACCGACGTGGCAAAGTTGATCATGCGCCGCGCCACGCCGCCATGGGTCAGGAAGTTGCCGGCCAGGATGAAGAAGGGAATCGCCATGATCTCCCATTTCTCGATGCCGGTAAACAGCTTGAGCGCTACCGCTTCCAGCGGGACTTGCGTGAAGGTCAGGATGAAGGTCAGAACCGTCAGACCGAGCGAGATCGAAATCGGCATGCCCGTGAGCATGAGCGCGATCAGTAGCCCAAAAAGAATGGAAGCGTTCATGACTTGGTCCCTCCATCTTTGGGATGGCTCTTGGCCCATTCCTTGTCACCCTGGCCCAAGTGGACATGGGTGATTTCTTCGCCCTCTGCAAGCGCTTCGCCTACCAGCGGCGCTTCTGCTTCAACCCCTTCGACATGCGCATGGTCATGGTGCGGAAGTTCGCCGGTTCTCGCAAAGTTCCAGGCCACTTGCAGGAAGCGAAACGACATCAGCGAGGAGCCCAGGGGAATGGCGCAGTACACCATCCAGGTCGGCCATTCCAGATCAGGTGTTGTGGGGCCCTGGGGGATGTCGCCAAAGTCAATGCCGAGCCACATGAAGATGTCATGATGACCGCCGTTTTCCCACACAAAATGGGCGCCGAGGTAGGCAATGGCGCCGGTAAACAGCGCGCCTGCCAGCAGGGCAAACAGTACAAACCTGGCCCGGGTTTTTTCCTCCAGGCGGTTGACCACCACATCGACCCCGACGTGGATGCCGGTGCGCACACCATAGGCGGCACCGAACTTGGCCATCCAGACGAACATGATGATGCACAGTTCCTGCGCCCAACTCAGGTTGAGCGAGAGCATCCAGTCCTGAAGATACGGAATGGGCGCACTGGCGAGGTAGCGGTGCAGCACGGATACGAAGATCAGCAGCGTCGCCCCCCCCATGAGGAAGGAGATGATCCATTCCTCCAGGTGGTCAAGATATTTCATGGTTTGTACTCCGGCGCCGTTTGCCGATTACAACTTCTTGGGATCGAAGCCGGTGTCCTTGTAGATCGCCTCCAGCAGTTCCTTGCCGACCCGGTCGACCATCTTGGCGTGGACCGGTACCAGCACCTTCTTCAGCGCCATGCGCTCTTCCTTGGTTGGTACGTAGACGGTGGTCTTGCCGGCCTTTTTCACACCTTCCAGCGCTTCGTCATTGTCTTTCTTGGCGACGTTGTTCGCGAGCGCAGTGGCTTCCTTCATGGCTTGCTCCAACTGACCACGGACATCCGCGGGCAAGCCGTCCCAGAACTTCTTGTTGACGATCACTGCGTAGCCCAGGTAACCGTGCTCGGTCAGGGTCAGGTGTTTTTGCACCTCATGCATCTTCTGGCTGAAAAGGTTGGAGATCGGATTTTCGGTGCCATCGACCACGCCGGTCTGCAGCGCCTGATAAACCTCGGAGAAAGCCATCACCTGTGGAATGCCGCCGAGCGCGCGAGTCTGTTCTTCCAGCACTTTGGATGACTGGATGCGGAACTTCTTGCCCTTGTAGTCGGCCACGTTCTTCAAAGGAGAGTTGGCCGAGAACGACTTGAAGCCGTTATCCCAGAAGGCCAGGCCCTTGACACCCTTGGGTTCAAGCTTCGCCAACAGACTGGCGCCTACCGGCCCTTGCGTTATCTTGTGCAGGTCGGCCGTGTTGTCAAAGAGGAAGGGGAAGTCAAACACTTCGAATTCCTTCACGCCCAGCGGGCCGAACTTGGCCAGCGAGGGTGCCAGCATCTGCACCGCGCCCATTTGCAGGGCCTCCATCTCTTCCTTGTCCTTGTAGAGCTGGCTGTTGGCGTACACGTCGACCTTCACCTTGCCCTTGGTCAGTTCCCCCGCGCGTTTGGCGAAGAATTCCGACGCCTGGCCCTTGGGTGTATCGGTGGCCACGACGTGGCTGAACTTGATAACGATCTGCGCATGGGCGCTCATACCCAGCGTCAGCAGTACGCTTGCGAGCAGGACCTTGAGTTTCATGGGTGTCTCCAAAAAAAAGTGAGAGTTGTCAACTGGACAGGCGAAGGTTAGTGAACAATTGCCGGCGTGGCAACTGTGGCGTTCAACAGCTAGGGTTAACCCTTGACAGTTTGCTTCAGGGCGTCGCGCATGGCGTTCATCCAGGGCAAACCAATGCGGCTGGTCAGAGCCTGATGAACCGGCTCAACGGCACGATGCAGGCGTTCACGCTGGCTGCCGCTCAATACGTGGATACGCGTTGTTCCTGCCTGGCGCAACGCCGCCAGTGCCTTGTCGTTCTGTGCGTCGGCTATTTCATTGCCATAGGCCAGTGCCTCGCGCAGCGCTTGCCCAAGCAACTCCCGGTCGCCGGCCGGCAGACTGAGCCAGAAGCGCTGATTCGCGACGACGGCATAGCCCAGGTAGCCGTGTTCGGTCAGGCTGAGATCGCTTTGCACTTCGTGCATGCCTTGCGTCCAGAAGTTCGACACCGGGTTTTCGGTGCCATCCACAACGCCGGTTTCCAGCGCCCTTCGCGTCTCGCTGAAAGGCAGGTCCACAGGCTGTGCGCCCAGGGCACGCATCTGCGCCGCGATCACCCGTGAGGCCTGCACGCGCATGCGCAGGCCGACAAAATCAGATGGCGTCAGCAGCGGTCGGTTGGCACTCATCTGTTTGAAACCGTTGTCGAAGTAACCCAATCCGGTCATGCCCTGGCGGTCCAGGCGTTCCAGCAGACGCTGCCCGAGTGGGCCCTGCGTGATGCGTCGCACGTCGGCGACCCGGCCAAACAGGAAAGGCAGGTCAAATAGCTCAAACTCCGGAAAACCGATGCGTCCGAACTTTGACAAGGATGGCGCCAGCATGTCCACGGCGCCGAGTTGCAGGGCTTGCATTTCATCGTGGTCGCCGTAGAGCTGGGCGTCCGGGTAAATCAGTACACGGATGTGTCCGCCGGATCGCTGCTCGGCGAGTTGCTTGAAGCGTTTGGCAGCCAAACCTTTGGGCGTCTCTTCTGCCACGACGTGGGAAAAACGCAGCGTGACGGCTTTGTCGGACGCTGCCAGGGCCGCTCGCTGCACCAGTGAAGACGCCAGTACCGGGGCGAGCACGGACGCGCCAAGACGGCGCAGGTACGCTCGACGAAGGCTGGACGTGGTCGACATGCTGGCTATTATGCGAAGACCTGTCTGAAAAACAATGGTTAAAACCCGAACCACAGTGGCTGACCAATCACTCGACTTTGCCTTGCTGCAACAGACGATGCCGAGTCACGCCAGCCGCAATCGCCGTGCCCTGCTCTGGCTGCTTGGTTTGCTGCTGCTGCTGCTGGCTTCGGTGGTGACGCTTGTCTTGTACCTCAACACTTTTGAAGCCGACGAGGAGGCGCGCGCGCGCGCCGCCGATGCACAGTGGTTAGAGCAAAGCGTGCAGTTTCACTTCCGCCGTCTCGAAGATGATCTGCTGCTTCTGGCGCGCCAGAGTGTGCAGGGCGCTGGCAAGAGTGACAAGCCGCAGGTACAGGGCGGATTGCTGTGGCGCGAGACTGGCATCGTGCTGTCGCATGGCTGGCTGGCGGCCGATGCAACGCGTGGCGCGAACACCGGGCCGCAGCGCTGGTACAGCGACCGGTCCGCGCACACCGGCAATGCGCAGGCGCTGGCCACCATGCAGGACACGACCCGTGGCTTGCGGCGCGCTGCTTACGCTGGTCTCATGCAAGGGACGGATGCGCGGCTGACCGATGTAGTCTGGCTGGCAGTGCCATTTTTTGAGCGTGGGCAGTTTGTTGGAAATTACCTGGCCGCCTTGTCGCTGGAGCATGCCACGGCTGCCATGGTGCCGGCCTGGTTTGCGCAAAACCACGCGGTCCGTCTGGTCACCGACGAGTTGAAGGGATCACCTGAAGAGTCAACGGGCAACAACGCCTACCGTGCAGCGTTGAACTTGCCAGGTACCGACCTGTTTCTGGGCGTGACACCAGTGGGCGTGCAGCCGGCCACCGTGCCGCGCATCTTTTTTCTGGTGGCGCTGCTGTTTTTGTCGGGAATGCTGGTCAGCCTGTGGGTGCTGCGGCGCGACTTTGTCAAGCGTCAGCAGGTGCAGGCCCTGTTTGCGGCCCAAGTGGCTTTGCGCACGGCGATGGAAAACTCCGTGACCATCGGTCTGCGTGCCTGGGACCGCAATGGCAAGATCCTCTATGTCAACGAATCCTTCTGCAGTCTGGTGGGCTACAGCGCGGCCGAACTGGTCGGAAAATCGACACCGCTGCCCTACTGGCCGGCAGAGCAGGCCGATGAACTCCATCTGGTGCATCGGGACATTATTGCTCAGGGTACGCGTGAGGACGGTGTGGAAGTGCAGTTCCAGCACCGTGATGGACACTTGCTGGACGTGCTGATCCATGAAGCACCCCTGAACACCGCGGACGGCGAACAGATTGGCTGGATGAGCTCGGTACTTGACATCAGCGAGCGCAAGCGCTCCGAGCGTGTGGCGGCGCGCCAGCAGGAGCGGCTGCAAGCGTCAGGCCGCCTGGTGGTGGTGGGCGAGGTGGCATCAACCCTGGCGCATGAGCTGAATCAGCCGCTGGGCGCACTCAGCAGTTTCGCCAATGGGCTGCTGAATCGCCTGCGCAGCGGTCGGATCTCGCTGGAAGAAGTGATGCCGGTGGTGGAGCGCATGGACCGGCTGGCTGACAAGGCGGGGCGCATCATCCAGCGCGTCAATGCCTTTGCACGCCGTCGTGAAATGTCGCGCCAGCGCCTGGACTTGGTGGCCTTCTTGCGCGCCACGTTGATCCAGCACCAGACGCAGCGCCCGGTCAGCCTGGAGATCGCGTTGGGACAAGCGCCAGTGTGGGTCGAGGCCGACGCCTTGCTGCTGGAACACGCGGTGCAAAATGTAGTCGCCAATGCCCTGCACTGGGCGCCGCTGACTGACCGGCCGGCGCGCGTCCAGGTGTGTATCGAGCAGGACGAGATGCAGGCCGCCATTGTGGTGAGCGACAGTGGGCCGGGTGTCAGCGAGGAGTACAAGGAGCAGATCTTTGGCGCGTTCTTCAGCGCCTCGGCCGATGGCATGGGCATGGGACTGGCGATTTGTCGCTCCGTCTTGGAGGCGCACCATGGGCGCATTGACGTGGCGCGCGACCCGGTTCTGGGCGGTGCTGTGTTCAGTTTGTGGTTGCCGCTCTCAAGCCATGGCGCGACTTCAACGGCGCAGGAGAACGCTGCATGACCCCTGAGATTCACATTGTCGATGACGACGCGGATTTTCGCGAGGGTTTGGCATGGCTGTTCGACTCGCGTGGACACAAGGCCGGAACCTGGGCCGGCGGTGATGTCTTCCTGCAAGCGGTTCGTGCGCGTCTGCCGCATTGGGGTCATGCCGTGGTGCTGCTGGATATCCGGATGGAGCCGCTTTCAGGTTTAAGTACTTTCGAAGAACTCAAGGCGCTGGGCTGCCCCTGGCCGATTCTTTTCCTGACGGGGCACGGTGATGTCAGCATGGCGGTCTCGGCGGTGAAGAACGGCGCATGGGATTTTCTGGAAAAACCTTTTCAGAACAATGTGCTGGTGGACAAAGTCGAGCATGCGCTGGCAGCGGCCAGCGTCATGACCAACGAACAGAAGCAGGCGCAGCGACTGCGCCAGGCGCTGCTCAGCCTGAGCCCGCGCGAGCGCGAGGTGCTCGACGAATTGATCAAGGGCCACTATAACAAGACGATTGCCGAGCACCTGGGCATCACCCAGCGCACGGTGGAGTTTCACCGCGCCAACATCTTCAAGAAAATGGAAGTGAGCTCGGCCATTGAACTGGCGCACAAGCTCGGGCGTTACGAAGGTTGAGGCTTTTTGTCATTGCAGGAGTTCATTGTCATTGCGGACTCGATCCGCAATCCAGTGTTCGCGTAGCACTGGATCCCGGATCAAGTCCGGGATGACAATTTCTGAAGTCCGGGATGACGAGGTGTCAGGGCTTTTGCAG
>JBAXNI010000112.1:0-9517 GCA_037133835.1 Comamonadaceae bacterium | reverse complement strand
CCGATGCAGCCCACCATGTCGCCGGCAATGCTGGGCGCCAGGAATTCCTCGCGCAGCGCGTCCGAGCCAAAGCGTGCCAATGCGGGTGTGCACATGTCGGTCTGCACGCCGATGGCCATCGGAACGCCGCCGGCGTTGCACTCACCCAGAGCTTCGGCTGCGACCATGGAATAACTGAAGTCCAGCCCCATGCCACCGTACTCGACCGGGTACTTGATACCGAGCAGGCCCAGGTCGCCCATCTTCTTGAATACTTCGTGCGCGGGAAATTGCCCAGCCGCCTCCCAGGCTGCGATATGGGGGTTAATCTCTTTGGCAACAAATTTCCGAACCGTGTCGGCAATCTGCTCGTGTTCAGGGGTGAATTTCATAACAACCTTTCATTTGAATTTCAAATTGAATACAACAAATCCGTGATCCGCTGCCGTCATTGCGCCCCACTGCTCTCATTGCGGACTTGATCCGCAATCCAGGTTCCGCGCTGCACTGGATGCCGGATCGGGTCCGGCATGACAACCGTGAGATGGCTACGAATCGCATTGCACTACATGCGGGCTACACCAAAGGTGTTGCCGTGCAACTGACGACGCTGCGCTTCCTCTGCCATGGCCAGGCACAAGCCCAGCAGGCGGCGCGTATTGCGCGGGTCGATGATGCCGTCATCCCACAACCTCGCTGTGCCAAAGAGAGCGGCTGATTCCTTGTCCAGGCGCAGTCGCAAGCCATCGGACATGGCCTTGAGCGCCTCCTCGTTGGCGGCCATGCCGGTGCGCTCGATCTTGGCGCGATTCACGATGTCCATCACCTTGGCCGCCTGGGCGCCACCCATCACCGCCGTGCGCGCCGTCGGCCAGGAAAATATGAAACGCGGATCAAAGCCACGGCCACACATGCCGTAATTGCCGGCGCCAAACGAACCGCCGAGCACCACCGTGAACTTCGGCACACGCGCATTAGCCACCGCCTGAATCATCTTGGAGCCGTGCTTGATGGCGCCACTGCGCTCGGCCACCGAACCCACCATGTAGCCGGTGGTGTTCTGCAGGAAAATCAAGGGCGTGCCGCTCTGGTCACAGAGTTGAATGAACTGCCCTGCCTTGGTCGAACCGGAGGGTTGAATCGGCCCGTTGTTGCCCAGGATGCCGACCAGATGGCCTTGCAGCCGTGCGTGACCGCACATCATGTCGCTCGCGTACTCGGCCTTGAACTCCAGAAAATCGGAACCGTCCACCAGACGGGCAATGACCTCACGTACGTCGTAGGGTTCACGCTCGTCGGCCGGCACCAGACCCAGCAATTCCTCCTCGTCGAACGCAGGTTCGTCAAACTTCTGCGCTGCCTGCAGTTGGTCCCACTTCAGCTTGTCGAGCACCTCACGCGCCATGCCGATCGCATGCGCATCGTCCTCGCACAGGTACTCGCCCAAACCGGTGACGCGTGCATGGGTCTCGGCGCCACCAATTTCATCTTCGGTGCAGTCCTCACCGATGGCTGCCTTGACCAGCGGCGGCCCCGCCAGAAAAATATTGGAGCGGCCCCGCACCAGAATCACATAGTCCGACAGACCCGGCAGGTAAGCACCGCCTGCGGTGGAGGAACCATGCACCACCGCAACTTGCGGCAGACCGGCGGCAGACATGCGCGCCTGATTGGCGAAGCTGCGGCCGCCTTCGACAAAGATCTCGCTCTGGTACATCAGATTGGCACCGCCGCTCTCCACCAGGTAAATCACCGGCAGCTTGTTCTCCTGTGCAATCTCCTGGGCGCGCAGCGCTTTGCGCAAGCCCATCGGCGCCACCGTGCCACCCTTGACGGCGCTGTCACTGGCAGAGATCAGGCAACGCTTGCCGGCGACCACGCCAATGCCAACAATGGAGCCACCGCCCAGCACCGACTTCTTTCCGTCGTCGTCGTGCATATTGAGCCCTGCCAGACGGCTGAGTTCCAGAAAGGGTGATCCACGATCGAGCAGGCGTGCCACGCGTTCACGCGGCAGCAGTTGCCCGCGTGCTTCAAACTTCGCCCGCTTCGAGTCTGATTCAGCAATCACCATTTGCTCAAGTCGCTGAACTTCTGTGAGCAACTCGAGCATGCGCCGTGCGTTCAGGCCAAACGCATCGGATTTGACATTGATCTTGGAGCGAATGACTGGCATGGACGGGAATCCTCGTGGTTGCAGCGCATTAGACATTATGCTTACGTTAACGTCAACTTGATTTCGTATAGGTATTTCCCCTATGCTTAACGGCAAGCAAGCCTGCTAGCATCCAGCCGCAGTCAAGTGCTTGCGCTTGCCTTTCAGTACCCACTCTTAACCAGGAACACCCCATGGACATCCAAGCCTGCACCGAAGCCATCCGCACCAAAGTCGGCGCCGACAGCGGCCTTGCCGCCACCCTCAAATTTGACTGCGGCAGCGATGGCACCATCTTCATCGACGGAAAATCCACACCCAACACGGTAAGCAACAGCACGGCGGAAGCTGACTGTACGGTTGGCATCACGCTGGAAAACCTGAATGCCATGCTCAAGGGTGATCTGGAGCCGGCCACCGGCTTCATGATGGGCAAGCTCAAGGTCACGGGTGACATGAGTGTCGCGATGCGCCTGCAGCGCGTGGTCTGACTTTCAGCCCCGAGATGCACAGCGTGGCGTCCACACCTTCTGCGCCCAAGCGGGTCGCGACGAGCGACGCCTCCGGCGCGAGCGAGGCACAGGCGGTGGTGGACGCGCACCGAGACGAGGGCACATCGGAGCTGTTCGGCATCACCGAACTGTGCAAGGAATTTGGCATTTCCCTGCGCGCCCTGCGTTTTTACGAGGACAAGGGCCTGGTGGCGCCGCGGCGCGTCAACGGTGCGCGTGTCTATACCCGGCGCGATCGGGCCCGGCTGGCGCTGATTCTGCGCGCCAAGGACATTGGCTCGCCACTGTCGGAGATCAAACGCTACCTCGACTTGTATGGTGATCATGGCGAAGGGCGTGCCGAACAGTTGCGCTACGTGATCACCCGCACCGACACGGCGATTGAAGAACTGGAACAGAAGCGCTCTCAAATTGACGCGACACTGGCTGAATTGCGCGTGATCAACGCCAGTTGTCGCCGCCATCTGGCAACACGCCGGCGCAGCGAGAAGTAGGCAACTCCAACAGATTGCCCCGGGCCGATGCAGACGATGGCTTTGCGCCGTACAATTATTTCGTCATGAAGAAAATTTTGGAATCCGTCCCCGACAAGGTCAGCGCCCTGCCAAAGCCGCCTGCGGTTCACCCTTACGCGGCAACCGATCCCATCCCGGTACCCGAGGCACGCGAGTCTGACACGGACACCGCCTGGGCGCTATGGGAGAATTTGACTGCGCCAGAGGACAAGGAAGTCAACCCGGCCTTTGCCAACACGGTACCCGACGAACTGCCTACCCGCCCCGCCGGGCTACGACCAAAAGCACAGGACTGAAGTCGTTTCAAGCCTGCGCCGGCAGGAACAGAGACTGCAGGTCGTTCAAGAAATCATACCCGCGCACTGTGGGTTTGACCGTCGCCAGGTCCCTCTCAAGCCAGCCTTTGGATTGCGCCAGTTGCAGTTCTTCTTCTATGGCCGTCAGTGGCAGACCCGTTCGCTCGGAAAAAAGCCGCAAGGCAAAACCGTCCTTCAGTCGCAGGGCATTGAGCATGAACTCGAACGACAAATCCGATCGGCTGACCAGCGTCTCCTGTGCCACAAACTGACCCGCTCGGGCCTTTTCCAGATACAGCGTCGGCTCCCGAAAGCGTACCTGTCGTACCACGCGATGCGCAAAACTGAGCTTGCTGTGCGCGCCGGCCCCGAGACCAAGATAGTCACCAAACTTCCAGTAATTCAGGTTGTGGCGGCAAGCGTGGCCCGGCCGAGCGTAGGCTGAAACTTCATAGCGTTGCAGCCCGGCTTGACCTGTCATCTCCGTGATCAGGTCCAGCATCTCGTAGGCCACATCGTCCTCGGGCAGTTGCGGTGGAAATTTCGCGAAGTAAGTGTTGGGTTCGATGCTCAGGTGGTAGATCGAAATATGCGGCGGCGCCAGCGTGAGGGCCAAGGCCATGTCCTTCTTCAGTGCTGCCAGATCCTGCCCGGGCAGCGCGTACATGATGTCCAGATTGAAGGTGTCGAAGGCTTGCGCTGCTTCCTCGACGGCGGCGATCGCCTGCGAGCCATCATGCACCCGGCCCAGCGTTTTCAGAAAATCGTCATCAAAACTCTGCACCCCCACCGACAGACGGGTTACACCGGCGGAGCGGAAAGCCTTGAATCTGTCCTTCTCAAACGTACCCGGATTGGCCTCGAGCGTGATTTCACAGTCGCTCTCCAGGCGCACACGTGCCCGCACCGCCCCCAGCAACTGGTCGATGGCGGCCGGGGAAAACAGGCTCGGCGTGCCACCACCGAGAAAGATGCTGTGCACGGTACGCCCCCATATCAGTGGCAATGCTGCCTCCAGATCGGACAGCAAGGCACCGATGTAGGCTTGCTCAGGCAGTTCTGCAGTGAGCACCGCATGCGAATTGAAATCGCAATAGGGACACTTCTTCAGGCACCAGGGCAAATGGATGTACAGGGCCAGCGGCGGCAGCGCCGCCAGTTGCAAGGTTCCGGGCCGCAGGTAATGCTGCAAATGGGGGTCAGATTCCAATTTCGTTCAGCCAGCGTTCGCGCATCAGTTGCAACATGGCACGCGCGGCCCTACCGCGATGACTGTTCGCGTTCTTCACCTCAACCGGCAACTGGGCGAAGGTCTGGCCAAACTGCGGGATGTACATCACCGGGTCAAACCCAAAACCATTGCTGCCCACTGGCTCGCGGCTGATCTCGCCGCTGACACGGCCCACGGCAATCAGCGGCTCCGGGTCCTGCGCCGAGCGCACCGCCACCAGGGTACTGACCATGGCAGCACGGCGATTGCTCAGGTTCTGCATCTGTTCAAGCAGGGCACGCACATTGTTGTCGTCACTCTTTTCGTAGCCAAACTGCGTCGCGTAGAAAGCCGTATCCACTCCGGGCAGGCCGCCAAATGCATCGACACACAAACCGGCGTCATCGGCCAGCGCGGGCAGACCGCTTTCGGTCGCGGCGTGGCGCGCCTTGGCCAGCGCATTTTCAACAAAGGTGTGGAAGGGTTCGTCCGCTTCGCTGATACCGAGTTCACCCTGTGCAATCAGTTCCAGCCCGAGCGGCGCGAACATGGCGCGCAGTTCGGTCAACTTGCCCTGGTTGTTGGACGCCAGGACAATCCTCATGCGAGCATGGACCGCTTCTGCAGCACAATCAGCTCACCAATGCCCTTCTGCGCCAGTACGAGCAGGGCCTCCATCTGCTGGCGTGAAAACGCTGCGCCCTCGGCAGTGCCCTGCACTTCAACAAAATGACCAGAGCCGGTCATGACGACGTTCATGTCTGTGTCACAGGCTGAATCTTCGGTGTATTCCAGGTCCAGCAGAGGCGTGCCCTGCACGATGCCGACCGAAATCGCCGCCACCTGGTCGCGGATCGGAGAGACACCGAGTTTGCCCTGCGCCAGCAACTTGGCCACGGCGTCCTGTGCCGCGACAAATGCACCGGTGATGGCCGCTGTGCGGGTACCGCCGTCGGCTTGCAGCACATCGCAATCCAGGTGAATCGTGCGCTCACCGAGCAGGCGAAGGTCAAAGACACAGCGCATGGAGCGGCCGATCAACCGCTGGATTTCCTGGGTTCGACCACTCTGCTTGCCGCGCGCAGCCTCACGCTCACCCCGCGTATGCGTCGCGCGCGGCAACATGCCGTACTCAGCCGTGACCCAACCCTCCCCACTGCCCTTCTTGTGGCCCGGAACTTTTTCCTCCACCGAAGCCGTGCACAAGACCTTGGTGGCACCAAACTCGATCAAAACCGAGCCCTCCGCATGGATCGTGTAACCACGTGTGATGCGCACCGGGCGCAACTGATCGGTAGCACGACCGAGGTTTCTGTTGAATTCATTCATGGGAGCCTTGTCAAGCTTTTCTGGCAGCAGAGCGCCGGATGACTTCATTGATTTCTGCGATGGAGCGCTCAATCGCCGCGTCGTCCAGGTCATCGTGTGCCGGGTTGTTCCATCCGCCCTGCACGGTCGATGCAAAGACGGCATCACTCATGGTATCGGTTGATATGCTGGCCCGGGTGGGGAGGAATCCATCCGGCGTTTCCCATTCCAGTGCCAGCGCGGTCACGTTGTCACTGCTCTCACCGGCCCTGCAAAGCGCGCTTTCAACGAGGTCGGGCACTGCCTGACTTACCGGCTTGTTGCTCAAGTGGTAAACAATATCAACATCGCTCAAACCGGACCACAGTCCGTCCGAGCACAGCATCAACCTGTCGCCTTGCTGCAGCGCTACCGGGCCGCTGACCTCAAACATCGGTCGCGAGGGAGAACCCAGGCAGGTGAACAGAACATTTCGATTGCTCTGTTCCGGGAAATTCAATTTCCCGACACCGATCTGACGCTGCTCCACAAAGGAATGGTCCCGCGTGCGCGCCAGCAGTTCACCTTGTCGCACCAGATAGAGTCTGGAGTCACCGCAATGAATCCAGGTCACCAAACCGTCCTGCACTACTGCCGCCACCACCGTCGAACGCGGCGCGTCGAGCATGTTTCTTTCAATCGCGTAACGCACAATCTGGCGGTGTGCGGCCGTCACCGCCGTCGTCAGGAACAGCGCAACATCCGACAGTGCGGGTTTTGCCTCTTTCTGAAACATCGCCGCGATGACCTGCAATGCCAATTGCGCAGCTACCTCGCCCTGCGGGTGTCCACCCATGCCATCCGTCAGAACAAACATCGCTGCCGCGCGCGTGTAGCAATAGCCCATGCGATCTTCGTTGATGTCCCGGCCCCCCTTGCGGCTGACCTGAAAGACAGAAAATTTCATTTGCCCTTACCGCTGGCTGCAGTCACCCCGGGACCCGCCTTCTTGTTGTCGCTCACCATGGTGTCAAACTGCAGGCGAACTTTTTCAACCGCGGTGAGTTTGGTGTAGCGACGCTCGCCTTCGCGGCTGAGTTCCTTCTGCAGCATAAAAACCGATTGCGGTCTGGACAGTGGATCGAGCGACATGCACCACTCCACCACCTCGATCAGGTTGTCTGAATAGACACCCTTCAAGCGCTTCAAGGCAATGGCGATGCGGTCCTTTTCGAGTCGCTGTGGCGCTTCATTGGGTGGGTATCCCTGCATGCAGGCATAGATACAGGCACCAATGGCATAGATGTCAGTCCAGGGCCCCATGTCGGCGTCGCGCCGGTACATCTCTGGCGCGGCAAATCCGGGCGTGTACATCGGGCGGATGAAGTTGCCCTCTTTGCTCAGAACCTCTCGCGCCGCGCCAAAGTCGATCAGTACCGACTTGTTGTCATCGGTAATGAAGATATTGGCTGGCTTGATGTCCAGATGCAGCATCTTGTGCTGGTGAACAATCCTCAAACCACGCAGAATTTCGTCAAACAGGGACCGGATGGTGGACTCACGAAATACCTTGGCCTGCTTGAGATCGCGCGCCGTGATGATGAAATCCTGCAGGGACGCTCCCTCCAGATAATTCATCACCATGTAAACGGTTTCGTTCTCACGGAAGAAATTCATCACACTGACCACGGAGGGGTGAGAAATCTGCGCGAGTGAGCGGCCTTCTTCGAAAAAACTTTTCAGACCGAGCCGGTACAGGGACAATTTTTCGGGCGGTACCTCGGGCGCCAATGCGCCCGGTACCCGTGTCGTCAAGGAAGCAGGCAGGTACTCCTTGATCGCGACTTGCTGACCTGCTGAATCGACCGCCAGATAGACCACGCCAAAACCCCCAGCAGCTACTTTGCGCAGAACGCGGTAGCCGCCAATCATGGTGTCGGGGGGTAGGGGTGCCGGTTTGACCTTGGCCATAATTTTTGAGCAAACAAGCGCTTGCTCTACTTGAATCGGGTTATTCTCAAGTCCATCCCATTGAACAGAAAGTCGAGATGCCAGTTTACAGCATGACCGGTTACGCCAGTGCCCAGCACAATGCGGGCCACACCAGCACCGAACCCGAATCCAGAGCCGCCGCATCAAGTCACCTCGGCCTCGAAATCAGGTCGGTGAACAGTCGTTTTCTGGACCTGTCATTCCGCCTGCCGGAGGAATTGCGCCCTTATGAGCCGGCGCTGCGAGAGATCATTGCCGGGCGCATCAAGCGCGGCAAGATTGAAGTCCGCTGCCTGATCGAAAGCGGCGCCAGCACAGCCGTTGCGGAGCCGCCTACGCGGCTGTTGCAGCGCCTGGGCTCTGTCCAGGACAGCGTCAGGGCCTGGTTGCCCGATGCCAGACCGCTCAGTGTGGCTGATGTGATCCGCCTCGGCATCAGCGAACAGGCCTCGGGCCGGGACTGGAGCAAGGAAATATTGCCACTGGCCGAGCAAACCCTGAATCAGTTGCTGGTCGCACGTGGGCGCGAAGGCGAGCGTCTGGCCGGCGCCATGCTCGATCAGATTGCACAGTTGCGTACGCTTGCCGCTCAGGCCAAACCGCTGGTACCGCAACTCGTCGCACAACAGCGCCAGCGCTTCATGGACCGCTGGCGCGAGGCGATGGCGTTGACGGACGGCGCTACCCTGCCAGAGATGGCGCAGGACCGCGCCCTGGCGGAAGCCACTGCGTTTGCCATCCGGATCGATGTGGCTGAGGAAATAACGCGCCTTCTCTCGCACCTTGACGAAATCGAGCGCCTGATCAAGAAGGGCGGCGAAATTGGCAAACGGCTGGATTTCCTGATCCAGGAATTGCACCGTGAAGCCAATACCATGGGATCCAAGTCAGCAGCGCTGGAGCTGACCCATATTTCGGTGGACATGAAAGTACTGATCGAGCAACTGCGCGAGCAGGTGCAGAACATAGAATAGCGCCTCTGATGGACTATCCTGGAAACCTATTCGTCGTTGCGGCCCCCAGCGGAGCGGGCAAGTCAAGCCTGGTCAAAGCCTTGCTGGAACTTGACTCGCATGTGCAGCCTTCGGTGTCACACACGACGCGCGCGCCACGGGGCCAGGAAAAACATGGGCGCGAGTACTTTTTTGTCTCGTCGCCCGAGTTTGACGCCATGGTGCAGGCCGACGCCTTCGTTGAATGGGCTCACGTTCACGAGCACCGCTACGGCACGTCAAAGAAGGCCATCGAGGAGCGCATGACTCAGGGTGCTGACGTCATCCTTGAAATCGATTACCAGGGCGCATTGCAGATCAAGAAGATGTTCAGCAACGCCATCAGCATCTTTATCCTGCCGCCAAGCTGGGAGGAGTTACGCTCCCGCCTGGAACGCCGCGGCGAGGACACGCCAGGGGTAATCGACCTGCGGCTCAGGAATGCCGCCATCGAAGTGGCTCAGGTGCATCAGTTCGACTTCGTTATAATCAACGAGTTGTTTGACCGGGCGCTTTTTGACTTGAAGGCGATCGTTCACTCCCAGCGACTCAAGTTCTCGGCGCAACGTCGCGCCAGGG
>JBAXNI010000111.1:0-9520 GCA_037133835.1 Comamonadaceae bacterium | reverse complement strand
GCGGCGCCCAGATAGGTGCTGACGATGGGGCTGTTGATGGAAAACTCGTTGGCCACCGTGGTGTAAGCGTTCCATCCACCGGTTTCCGGCGCGTCGCGTCTGGCGCGCCGGGCGCCGATGGAGGCCCAGTCCATGCTGATGCCGTCGACGTTCATGCCGATGCTGCGCAGCGTCTGCAGCGCCATCAGGGACAGCGCGTTGAGGTAGGGAACGTCGGTGGCCACCAGCAGCACCACTTTCTCGCCTTTGTAGCCAGCCTCTGCCAGCATCTGCCTGGCTTTGGCCAGATCGGCAGTGCGGTACGGCTCGGAGCCGGCCGGCGTGTCGTTGGCGCTGCCGCAGATGAAGTAGGTTGCGCAATAGGTCATGCGCATGTCCAGCGGGAAACCCATGGCGGCGTTGAAGCGCTCCTGGCTCACGGCCTTGAGCACGGCCTGGCGCACCTTCGCGTTGTTGAACGGCGGATACAGGTGGTTCATGATCAGTTGCCCCTGCTGCGCGCTCGAAGCCAGCAGTTTCACCTTGTTGTCGGAACGCAGCGGTGTGATGTAGTCCGGTGGCACCATCTCGACAAAATCGACCTCGCCCTTTTGCAGTGCGGCAACACTGCTGTTGGCGTCCGGCAGGTAAAGCCATTCAACCCGGTCGAAAGCCGGCTTTTTGCTGCCAGCCAGGCCGCTGGCCGGCTCGCTGCGCGGCACATAACCCGGATTGCGTACGAACACGACCTTGTTGCCGGGTACCCATTCGTCGCGCTTGAACAGGAAGGGGCCGGAGCCTATTACTTCGCTGATCGGCGAACTGGTGGGTAATCTGGCGAGCCGTTCCGGCATGACCATGACCGGGAAGCCCGAGGGTTTGGCGAGTGCCTCCAGCACCATGCCGAAGGGTTCCTTCAGCTGCAGCTTGAAGGTGCGCGCATCCAGCACCGACCACTCGGCACCGGCAGCGCGCAGTGGAGGGCCGAAGGCGTCGCGCGTGCTCCAGCGCTGGATCGATGCCACCGCGTCGGCCGCTGTGACCGCGTTGCCGTCCGAGAACTTGAGGCCCGGCCGCAGCGTGAAGGTCCACTGCCGTCCATCCTTGGAGGTCGTGTATTTCTCCACCATCTGTGGCTTGGGTTGGCCCTTGGCGTCCTGCGCGAACAGCGTGTCGTACACCATGTAGCCGAAGTTGCGCGTGATGTAGGCGGTGGTGAAACTGGGGTCCAGGATCTTGACGTCGGCATGGGCGACAAAGCGCAGTGTCTTGGTCTGGGCTGACGCTGGCGCCGTGGCGGCGAGCAGCAGGCACAGCGTCATGGCGAACTTGGGCGGCAATTTGAAGGGGCTGCAGTGCTTCATCGGTCGGATCGATCAGAACAGGCTGGGCGTAGCGATGTCGTCAAGTGGCCAGATCGGGCGACGGATCCGGGTGTAGGGCAGGGTTGCGGTGTGCGGTGTGGCGGCGCCCGGGGCGCCGACGTAAATCACTTTTCTGGCGACCTTGGAGAAGGATGCATGAAAGTGCTGTGCTGACTTGACCACGATGAGCTTGCGTGCCGCCAGATCACAGCCGAGCTGCATGAAAACATCGGTATCCATGGCCTGGTTGCGCAGGGTGATGAGCACGATCTCGATGCCCTGGGCTTCGACCAGTGCGCCGTCGCCCACGGGGGTGGGTGCGCCGGCAAGGCCAGTCATGACAAGGTCGTGTTGAAGTGCCTTGACGCGGCAGTTGAGATCCAGCGGGTCGCCCGACAGGGGACCAATCTTGCCGCCGATGCGCAGCATGAGGCGCGCGCCAACACCAGCGTCAAAGGCGATGCGCACGGCGACCGGGTCCCAGACTGGACCGATGGCCGCGTTGACGATGCCGCGCTCGACCATGCGACGCAGGATGAAGGTCGAATCACCGGGTGCGCCACTACCGGGGTTGTCGGCGCGGTCGGCCAGCACCACGGGGCCGCCATCGAAGGCCAGCGCTTCGTCCAGCGCCGTGTCAATAGACGGGTAGCGCACGGCCAACTGGTCGCGCAAGGCGATGATTTCTCCTGCCAGTTGCAGCGCTAGCGTCTCTGCCTGCGCCTGATTGCCATCGGTGTAGACGAGGACCTTGGTGCCCATGTCAGGCACGTCGCCGTGCGCGAATCCGTGGGCGATGGAGATCGAGAGCACACCGTTGTGGCCTTCCAGTGACTGGATGCGCTGCACCAGCGCCTTGGCCGGGTCGCGTGTGGTGTGGAAGGGCACGATCAGGTGGCAGTCTGCCACCGCATGGGTCGGGCAAATGCGGCCTGCGCCTTTGGCTTCGCACAGCGCGATGAGTTCCTGTGCCCGCTCCACGATATCGGTGTGCGGATACTCCTTAAAGGCTACCAGCACGTCAGCCATCTCGACCATCTTGCGGCTCAGGTTGACATGGGGGTCAAGCTCGGCGCCGACCACCACTGCGGGGCCGACGATGGCGCGCACGCGCTCCAGCAGGTCGCCCTCGCAATCGGGGTAACCCTCGGCCACCATGGCGCCGTGCAGTCCGAGCAGCACCATGTCCAGTGGCAGCGCTGCGCGCAGGTCCGCCAGCAATTCTTCGCGCAGCGTTTCATAAGCGTGGCGCGTAACGGTACCGCTGGGTTGCGCTGCGGCGACCATTCCTTCAATCAGGGTCCAGCCGCGGGCCTGGCTGACTTGACGCGCCACCCACAGCGGGGCGGCAAACAGGTTGAGTGCAGCCGGGTGCTGCCCAGCCGGGAAGTAGCCTCTGTCCTTGAAGGAGGCCAGGCCCGTGGGCATGGGGCCGAAGGTGTTGGTTTCGGTGGCCAGTGCCCCGGTAAATACACGCATCTCAGGGAACTGCTGGCTTACTTGTCGAGCATCCAGACAGTGGGCAGGCCGCTGTTGAGCCGCTCGCCGCCCTTGATGTTCTTGCGAAAGGCAATCGCCGGGGTGTACTGGCCGACGTTGATATAAGGCAAGGCCTCGTAAGCGCGCTGCTGGAACTGATCGAGCAACACACGGCGCTTGGCGGGCACGGCCTCCTTGATCCAGGCGGTGCGCAATTCGTCCAGCGGCTTGTCGCAGGGCCAGCCCGGCAGCGAATTGCCACATGCGGCGCTCAAGTACGCGTTGGTCACGGGCGAGTCGGCATCGAAGCCACCGGCAACGGTCACATACATGTTCCAGCCGCCGGCCTCGGGAGCGTCACGCTTGGCACGGCGTGCGCCGATGGAGGCCCAGTCCATATTCTGTGTATCCACGTTCATGCCGATGCTGCGCATGGTTTGTGCCGCCATCAGGCCGATGGCGTTGAGGTAGGTAACGTCGCTGGGCACGAGCAGCACGATCTTCTCTCCCTTGTAACCGGATTCGGCGAGCAGTTGTTTGGCCTTGGCGACATCGGCCGTGCGGTAAGGCTCAGCGCCGGCATCGGTCTGATTCGGACCACCGCACAGGAACAGCGCAGCGCAGTAAGTGACGCGCATGTCCAGTGGGTAACCCATGGCAGAAGTAAAGCGCTCCTGGCTCACGGCTTTGAGCAGAGCCTGGCGCACTTTCGGGTTGTTAAAGGGCGGATGCAACTGGTTCATGATCATCCAGCCCTGCCAGGCGCCGGAGGCTGCCACTTTCACGTTGGGGTCGGTGCGCAGCGGTGTGATGTAGTCGGGTGGGACTTGCTCCACATAATCAACCTCCCCTTTTTGCAGCGCCGCGATGGCGCTGTTGGCGTCGGGCAGGTACAGCCATTCGACGCGGTCGAAGGCGGACTTCTTGCTGCCAGAGAGGTAGTTGGCCGGCTCGCTGCGTGCCAGGTAATGTGGATTGCGGATGAAGACGAGCTTGTTGCCCGGCACCCATTCATCGCGCTTGAAGACGAAGGGGCCGGAGCCAAGCACCTCGGTCATCGGCGTGGCAGTTGGCAGCTTGGCCAGGCGCTCGGGCATGATGACGGGAGGAAAACCGGAGGGTTTGGAGAGTCCGTCGAGCACCAGGCCAAAGGGTTCCTTCAGCGTCAGCGTGAAAGTCGTGGCGTTCACGACTTTCCACTCGGGGCCTGAGGCCGCCATGGCGCGGCCGATGCTGTCCTTGCTGGCCCAGCGCTGGATGGAGGCAACTGCATCCGTGGCTGTGACAGCGCTGCCATCGGAGAACTTGAGGCCGCTGCGCAAGGTGAACGACCACTCCTTGCCATCTTTGGAGGTGCTGTATTTCTCGACCATCTGCGGCTTTGGAACGCCCTTGTCATCGCGGCCGAACAGCATGTCGTACACCATGTAGCCAAAGTTCCGTGTGATGTAGGCGGTGGTGAAAGTCGGGTCCAGGATCTTGACGTCGGCGTGGGCGACCACGCGCAAGGTTTTCGTCTGGGCAAGGGCCGGTGTGCCTGCCACTCCCAGCATCAGGGCGCTCAGGCAGGCCAGAGAGGCAAGTGTGCGATGTTTCATGGGGTCTCCTCTTCTTGAAAGTTGAAAGGTCGGATGCGCAGTTTCAGGGTTTCAGCGGCCATTTCGGTCGCCTGACCTTGCGATAGGGCAGGGTATTGAGGTCGCGCGCAACCGAACCCGGTGCGTCAGCATAAATCACCTTGGCTGCAATCTTCGAAAAGGAGGCATAAAAGTGTTGCGACGATTTGACCACGATGATCTTGCGCTGCGTGAGCTCGCAACCGGCGCCCGTGAACAGATCGGTTCCCATGGCCTGGTTGCGCAAGCTGCAAAGCAGTATTTCGATGCCCCGCGCATGCACCAGGGCGCAGTCGCCCATCGGCGTGGGCGTGTTCGACAAGCCGGTTTGTATCAGCGAGGGCGCCAAGGACTTGACCGTGCATTGCAGGTCCAGCGGCTGGCCCGACAGTGGACTGATCTTGCCGCCGATGCGCAGCGGTAGTTGTGCGCCAACGCCGGCATCAAACGCAATGCGCACTGCCACCGGGTCCCAAAGGGGCCCAAGTACCGCATTGCTGATGCCACGTTCCAGCATTCGACGCAGCAGGAAGGTGGAGTCGCTGGCGGCACCGCCGCCGGGGTTGTCGGCACCATCGGAAATGACGACGGGGCCGCCGTTGAAGGCCAGTGCTTCGTCAAGCGCGCTGTCCGGATCCGGGTAGGGCGGCGCCAACTGTTCGCGCATGGCGATCAGTTCATCTGCCAGTTGGCGTGCCAGCGCTGTGGCCTTGGCCAGGTTGTTGTCGGTGTAAACAAAGACCTTGGTGCCCATGTCGGCCACATCGCCCCAAGGAAAGCCATGGGTGATCGAAATGGACAACACACCATCGTGACCCTCCAGTGACTGAATCCGGTCCACGAAGGCGCGCGCCGGATCACGCGAGGTGTGCATCAGGACGATCATTTCACAATCCACTACGGCCAGTGTCGGGCGAATGCGCTTCTCGACGATGGCGGCGCAGAGATCGACCAGTTCGAGGGCTCGCTCCTTGACGTCGGTGTGCGGATATTCCTTGTAGCAGATCAGCAGGTTGGCCTGCTCGAGCATGGTCGCGCTCAGATGGTTGTGCGGATCAAGTTCGGCGCCGATCACCACATCGGGACCGACGATCTGGCGCACGCGCGTCAGGATGTCGCCTTCACAATCGTCATAGCCGTCGGCGACCATGGCGCCGTGCAGCCCGAGCAGCACCATGTCCACTGGCAGCGCCCGGTGCAGGTCGTTCAGTAATTCGTCGCGCAGTGTCTCGTACGCATGGCGCGTGGTGGTACCGCTGGGTTGGGCACCGGCTACCAGGCCTTCCACCAGATCCCAGCCGTGTTCAGTGCCGCGCAACCTTGCAGCCCACAGGGGTCCGCTGAAGTAGAGCATGTGATCCGGGTGCTGGCCGGCCGGGAAATAGCCGCGATCGCTGAACGAGGCCAGCCCGGTTGGCATCGGTGCGAAGGTGTTGGTTTCGGTGGCAAGGGCTCCGCTGAAGACGCGCATGGTGTGTGGCAGGTGGTGGATGGATGAAGTTCAGGCTTTGAGCAGGCGCGCCGGACTGAGCATTTCTGCGCTCAATCCGAAAGCGGCGACGTGTTCTGGAAGGGCCAGGCCACGCGCCAGTGCAGCACAGGCCTCGCCCATGGCGGCCGAAGTCTGGATGCCGTAACCGCCTTGCGCGGCCACCCAGAAGAAGCCAGGCGCTGCTGGATCAAAGCCGCCGACCAGATCGCCGTCCGCAACAAAAGAACGCAGGCCAGCCCAGGTTCGGGTTGGGCGGCGAATGCTCAGGCTGGTCATGGACTCAATGCGGTCGATGGCCAGCGCGATGTCGAGTTCTTCCGCTTGTACGTCCTGCGGCGGCACCAGGTCGGCGTTGGCGGGGGAGCCCAGCAGCATGCCGGCATCTGGCTTGAAATACCAGTCTTCGGCTATGCCAATGGTCAGGGGCCAGTTGGTGCACGACATGCCTTCTGGCGGCGCAAAGATGAAGGCGGAGCGTCGGCGCGGCTGCAGGCCAATCAGGGGCACATCCGCCAGCGCGGCTATGACGTCGGCCCAGGCGCCAGCGGCATTGATGACGACCGGTGTTGCGTAGTCGAAGCCACCCGCCTGCACCTGCCAATAGTCTGACTGGCGACGCAGTGCAGTGACCTCGGCGTCGCACACAAGGGTCCCGCCAGCACGGCGCATTCCGCGCAGGTAACCCTGGTGCAGCGTGTCCACGTCCATGGCCAGTGCATCGGGTTCGTGGACGGCGCCCAGAACACGATCGGGGCGTAGCGCAGGTACGAGAGCGCAGGCGGCGCTGGCATCGAGCAATCTGGCATTGGGTGACAGCGCACGTGCGCCTTGCCAGTAATCTGCCAGCAGCGTCTCTTGCCCCCGCGTGGCGACCATCATGGCGCCACGCTCAGATAACACCGGGTTGTCGCAGAATCCGCTGGGCGGGCCTTCAAAAAAGGCCCGGCTGGCTCGGGTCAGCGCGCAGACCTGGGGCGTGCCATAGCTCTCCATGAACATCGCAGCCGAGCGGCCGGTCGCGTGGTAGCCGGGCTGCGACTCGCGTTCCAGCAGAATCACGCGGCCATGCGGCGCCAGCCAATAGGCCACAGACGCGCCGGCGATGCCGCCGCCAATGATCAGAAAGTCAGCCTGTTGTGGCATCTCGCGGGGCTTTCATGTTGGTGCTGCGAATACGGGCTACGCCAGCACGCGCGCTTGTCTTGTCGGTAGCTGCTGCGTCCTTGGCCAGTCAAGTATAAGATTTGTCCAGCAGACCAAATGGATGAATCTTCAATGAATAAAGCAATCGACTATTACTTCGCACCGCAAAGCCCCTGGGCTTATCTCGGTCATGCCCGTTTGGCCGCAGTGGCTGCGGCTGCGCACGCCACCATTCGCGTATTGCCGACAGATTTTGGAAGGGTCTTTGCCGCCTCCGGTGGTTTGCCGCTTTCCAAGCGTGCCCCACAACGTCAGGCTTATCGTTTGGTCGAACTGGCACGCTTTCGGGACTTTCTGAAATCCCCGCTGAATCTTGAGCCACGCTATTTTCCGGTTGCGGCTGACGATGCGGCGCGCCTCATCATTGCCGTTGATTTGCACGATGGCGCAGCGGCGGCGATGCGATTGAGTGCCGCGGTGTTTGCCGCCGTCTGGGTGCAACAACGCAACATTGCCGATGCCCGGACGCTGACTGAACTGTTGCAGGAAGGCAACTTGCCGTCGGAGCGCCTTCTGCAGTCGCGTGAGCCGTCAGTGCAGCACCAGTTCGACGCCAACACCGACGCGGCGAATGCTGCAGGCGTCTTCGGCGCGCCGAGTTACTGCGTGGACGGCGAAATTTTCTGGGGTCAGGACCGGCTAGACTTTCTGGAGCGCAAACTTCAATCCATGCTGAGTCCAGTGGGACTTTCCCGATGATTCAACTTCACTACTACCCCGGCACTGCGGCGATGACGCCGCATGTTCTGTTGCAGGAAATGGGCGTGCCCTTTGAATTGGTTCTGGTGGATCGGATGGCCGACGCGCACAAGACACGTGACTATCTCAAACTCAATCCGAACGGCCTGATCCCGGTGCTGACCGATGGAGAGTTTGTCTTGTACGAGACGGCCGCTATTTGCCTCTATCTGTGTGACCGCTATCCCGCAGCCGGTCTGGCACCGGCCCTGGGCAGTGACGCGCGGGCACACTTCTACAAATGGCTGATCTGGTTAACCAACACTTTGCAGGCAGCCCTGATCATTTACTTCTATCCGGAGCGCTGGGTTGTCGAGGGCAACGCTGCGGGGGCCGCGGAGGTCAAGGCGCAGGCGCAACGCAAGATCGGCGGTTTGCTGGATCAGCTTGACGACGAATTGGCAGGTCATGGCGGTCCCTGGCTGCTCGGTGAAAGCTACTCAGCGCTGGATCCTTATGCCATGATGCTGTGTCGGTGGACGCGCGGCTTCTCGTCGGCGCCCGCTCGCAGCCGGGTGCATCTGGGGCCCTATCTGCAACGCATGCTGGCGCGCCCGGCAGTGCAGCGGGTGTTCGCTCAGGAGCAATTGGTGCAGCCCTGGGTTTAAAGCTACGCTTGTCGCAGCAATCTGGCGGCGTCCCTGGCAAAGTAGGTAAGGATGCCATCAGCGCCAGCGCGTTTGAACGCCAACAGGCTTTCCAGCATGACCGCATCGTGGTCGAGCCAGCCGTTCTGGGCGGCGGCCTTGAGCATGGCATATTCGCCACTGACCTGGTACGCGAAGGTGGGCACCCTGAACTCATCCTTGACGCGGCGCACGATGTCCAGATAGGGCATGCCGGGTTTGACCATCACCATGTCGGCGCCTTCGGCGATGTCCATCGCCACTTCACGCAGCGCTTCATCCGAGTTGCCCGGATCCATCTGATACACCTTTTTGTTGCTCTTGCCCAGATTGGTAGCGGAGCCAACGGCGTCGCGAAACGGTCCGTAAAAGGCGCTCGCATATTTCGCGCTGTAGGCCATGATGCGGGTGTGGATGAAATGGTTGGCTTCAAGAGCCTGCCGAATGGCGCCGATGCGGCCATCCATCATGTCACTGGGAGCGACGATGTCGACCCCGGCGCCAGCCTGCGTGAGGGCTTGTTTGACCAGGACGGCAACCGTTTCGTCATTCATGATGTAGCCGTCGGCGGCAGGATTCGGGTCCGGCAGACCATCCTGCCCGTGGCTGGTGAAGGGGTCCAGTGCCACGTCGGTCATCACGCCAAGCGCCGGGAATTCCTTCTTCAATGCTCGCACCACACGAGGCACCAGGCCGTCAGGGTTGAGTGCTTCGCGCCCGTCGGGCGTTTTCAGTGCTGGATCAATGACAGGGAACAGGGCCATGACCGGAATGCCTAATTTGACACAGTCTTCGGCGACCGGCAGCAGCAGATCGAGGCTCAGGCGCTCGACACCCGGCATAGACAGCACGGCTTCACGCTGGCCCTTGCCATCAGTGACAAAGACCGGGTAAATCAGGTCGTTCGCGGTGAGGGAGTTCTCGCGAATCAGGTTGCGCGTAAAGGCGTCGTGGCGCAAACGCCGCGGGCGTCCGATGGGGAAGGATGCATGAAGTGTCATGAGACAAATTGTGCCTGATTTT
>JBAXNI010000110.1:0-9612 GCA_037133835.1 Comamonadaceae bacterium | reverse complement strand
CTCGGGTTGCTGCTGCTGGCGGGGCGCGTGATTCACGCGGTCGGTGTCGGCGCGCCCGTCAAAGGAACAGTGTCATCCAACTGGGTGTGTGGCCTGGTCCCCTTGCTCCCATTGGCACGAACTACTTCTTAGTGCGCGCGATCGCATCAATTCCGAGCAATGACCCATTTGGCATGGCGGCGACAATAAGCGTCGTACGGGCAGGTTTGGCGTTACCTAATCGTTTTGCATACACAACGTTCAGGGGGGCGAAATCTTCCGGTTTGGTGAGGTACACGTTCACTTTGATGACGTCTGACCAATCAAGTCCGTCGGCTTTCAAAATTGCCTCAACGTTGTCCAGTGCTCGATTGGCTGCAGCTTCAAGGGAGTCCGTCACTGGCTTTCCGGTAACTGGATCACGGTGTGTCTGACCTGCGACGTGGAGTAAACCGCCATAGGCAACCCCTTGCGAGTAAGGGCCTGCTGGCTTGGGCGCACCGTCCGTACTAATGAAACGTAATGCTTCTTGGGGTGAGCCCTGTGCGATGGCTGCCGCCGGTGTCAGAGCCGCAACAATCATAGCCAAGCCAAATAAGACACGAGTATTCATGGCATATCCTTTCTGGTGAAGTGACATTGGGGGGAGGGGAAGCTAAGAGTGTGAAATCTTTCACACCCCTTCCTGCGCAAATTATGACCCACGGTCTCGCGACCTGGATTCAATGACCGCTTCCGCTGGGATGCCGTCCTAGGATTCTCTCAATTGCTGACCTTCAATTTTGAACGCCTGCCCGAGTGAAAATTGTCCGATAACAAAATATGCACGTTACTTCACCGCAGAAAGCCCCTGCACGCCATGACGTTCGATTGAGCGAGCCACAAACCCGGAAGCATTCATCTCTTCGACAAACGCATTCAGATACTCCGCCGCCGCACGACGCTCACGCGGGGTGCCAAGGCCGTGATTCACGGTCATGAACTTGCCGTCAAGCAAACGCGCCTCTGGCATCTTGTCCATGGAATTGAGCAAGTCCGGTTTCAGCCCCGCTAACGCGTCCACGCTTCGATCGTTGAAGAGTTTGATCGAGGCCGTACTCCCCTTCGTTCGAATGAGCGTTGCGTTGCGCAGCGTTTGTGTCAGGTAAAGCTCATATCCTGCTTTTTCCGGCGCGGAGATGCGGATTCCGGAAGCATCAACCTGCCCGATTGAGCTGAGCACAGAATCCTTATGTACCACGTAGGTCGCATCGATCTCCGTAATCGCAGGAGAAAAAGCAATCGTCTGCGCCCGCGCCTGCGCGATGGCGAGGATCGCGACGTCCCATGTTCCTTTGTCCACTGCATCCGCCACGTCGCCCGGTGTGGCGTGGACGACAAATACGACAGGCACGCCGAGGCGAGACGCCAGCTCGCGCATCAAGTCCACAGCAACTCCGCGCAGCTCGCCAGTCGCGGCGTCCTTCGTCGTGAATAGCGTATTGCCTAGGTTCATTCCGGCGCGAAGCTTGCCTGTGGGAGCCAACTCCGAACGTGCAACATCGCGTACAGCCGACGGTGCCGCGCAGCCCACGACAAGCAACGCTGCGAGCGCCAACAACAATGATCTAGGCATTGGAATCTCCCTCAACAGTGGCGCTATCACTAGCGGATGCCAACTCAGTCCTTATAGACATCAACAGGTAGCAGCACGACCGGGGAACTGCTCCGGTTCTCCCACCAGTGGTTGACACCACCAGTGGCAACCACAAGGTCACCTGGGCCATGCGGAATTTCGACGCCGTTTCTGATCTCCACTACGTTTCCCTGTAGCACGTATTCAAGTGTCGGCCTTCCTTTGTGGCTATGAACAGCGCCATGTCCTCCCGGTTCAATCGTCACAGCCCGTGCTCGAAGGTGACGTCCAGAAATATCTTCGATCTCTTTCGACAGTTCTATGCTGCCCAATGACTTGGTGGAGCTTCCCTTGGAGTCAGATGGTCCGGATAGCTGGGAATAGGCAATACCCGTCACCAGCGCGGCCGATCCAAACAAAAGCCAGGCCAAGCGCCTTGACCGAAATTGTTGACTGAACATCTGGTCAACCGACTTTGCGTTCTTCATTAGCGATTTCCTCACCTCGATAGTCAGATGCACGTTGATCTCCCCTTCTGTTTAAAGAGAAGCACTTTGCACGACAGGCAGTTCAGCGTCATTCACGTTTTCCCCTACGGGCTCTCCCCACAACTTCGACGGCACACTCTGGGCTAGTCATTTTGGGTGGTGACTTCACTACTGCAAAGTACGCAGGATGAGCGCTGTCTGGCCGATAGGCCAAACCATGATTCGAATTTTTCGTGACCGGCCGTTCGTGGCCGTCTGCAATCACTACGATGCGAGTTCACAACTTTCCGGCTTGATTGCCCGAAAACGGGCATAGACTCTCGCCCTAGAAATTTGGGATGCCGTCCTCTATATGGAATTCAAGCTCATGCAGTCCAGACTCAAAGGTGGCTCGAATTTCGCTAGGCTTCCCCGCGTTCTGCTGAACACGGAAACAGTATTCGTCCTTCTCGGTCACGCAATACAGGCCGTCATCTCTCACTTTCCATGTCCTTGGTATCCGTTCGCCTTCGACTATCTTGAGGCCAACCCCGTCAGCACGAAAATACGAAACAGCTTGCCGCCCGTCTGCGCCGAGTCCGCTCAACGTCTTGTTTGACAGCAGCGTCCGAATTTCCTGCGGGTTCTTCACTTCCTTCCATTCTTGCGACCAAGCCGAGGTTGACGGAACACTGAACAGCGCCGAAGCCGCAATCAGCCCAAGTCCACACTTCATTGATTTCATTTCCAACTCCCTGGTTAGTAATACGTCAGGGCACTGAGTATCTCGCGCGTGCTAAAGCAGAAACTGGTGCTCATGATGATGATACGCCGCACGAGGGCGCTTGACTTTCAGTGAACTGGGTCGCCGCAAAGCTGCCGCTTGCGAAAGACGGGAATCGCTGCAGTCTTGCCGTTCGCGCGAATCAAATTTGCTACGTGAACCAATGACGCTGGCCGCAGCGCTTGGGGTGTGGGTCTGCGCCGATTTCTGGGCATTTGACAGTATGAGGCGCGGGCCCACACGCCAAGCGCTGCCACCACGACCATCGCCCAGAACCTAGCAGCGCCGTGATTTACTTCTTGGCCGCCACTGCATCAGTGATGTACGGCCCGACCACTTTCCACTTGCCGTCCTGGATCTGTGACAGACGCGAAGCGTCGCTGCCCAGTCGCTTGGTCGCTGTGAAGGTGGCGGGCGCGCTGCCGAAGATATCGGTCGGGATCGACATGGTGTCCATCACCTTGATGAAGCTGTCCGTGGTCAGGTTCTTGCCGGCTTTGGTGGCGGCGTTGGCGAACGTATTGATGATCAGGTAGCCATAGACCGAGAACACGGCTGGGTCTTCGTTGAACTTGGTCTTGTACTTGTTGGCCCAGAAGCGGATCGGTTGCGAGGCCTCGTCGGTGTAGGGGTTTTGCACGGTCATGGTGGCGTACATGCCGTCCATGGCTTTGCCGCCGAGCTTGTGGATCAGGTCGGTGTAGGCGGCGCTGGAACCCAGAAACACCGGGTTGAAGCCGGTCTTGCGTGATTCGCCGATGGTGCCTATGGTCTCGCGGATGATGGTGCCCAGTACCACCAGTTCGCAGCCCGCCGCCTTCATCTTTGCGACTTGCGACGAGAAGTCGGTGGCGCCGCGCTTGAACGAGGTCTTCTCCGCATAGTCCATGTTGATGGACTTCAGGCCCGCTTCGCCGCCGCGCAAGACTTCGAGACCAAAGTCGTCATCCTGGTAAATCGTGCAGACTCGTCTGACGCCTTTTTCCTTCACCATCTGCGGCACGGCCCGGCGCATCTGGTCATAGTAGGTGGCGGCAAAAGAATACTTGAGTTTGTGGAAGGGCTCGTACATTTCACGTGCCGCTGTGACCGGGAAGAAGTTGATGACGTTCTTCTCGAACTGCACTGGCATGGCCGCCATGTTCTGCGCCGTTCCAATATGCCCCATCATCATGAAGATCTTGTCCTGGTTCACCAGCTTTTGCGCTGCCAGCACGGCCTTCTTCGGGTCGTAACCAGAGTCTTCGACGATCAGCCGGATCTTGCGGCCATTGATGCCGCCCTGCTCATTGATCTCATCGACGGCCAGCATCATGCCAAGCCGGTCCTGTTTGCCAAAACCTGCCAGCGGTCCCGACAGATCCTGGATGGAGCCGAGCACGATCTCGGTATCGCTGACGCCCTGCTGGGCACCCAGGACGTGAGCCGAGAAGGCGAGTGCAGCGAGTGCAAGGGTTGAAGCAATTTTCATCATCGGTCTCCTGTAAAAATCAACGGTACATGGCCTCGATCTGGGCCGCATATTTACTCTCCACCAGCTTGCGCTTGAGCTTCATGGTGGGCGTGAGTTCTTCGTCTTCGGCTGTCAACTGGTTCTCCAGCAGAAAGAATTTCTTGATCTGCTCAACCCGGGCAAACTTCTTGTTGACTCCATCGATTGCCGACTGAATCAGTTCCTGAACTTCCTTGGACCGGGTCAGGCTGGCGTAGTTGCTGAAAGGCACGTCCTCATCCTGGGCAAACTTCTCAACGTTCTCCTGGTCGATCATGACGATCACCGTCAGGTAAGGCCTCTTGTCGCCGATCACCACCGCATCGGTGATGTAGGGCGAGAATTTCAGGTCGTTTTCCAACTCGCTGGGCGTGATGTTCTTGCCGCCGGCGGTGATGATGATGTCCTTCATGCGATCCGTGATGCGATAAAAGCCGTCGGTGTCAACAACGCCCACATCTCCCGTATGCAGCCAACCGTCCGGGTCTATGGTTTCGGCGGTCTTTTCGGGCAGGTTCAGGTAGCCGGCAAAGACATTCTTGCCACGCACCAGCAGTTCACTGGTTGCCGGGTCAAGCCTGACTTCATTGAAATCTGCTGCCGGGCCGATCGAGCCCGGCTTCATGTGCCCGGCACGCACTCCGGTGGAAACACCGCAGGTTTCCGTCATACCCCAGACTTCGAGCATCGGTACGCCCAGCGCCAGGTACCAGCGCACCAGGTCCGGTGAGATTGGTGCGGCACCGGTCACCAGATAGCGGGCGCGGTGAATGCCAATCATCTTGCGCACATTGTTCAGTGCCAGCCACTGCGCCAACTGAAACTTGACCTTGAGCCAACGGCTCACCGACTGCCCGGCCAGGACGCGGTTGGCGATGGCTGTGCCGACGCCGATACCCCAGGCGTAGGCCGCCTGCTGCACGGGGCCAGCCTCCTTGAGCGCGATCATGACGCCTGAATAGAACTTTTCCCAGACGCGTGGGACGGCCGTAAAGACCGTGGGGGCGATCTCGCGCACGTTCTCGGGAATGGTTTGCGGGTTTTCCACAAAGTTCAATATGGCGCCGGTGTACAGGCCAAAGTACTCGCCGCCCATGCGCTCGGCGATGTGGCACAGGGGCAGGAAGCACATACGTTCGTCGCGCTCGTCCTGGGCCACCAGGGTATTGAATCCGCGCACGGTGTAAATCAGGCCGGCATGCAGATGCATGGCGCCCTTGGGCTTTCCGGTGGTGCCCGACGTGTAGACCAGAATCGCCAGGTCCTCTGGTTTGCAGGCGTCCAGACGTTGCTGCAATTCATCCGGATGCTGCGCCAGATAGGCGCGGCCCAAGGTGCGCAACGCATCCAGACTGATGACGTCATCCTCGTCAAGTTTGTGCAGCCCTTCCATATCGAAGACCACAATCTTGCGCAAGAGCGGCAAGCGATCGCGTACTTCCAGCGCCTTGTCGAGTTGCTCATCGTCTTCGACAAACAGGACGGTGGTGCGCGAGTCCTCGCACAGGTAGTGCACCTGCGAAGGGGCATCCGTCGGATAGATGCCGTTGGAGACGCCGCCACAGGACAGCACGCCGATGTCGGCCCAGACCCATTCGACCGCAGTGTTGGCCAGAATCGAAGCACACTCGCCCCTGGCAAAGCCCAGGCTCAGCAAGCCGCCGGAAATTTCGCGCACCGCATCGGCGGTCTGGTTCCAGGTCCAGCTACGCCACAGTCCCAGGTGCTTCTGACGCAACCAGACCGTCGGGCCGCGCTCTTGCACGGCGTTCCAGAACAGCGCCGGAATCGTCTCGCCGGCGAGCACGATGTCGCGATTGGGTTTGATGTTTGACAGATCCCAGAGTTGGCTCATTGGTGCAAGCCCCCCTCGTCATTGCGGACTTGATCCGCAATCCATGGATCCCGGATCAGGTCCGGGATGACAGCCAATAGAGTCGGGATGACAGTGTTAATCGCTATCTCCATGTCTTCTTCTTTTTCCAGCGGCGCTCCCCGCGAACGCCGTCTTCTTTCAGGCCCAGGTAGAACTCCTTGATGTCGTCCTTTTCGCGCAGACGGGCACAGGTGTCTTCCATCACGATGCGGCCGTTCTCCAGCACGTGGCCGTAGTCGGCCGCGTTGAGTGCCATGTTGGCGTTCTGTTCGACCAGCAAAATGGTGGTCCCGCGCTCGCGGTTGATGCGCACCACGATCTCGAAAATCTCTTTCGTCAGCTTTGGGCTCAGACCCAGGCTGGGCTCGTCCAGCAGCATCAGGTCGGGATTGGCCATCAATGCCCTTGAGATTGCCAGCATCTGCTGCTGACCCCCGGAGAGCAGACCGGCGTTCTGTGCACTGCGCTCGCGCAGAATCGGAAAGTAGCCATAGACCGCCTCAATGTCTTTGGCGACATCATCCCGGTCGCTGCGCGTGTAGGCGCCCATCAGCAGGTTGTCGTGCACACTGAGCAGCGGGAACACTTCGCGCCCTTCGGGCACATGACTCAGACCCTGTTGCACGATGTAGGCAGGGTCTTGTGCCGTGATGTCCAGGCCCTTGAATTCAATCGATCCCTTGCGCGGATCGATGATGCCCGAGATGGTTTTCAGGATGGTTGTCTTGCCGGCGCCGTTGGAGCCCAGCACGGTGGCAATTTCGCCGCGCCGCACTTGCAGGCTGACACCGCGAATCGCCTTGATCGGTCCGTAAGCGCTCTCCACGTTAAGTAACTTGAGGACCGGTGCATCACTTACGGCGGGCGGGTTCTGGCTCATGTCGAGGCCCTCTTGCTGCCGGCGCTGCGGTGCAGCGACGAGACGTCTTCAACTGAACCCAGATAGGCTTCGATCACGCCCGCATCGTTCTGCACCTCACGTGGTGTACCAAGCGCCAGAACCTCGCCCTGGTTCATGGCGAGCACGCGGTCCGAGACCCTGGACACCAGTGTCATGTCGTGCTCCACCATGAGCACCGTGATGCCCAGATCATTCTTGATGTCGGCAATCCAGAACGCCATGTCCTCGGTTTCTTCGACGTTCAGTCCGCTCGATGGCTCATCAAGCAGCAGCAGTTTGGGCTCAGTGCACAGAGCGCGCGCCAGTTCAACCACCTTGCGCACGCCGTAGGGCAGGCCTTCAACCATGGCATCTCGGTGGTGTTGCAGGTCCAGGAATTCGATCACTTCTTCGGCCTTTTCACGCGCCTGCATTTCAGCATCGCGTGCAGAGCGGGTAAAGAACAGGTCTTGCCAGAGCCCGGTCTTGCGTTGCGTGTGTCGGCCAATCAACAGGTTGTGCAGCACGGTGGCGTGCTCAAACAGTTCGATGTTCTGGAAGGTGCGTGCAATGCCGAGGCCGGCGACGTCCTGTGGAGGCTCTTCGGTCAGGCGCAGCATGCCCTTGGGTCCCAGGTAATCGATCTCCCCGCTGCTGGGCGTGTAGAGGCGACTGATGAGGTTGAACACGGTGGTCTTGCCGGCGCCGTTGGGGCCTATCAGCGTGAAGACCTCGCCCTGGCGTACGTCAAAGCTGACCTGATTCACGGCCAGCACGCCACCGAAGCGCAGGCTCAGTTGTTTGGCGGATAAAAGCGTGGGGGTCATTATCTGAGTCGGTCGGATTTCTGGAATGATTTCTGCCGCTTGAACATGCCTTTGCGGTAGAAAGGGAACATCTGCAGATAGGTGCGGATCTTCAGCCAGCGGCCATACAAACCCTGTGGCTCGAACAGCACAAAAGCGACCAGCACCACGCCATAGACAAAGCCCTGCAAACCGGGTGCCTGGCCAATCGAAGCAGGCAGATAGTCTTTCACCATGGCGATGACCTGCGGCATGCTGATCAGGAAGATGGCGCCCAAAAACGCTCCATGCACCGAGCCCAGACCACCGATCACGATCATGAGCAACAGGTCAATCGACTGCAGGATGTTGAACTGGTCCGGCGAGATGAATTGCAGCTTGTGCGCGTACAGCGCGCCGGCAACGCCGGCCAGCGCGGCTGACAGCGCGAACGACAGCGTCTTGTAGCGTGCCAGGTGGATGCCCATGCTCTGCGCCGATATTTCCGAATCACGAATCGCAACAAACGCACGGCCGGTGGGCGCGCGCAGCAGGTTCAGGATGCCCAACGTGGCCAGCACGGTGATCAGCAGACACAGAAAATAAAAGGCTTCTCCGGAGTCCAACGTCCAGCCGAAAAGAACCGGCTGCTTGATGTGCACACCGGCGTTGCCGCCGGTGACAGACTCCCAGCGCGCCAGCACCTCTTCCACGATGAAACCGAAAGACAGCGTTGCCATGCCCAGGTAGATGCCCTTGACGCGCAGTGCCGGCAGGCCCACCACCACACCCACCGCGGCCGACAGAGCGGCGGCGCAGGCCAGGGCAATTGGAAACGGCCAGCCGGCGTTGGTCAGCACCGCCTGGGCGTAAGCGCCGACGCCCAGAAACGCCGCGTGGCCGAGCGAGAACAGGCCGGTAAAGCCGGCCAGAAGCATCAGACCGAGACCGGCAATGGCGTAAATCAGCACAAAGGTCAATTGCGCCAGCCAGTACTCGGCCATCAACCAGGGCGCTGCCAGCAGAGCCAGCATCAGCGCGCCGTACCAGAAGACGTGTCCGCCGTGCTTGGCAAGACGGATGTCCTGTGCGTAGTCGGTCTTGAAGATGAATCTCATACTTTTTTGTTGAGCTTCTCGCCAAACAATCCGTTGGGCTTGACCACCAGCATGATCAGCACGACCACATAGGCCGCCGTATCCTTGAAGCCGTCAGGCAGGTAGAAGCCGGACAGCGACTCGACAATGCCGATCGTCAAGCCGCCGACGATGGCGCCGGGCAGGCTGCCGAAGCCACCGACCACGGCAGCCGGCATGGCCTTCAAACCGATGAAGCCCATGTTGGCGTGGACAAAGGTGATGGGTGCCAGCAGCAGGCCGGCAACCGCCGCTACCGCGGCCGCGAGACCCCAGGCAATGCCGTTGAGCTGCTTGACCGGGATACCCATGTAGTAGGCAGCCAACTGGTTTTGCGATGCCGCCTGCATCGCGATACCGAGCTTGCTGTAGCGAAACAGCAGGTACAGCAGCAGGCACATCACGGCAGTGACCGCAATCACCATCATCTGCTCGACGTTAAGCACCAGACCGGCCAGGTTCCAGATCTGGTCCTTGTAGGGGACCGGCAGGGCGTGGGTCTCCGTGCCTATGGTGGGAATCATGGTGATGAGGCCGCGTGTAACGTAGCCAATGCCGATGGTCAGCATGACGATGGAAAAGGCCGGTTGCCCCAGGA
>JBAXNI010000109.1:0-9676 GCA_037133835.1 Comamonadaceae bacterium | reverse complement strand
CCCAACGCAACGCTGCTGTTTGAAGTCGAACTGCTGGCCATCAACGGCAAGTAGCAAACATCTCGCTGATGGAGCACTCAGCTCCGCGGCTACATTCCCCCACTCACTCACCCCCGCCCCTCTCCCGCCCCGCCGGGCGGAAGAGAGGTGCCAACAGCCCTATTTGGCCGCGTGCGAAAGCACCGCAGTGCATCTCGTTTGCTAACGCGAAAGGTGTCCGCCCCCAAAAACTCCGGGGACAGCCGCGGAGCTGAGTACCCCGGCCGCCTGATCCGTCAAACCACCAGCAGCCTGAGACTTGGATTTGCGACAACAATCTGCATGAGACAGCCGTAACTGCAACGGTGTCAGATGCCAAGTGCCGCTTGATGGAGAGCCACCAAACGGGCGCGCTGCAGTTTGCCGGTGGCAGTTAGCGGCAGGGCGCTGACCCAGTGCACCCAGCGCGGTCGCCGGTAGGTCGGCAAGGCTTCAATGGCTGCCTGGATACGCAGCTGCGCCAGCGCCTGCTGCTGCGGCGCGGCAACCACCAGCAAGGACAGTGCTGTCAAACCCTCGTTTGTCTGCACACCAACGCAGGCGAGTTGAAGCACACTTTCAGCGGCAGCAATGCCGAGTGCCTGCTCGACCCACAGCGTGCTGACCCAGCGCCCGCTGATCTTGAGCATGTCGTCCATGCGACCGGCGAATTCAAGTTGACCATCGGGGCGACGCAGGAACATGTCACCGGGACGATACCAGCCTTCCTGAAATCCATCGTCCTGCGCCTGAGGACGCTTCCAATAGCCGACAGCAACACTGCTGCTGCGCAGCCACACGCGCTGCGGCAAGGTTGGCTCAAGTTCACTGGCAAAGCGCAATTGCACTTGCGGTGAGACCTGCAGCAAGCCGCTGTCGTCCTGGCTGTAGAGCATCAGGCACATGGTCTCGGACGTACCGTAACCGCTGACAATTGCCAGGCCGGTGGCCGCCAGCCAGGCCTTGCGCACCGATCCCGGCAGACTCTCCCCGGCAGAAACGCAATGGCGAATGCCGCTGTCTCGAAGTTGCGCCGCAACGCCGCTTTGCAATATTTTGTTGTAGAGCGTCGGGACACAAAAGAAGAGACTGGGACGGTGTCGGCGCACCATCTCCAGGACGCGCTCGGGATCCGGCCACTGCCGGTCCAGAATCACTGTGGCACCAACGCGCAGACCGGCCAGCAGGCTGTTACCCAGCGCATAGGCAAAAAAGAGTTTGGAACTGGCGTAGAGGCGATCTGCGGCGCTGAGTTGCAGCAAACCACAGGCAAACGAATGCGGCTGCAGTGCAACGCGCTGCACATGCACAACCCCTTTGGAAACACCGGTGGTACCTGACGTACCAATCCAGAGCGCCGGCGCATCCTCATCCTGCAACACCGGCTCGATCTCTGGCGCACCCTTCCATTGCACAGCCCAGGCGCAATTGCCGGTCCCACTGCTGACCAGTTCAGTCGCCAGCATCAATTCAGTGAGCAGTTCTCCGAGCGGCGGCACACTGTCGGCTTCGCACCAAATGAACCTCACCTCGCTCTCCGTCAAGATGGGCGCCAGTTCAGACAGCGCCAGGCGCGGATTGACACCAATGGCAACGCCACCGGCCCAGATGACACCGAGATAGGCGACCACCCAGTCAATGCTGTCAGGCGCCAGAACAATGACCCTGTCCGCAGCGCACAAACCCATTTTCTGCCAGGCCCCAGCGGCCTGACGTACGCGCCGGCGCAATGCGCCGTAAGTCAGGGTTTCGTTGCCACACTCCAACGCCACAGCTTGTTCGGCGCCAGTGTGCAACAGGGTCTGGGCGGCGTTCATGCGCATTTCAAACCACCAGCGGTGCCCCCTGCATGGCCTCGATCTGTTCTTCAAGCATCTGGACCTGACCCTGCCAATAGTCACTGGAGCCAAACCAGGGAAAATTGATGGGAAAAGTCGGATCACCCCAACGCCGTGCCAACCAGGCGCTGTAATGGATCAGGCGCAGCGTACGCAGTGGCTCAATCAAAGCCGTCTCGCGTCGGTCAAACTCCCGAAACTGTTCATAGCCATCCACCAATGCCCCCAATTGCCGGGTGCATTGCTGGCGATCACCGCTGAGCAACATCCACATGTCCTGCACGGCTGCTCCGCTGCGGGCATCGTCAAGATCGACGAAATGCGGACCCGGCCCACTGGCGGTGGGCGATTCCAGCGGCGTCCACAGGATATTGCCGGGATGGCAATCGCCATGCAATCTGATCAGCCGGATCGGATCGGCAGACGAATCAAGAGATGTTTCCGAACGCGCCAGACAGGGGTAGGCAGCAATCAAATCCAGCGCCTCCTGCGCCACTTTGGCCCAGGCTGACTGCACATCCAGCGGCACCATGTCATGATCCAGCAGCCAGTCACGCGATTCCGTTCCAAAGCTCTGCAAGTTGAGCGCCGGTCGGGTGGCAAAGGATCTGGCCGCGCCCACCGTATGGATGCGCGCCAGAAAGCGCCCAATCCACTCCAGCACGTCGGGGTCATCGAGTTCCGGGGCGCGACCGCCACGATTGGGACTGACGCTGAAAGCAAAACCGCCAAAATGATGCAAGGTTTCTCCTTCGAGCACCAGCGGACCAATGACGGGGATTTCAGCCTCCATCAGTTCGGCTGAGAAAGCATGCTCTTCCAGGATTTGCGATTCACTCCAGCGCTCCGGGCGATAGAACTTGGCAACCACCACCGGACCATCCTCCAGGTGAATCTGGTAAACCCGGTTCTCGTAGGAACTCAGCGCCTGCTGTCGTCCGTCGCCATACAGACCGACACTGGCCAGTGCATCCATCACGACGTCGGGTGTCAGCGCCTGGTAAGCGTGAGCGATCTTCTCAGACATTGCTGTTGGCGCGCACTTCTTCGATGGTCGTCAGTCCACTGAGCACCTTGGAAATGCCGTCCTGGCGCAGCGTGCGCAGTGACCCATGCTGCATCCCTTCAAACTGAAGTTGGTCAGGCCGGGCGCCAGTCTGGATCAGACGCCGCAGGGCGGGCGTTACCACCATCAACTCGTGCATGCCAACGCGCCCGCTGACACCAGTGCCCTGACAATGGCTGCAACCCGGCGCGTTGTAATGCGTCAATCGTCCATCATGCCCATACTCGGCGAGCCACTCCTGGCGTACCGACTCGCGCTGTGGTCGCAACTCCTCGGCAAACGAATGTAGATAGTCGTCCAGCAATTCGTGAATGACCGCATCGCTTGCCTCCTGCGCAGTGCGGCACTCCGGGCACATCCGTCGCACCAGGCGCTGCGCAAGCACTGCCAGCAGCGAGTCGGCGAAGTTGAAGGGGTCCATACCCATGTCGATGAGCCGGGTGACCGTTTCGGCAGCGCTATTGGTGTGCAAAGTGGACAGCACCAGATGGCCGGTGAGTGAAGCCTCGATGGCAATCTGCGCCGTTTCCTTGTCCCGAATTTCGCCCACCATGATGACGTCCGGATCGGCGCGCAGGAAGGATCGCAGTGCCTTGGCAAATGTCCAGTCGATCTTTGAATTCACCTGGACCTGACGCAGATCGGGCTGCGTAATCTCTATCGGATCCTCAGCTGTCCAGATCTTGCGCTGCGGCGTGTTCAGATATCCCAGAACCGAGTGCAGCGTCGTGGTCTTGCCCGAACCGGTGGGCCCGACACAAAGCACCATGCCGTAAGGGCGACTGACTGCTTCCCGCAAGTGCGCCAGATTCGTGGCCGACAGGCCGAGCCGCTCCATGCCAATCGGTTTGGCTGACGACAGCAAGCGCATCACAACGTCTTCCAGACCGCCAGAAGTCGGGATGGTTGCGATGCGCAATTCAATTTTGTGCCGATTAGAAAATTTCGAAAAATCGATCTTCCCGTCCTGCGGCTTGCGGCGCTCGGAGATATCCAGATCGGCCATGATCTTCAGCCGCGCGGTCAGGGCAGCCCGATAGGTGTGTGGCAGTTCGAGATAGTGCGACAGCACGCCGTCCTTGCGAAAACGGATGCGCGTCTTGATGCGCCCGGGATGCGTCTCAACGTGAATATCAGAGGCACCGCGGTTGTAGGCCTCGATGATCATGGTATTGATCAGGCGAACCAGGGTGTTGTCGGACTGCTCGATCTGGCTCTCGACTTCCTCGTGATCGCCCTGTGTCAATTCCATCGACTGCAGCAACTCCGTGCTGCTGGTCAACTCCTCTGGCACATTTTCCTGACCTTGTTGTGGCGCACTGAACGGGTTGTTTGGCAGGCCGTATTTTTCGTAGGTCTCGCTCAGAATCTGCTGGATCTGCTGTTCGTCGCCGAGCGTCGCGATGACCCGCGTCTGCAGCATGAACTCAAGCTCTTCGAGCATGTCACGCCGGGTCGGATCGCCCGTTGCGATCACCAGCATCTTTTCACGCCGTAACAGTGGCATGACGCCCAGCCGTATGGCGGTCGAAAACGGCACCAAGCGCAACGCGTCAGCCTCAATGGGGAACTGCGCCACATCGACGATCGGGTAACCCATCTTGCGCGACAGCGCGGTATTGAGGTCACGCCGCGTAAGAAAACCCATGTTCACCAGCAACTGCCCCAAGGGGACCGAACGCTCGGTCTTTTGTCGCTCAAGTGCCTGCGCCAGTTGTCTCTCATCGATGAACCCGAGCCGGGTCAGAGCCTCGCCAACCCGGATCATCGGCATTCTGGACTGCTGGTCCAGGGCCAGCATCAGTTGATCCGGCGAGACGATAGCCTCGTTGACCAGATGGTCACCCAGCTTGAGACTGCGCCGGCTGGTCTGCTCATTCGCTGCCTGCTCCACCTGCTGGCGTGTCACAGCACGCTGAGCCACCAGCAAGTGGCCGATGTGCTCGCCAAAATTGACGTTCTCGTAGGCCTCTCGCGGCAAGAAGACGCGTTCGACGCCCCCCTCGTCAGCGTCCACCGGTGTAAAGAGGAAGAGGCCGAAGCTGGCCTCGATATAACCCACTGTCTGACCCGCCACGGCACTTCCGTCCACCAGTTGCAACTGGTAGTCCAGCGTCGGACGGTGACCGAAGATGTCGGCAAAATTGGTGTCGCTGACTTCTTCTTCTGGATGCAGCACCGTCTTCAGGGTCAGTTTTCGAAACTGCGAAAAGTGCACACGACCCGGTGATGCGCGGTTTGGCACAAAAATCATGGCCGTTTTGTCAGCGGGCGTCAACATCGCCAGCCGACAACTGCGCACCACGCCGTTCAGATCTTCAATTTCGCAGATTTGCGGTTCCGTCCAGGGCACCGCATCGCTGAAGATGGCGTAGGGTGGGCTGGGCCAGTACAGGCCTGTGAACTTGCTTGTCGCAGCCCGCCCACCGCCCGACGCACTTGCACCGGGCAAGTCTTGTGTAGGCAGTGGCATTGAATCAAACATTATCAGAGGCGGCTCGCATTGGAATGAATGTTAACCGCTGTCAAAACGGTACATCCCGATCCGGATCAAGTGTGGGCCTGGAACCCGCTGCCTGCTGGGTCAGCATCTCAAACGGCAGGGCCTGTTTGACCAGGATCACGGTGCAAGGCGCGTCCATAGCGACTTTGATCGGTACGGTGGCAAGAAAGCGCTGCGTCTTCAAACCGTGCGTGGCCGCTCCCATGACGATCACGCTGACTTCGTTGCCAACAGCGTAATTGACTAGCGCCTGTGCCACGTCACCAGACTCCAGTACATGGTAGGACGTCTGCTGGCCCGGTAAGTCCAGAGGTTGCGCCCACTGGCGCAGCGCAGCGATGTGCTTGCGCTGCAGGCTGGTTTCGCTGCCCTCATTGGACGAACTGCTTTGACTCCCGGAGATCACGGTCACACACGCCAGTCGGGCGCCCGGGCGCGTTCCCATGGATCTGGCGACGGCCTGGCGCAGCGAGTACAGCGTCGCGTCGGTTACGTCCTTGTACGGCACTGCCACCATGACGATGGGTACTTCATCGATTTGGTGCGCTGGCAGCGGACTCGGTTGGTATTGCATCCCGGCCGCCTTCAGCCAGCGCTTGAAGTGGACACCAAATCCTGTACCCTGGGTTTTGCGGCCACGCTCTGTCACTGTCACCTGGTCAGGATGGCGCAGGTCAAACGCCAGATGTGCGGCCGACGGATAGCGCTTGGCAGCCTCCGGTTCCAGGCAGCGCAGAATGACCTCCTGCATCCATTCAGGCAGTTCCGGCCGCAGCTTGCGCGGCGGTGTCGGGTCCATCCACAGGCGCTGCCGCAAACCGCCCGTCGTTCTGGGTGAGCCAAACGGCAATTCACCAGTCGCGAGTTCGTAGAGCATGACACCAACCGCAAAAATATCGCTGCGCGGGTCGCCACGCACACCCACCACCTGCTCGGGCGCAATCCATGCCGGAGAACCCACCGCCTTGCGCAGTTGCTCCGCCAGCAAGTCCGGGTACAGCGCATTGCAGGACAATCCAAAATCGAGCAGCACCGCCGTGCCGTCCTTGCGAATGAGCACGTTGGCCGGCTTCAGATCCAGATGACAGGTATTTTGCTGATGCAGACTGTGCACAGCCATGGCCACGGCCGCGCCAAGATATGCCAGGCCCTTGACAGGTGGACGCTCCGGCTCCTCCAGCCAATGATCCAGGGTCTGCCCAGGTACATATTCCATGACCAGATAGGGCACATTTTCCAGGTCTCCCGCGGCCACAAAACGTGGCACATGCGAGCCGGTCAGCACCTGCATGATCTGGTGCTCCACCTCAAAACTGATGATATTTTCAGCACCGTCGCCAGCGGTCATGCGCGGCACTTTCATGGCCAGCGGAAAGCCGGGATTGCGCGCACCTTCGGAGTAATGAACGTGATAGATGTGCGCCATGCCGCCCGAATGGATGCACTCCTCGATCGTAAAGCCGTCGAGTTCTGTGCCGCTCTCCAGCAGCTTCATCGTCCCAACTCCAGTCGATCGGCAAACATCGCTGGCAAGGCCGCCTGCCGGATGGCCACGGCAGCGGCATGATGATCGTACGAAACCCGCTGAAAAGTGAGCTGCAATTTCTCGGTATCAAACAAGGCGTACATGGCCTGCGGGTTACGGTCACGCGGTTGCCCGACCGAGCCGATGGTTGCCAGCCAGCGCCGGTGTCTGGGTACCGGTACCGCCACGCCGGGAGTCGGCAGGAATTTCATCAGATCAGCGCTGGCACCCCGGTAATACAGCGTTTGGTGGTGCACGTGTCCGCAAAACACATAGCGCACTTGCGGCAGCGCTGACGCTGCATCGAGACTGTCACGGGCGGCACGCTCGTCATAAACATAGTGCCAGAGCGCCGGTTCATTGACAGTGGCATGCACCAGCATGACGGCATCAAGCTGCAGCGTCAATGGCAAGCCGTCGAGGAACTGCAATTGATCGGCGCTGAGCTGCGCGTGCGTCCAGGCGGCGGTCGTGTCTCCCACTGTCTGCACCTGAGGCGGCGGCGTCACCGCCAACTGATCGTGGTTCCCCTTGACCAGCAGCGCCCCCTGCTGTGCCAACTGCTGGGCCCGATCAACCACCTCTGCCGGGTCGGCTCCGTAACCGACCAGATCGCCCAGTACAGCGAACTGTTGCGCGCCATGCTCGCGTGCATGCACCAGGCAGGCATCAAACGCCTGAATGTTGGCGTGAATATCTGACAGCAAAGCCAGCTTCATGTTGCTCCTCATTGTTTTCAGGCGACATCATGCCTCATCCCGGCATCGTGCTCGTGATCAACCCCTGATTCTGCCGCGGGTTTGCGCAAACGCATGCCCCGGTTACGTCACACAGTGATCAGCCAGCTAGCCGCGAAAGCGCTTGCGTGTGAGCGCCAGCGCGACCCAGAAGCCTGCCACCGCATAGACCAGCAACACCAGCAGGTGGCGCAGTGGATGCTGCGGCCATTGGTCCATGAACAGGGGTCGCACCAGATCAATCGCATTGGTCAGGGGTAGCCACTGTGAAATGGCACGCACTCCTTCAGGCAGTTGTTCCAGGGGAAAAAAGATGCCACTGACAAACATGGTGGGCGTCAGAAAGAGCGTGAAGTAGTAGGTAAAGAAGTCATAGCCCTTGGCGAGGGCATTGACGATCAGCGCCAGACTGCTGAAAGTGATGCCGACGCCGAGCAGGATGGGCCAGGCCAGCAGCAACTTCGGCGAGTAGCTGATGCCCAGCGCCAGCATGACAACCAGAATCGCGCTGACGGTAAACAGCGCCTTGAAGGCCGCCCAGAGCATTTCGGCCAGCACGATGTCGTCCAGATTGACCGGTGCGTTCATGATGCCGTCCCAGGTCTTTTGCACATGCATGCGCGAAAACGCCGAGTACAGCGCCTCAAAACTGGCTGCATTCATGGCGCTCATGCAGATCGAGCCGCTGGCCAGAAAAAGGATGTAGGGAACTTTCACCATGCCGTCAACACCGGGCAGCGTCACCACTCCAACCAGCGCCCCCATGCCGTAGCCAAAAGCCACCAGCCACATCAGCGGTTCTGCAATATTGCCAACCAGACTGGGGATGGCGAGCTTGCGCCAGACCAGAAGATTGCGCATGAAGACCGGCCACCAGCGCCAGGAAATCTCGGGTGCGCGCCAGACGCTGCGACTGCCCGACTCGATGGTCCGCGTGTTCATGCGTCCTCCCTGATCTGACGGCCTGTCAACTTGAGAAAAAGGTCTTCCAGATTGGCCGGCCGGTGCAAGGTGCGTAACTGCGGCTGCGTACTCAACGCCTGCAGCAGCGGCTTGGCGTCCTGCGTATAAAAGAAGACGGTTTCACCACTGATTTCGACACGCGCGGCCAGTGCCTGCAGCGGTCCACTCGCCAGTTCCAGCGCACCGGCACCATAGACCTCAACCACATCGGGCTCCAGATGCTGGCTGATCAGATCGCGTGGCGAACCCTCGGCAATCTTCTTGCCGTGGTCCAGCACCAGCAGGCGCGTGCACAATCGCTCGGCCTCATCCATGAAGTGCGTCGTCAGCAGGATCGACTTACCTTCCTGCAGCAGCAGTTGCAGACGCTCCCACATCAGGTGCCGCGCTTGCGGGTCCAGGCCCGTGGTGGGCTCGTCCAACAGCAGCAGGCGCGGGTTGTTCACCAGCGCACGCGCCAGGCTCAGGCGCCGCTTCATGCCGCCCGAGAGTTCGCCCGGTTTGGCGTTTGCTTTGCTGGTCAGCGAAGCAAACGCCAGCAGCGCGGGAATGCGCTCGCGGATCTGACTGGACTTCATGCCAAAGTAGCGGCCATAGACCAGCAGGTTCTCGGCGCAACTGAAATCGGGGTCAAGCGTGTCGAGTTGACTCACCACACCAAGCTGCGCCTTGATGGCCAGTGAATCGCGCGGCATGACCAAGCCAAACGCTGTGATGCTGCCGCCATCTGGCACGCTTTGCCCGAGGCACATGCGAATGGTCGTGGTTTTACCGGCGCCATTGGGACCGATCACGCCCAGGCATTCGCCAGCGGCGATCTGGAACGAGAGGTCATCGACGACCGTGTTGTCGCCATAGCGCTTGCCAAGGTGACTCACGGCAAAAAGCGGCTCGGGTGTGGCTGAACTGGAGGGCATGGATAGATTGTGCCGCACAGCTGAGCTACATTTCATGTTTAGAAACCCGACCACCATCATTGCAAACATGAGACGCCTGTCCATCTTCTTCACAGCAGCCTTGCTTGTC
>JBAXNI010000108.1:0-9749 GCA_037133835.1 Comamonadaceae bacterium | reverse complement strand
GACCACCGATGCGAAAGGTCCGGTTCTTTGGCGCTTCGCCGGCCGCAACCTGCGTTGGACTGAAGAAGAACACCAGATTGCTCTCGAACGCGTTGAGTACGAAGTAGGCCGCCAGACCCAGGGCAGCGAGCCCGCCGACGATCATGGCAGCGCGCTTGTGACGCGGTTTCATTGGGGATCACCTCTTTCTGATTCAAATTGGGAGCGCAGGCTGCGCAACACCTCGCGACGCTTGGCACGAACCTGTAGCACTTCGATGACCACCGCCAAAGCCGTGAGCCCAAACGCTGGCCACACGTACTGGGCATAGCCGCCCATGGCCAAAAACTCGTTCCAGCTATTCCACTGCATGTTTTATCCACTCCGTATGACGTTCCCGATCCAGAATGATGGCGCGCACACGTACCAGAGTCATGGTGATGGCGTACATCCAGAACGCCACAGTCATCAGGGCCATGCCCCACAGCATCGCCGGTGCAATGGAGGCGCCTTTCACGGTGACCGAGGCTCCCTGGTGCAAGGTGTTCCACCAATACACAGAGCCGTAAATGATGGGAATGTTCACGGCGCCAACCAGCGCGAGCAGGGCGCTGGCCTTGTCGGCGCGGCGCGGGTCGTCAATGGACGACTGCAGCGCTATGAACCCCAGGTACAGGAACAGCAGAATCAGCGACGATGTCAGGCGCGCGTCCCAGACCCACCAGGTGCCCCACATGGGCTTGCCCCAAAGCGAACCCGTGGCCAATGACAAAAACGCCAGCAGCGCGCCCGTCGGGGCGAGCGCCGAAGCCATCATTCCGGACAGCCGGGTGTTGAAAGCCAGACCAAAACCTGCCCAACCTGCCATGACAAGGTACACAAACATGGAGAGCGAGGCGGCAGGCACGTGCACGAAGATGATGCGATAGCCCTGCCCCTGCTGGGCGTCGACCGGTGCCAGGACGAGCCCGATCCACAAACCCAGCGCCGCCAGCACCGTGGCTAGTGCTGCAAACCAGGGCCACATCCGGCCCGCCAGAAAGTAGAAATTCTGCGGGGAAGAAAACTTGAACCAGTGAATCGTTTGTGCGTTCATTCCAGGGAGATCCTCAAGGCTGTTTTGGTCGCCAAAGGCGCGAAAAAGACCGATAGCACCAACAGCGCTGCCAGCAAGGAAAGGTGGCCACCGATACCCAGGCCAGCCGCATCCGCTTCCACGGCGCCTGCGCCGAATATCAGAACCGGAATATACAGGGGCAGGATCAACAAGGACAGCAATACCCCTGCGCCGCGTACGCCCAAAGTCAGCGCTGCGCCGATGCTGCCAATCAAACTCAGGGTCGGCGTGCCCAGTAGCAGGGTCAGCATCAGGATGCCCAGAGAACGGCTTTCCAGCCCAAACTGCAAACCAAGTACTGGCGCCATCAGGACCAGTGGCAAGCCTGACAACAGAAAATGTGCCAGCGCCTTGGCCGCCACCAGCAGACCCAGCGGTGTGCTTGAGAGTGCCATCTGCTCCAGCGAGCCGTCGGCGTGGTCAGTGGCAAAAAGGCGTTGCAGGGACAGCATCGCAGCCAGCAGCGCACTGACCCACAGCACGCCAGGTGCCATGCGCAGGAGGAGCGCCGATTCCGGGCCGACGCCTAGCGGAAACAGGCTGGCAACGACCACAAAGAACACCAGCGGTGTGAGTACCTCGCCCTTTTGCCGCAGGGCCACAGAGACTTCCCGGCGCAGCAACGCTGCCATGACACCGAAGAGTCCGAGCTTGTTCATGCGTGCAACTCCAGCATCTGCGGCGCTATCGTGCCAATGTCCACCTGCTGATGGCTGGTCAGTACCGCCAGGCCGCCCTTGCCCAGATGGCTGGCGATCAGATCCGCCAGCATGCGCACACCTTTTTCGTCCATGGCAACAAATGGCTCATCGAGCACCCACAGCCGCGCCTGGCTCAGCGCAAGTCGTGACAGGGCAACGCGCCGCTTTTGTCCTTGTGACAGGTGCTTGACCAACTGCTCACCGCGACCGCGCACGCCAAAGTGCGCCAGGACATCCTGCAACTGCGTCGTCTCGGGCGCATTGCCGGCCAGCGCCGCAGTAAAAACCAGGTTTTCATTCACCGTCATCGATTCCTGAAGTGAGTTCAGATGGCCCAAATAACACAGGTCCTGACGGTAAACCTCGCTTTGAGAGTGAATCGGTGTGTCGTTCCAGAGAATCTGACCCGACTCGATGGGCGCAAGACCACACACCATGCGCAGCAGGCTGGTTTTTCCCACGCCATTGGCACCGGCCACATAAAGCCAGCGCCCAGCCTTCAGGACACAATCAACGCCCCGAAAAAGTTGTCTTCCTCCCCGACTGCAGCCAAGCTTGGAAAATGAAAGAGTCGGCGCAGTGTTCAATTCTTGTTAGAGGTAAAACGGAACGTCGATTTTAAGGCATGCACCTGCTTCGCCGTTTCCTTTAACAAAACTTTACGACCGCCTGCATCGCCACTTGACAGAGGCGTGAGTCCGGCTCTCAGGCGTAGTACTGCGCCACGTAATCTTCAAAGCCTCCCTGTTCCTGCGCTTCGAGTTCGCTCTGGGCCTGCCATGAGCTCTGCACACTGGCCACAAATCTCTGGTTGCCTGGTGCATCAAGGCCTTGCGCCAGCAATTGATGCTGGTGCTGCTGTGACAACTGCAAGGTGTAGTTCAAGAAGCCTCCGTGTTCGCGAACGCCTGCCAGCACCTGCGCAGAAGGTGTGCTGTCGGGCTCGTCAATGCGCTGGCGCAAGGTCCGCATTGTTGAACTGTAGCGTTCGCCACCATAAGCCGCGTCCAGCATTTCGGCAAACGGTTGCATATCGTCAAACAGCTCGTGTGCCAGCGGCCGAAACGGCTGCTCGCGGTTGTGCGCCAGCAGGTGCAGCCCGGGTTGGCGGCCGTGGTTCACGACGCGGCGCTTGTTTTCGTCGTTTTCGCTCTGTTCGCGGCTGGTGATGGGCGGGCTGTCGCGAAACAGGCACATCAGCATCAGCACGTCGGCAAAAATGCTTTGCTCAGGAGAAATGCCAATGTCGATGAAGGGGTTGAGGTCGAACAGGCGCATCTCGACATATTCAACGCCGCGCAGTCGCAAGCCTTTGGCGGGCCGGTCAGCACCGGTGCGCTTCGGGCGAATGGCCGCGTAGAACTCGCTCTCGGTTTGCAGCAGGTTGGCGCTGAGTTGCTTCCAGTGTTTGCCCTCGCGTACACCAACTTCTTCGTAATAGGGGTCTGGTGTGCGGATCGCGGATTCCAGTGCCTGTGTGTACTCGGCCAGTGAATTGACACTGACGTTCAGGTTGGCCTGGGCCCGGTTGTGGTAACCCAGATCGCTCATGCGCAGGCTGGTCGCGTGCATTCCGTAGCGGGTGCCTGGCACCAGCACCGGCAAGTCCGACGGTTGCCCTTGCAGGAAGGACTCGCAGAGCGCCGGTGAGGCGCCAAACAGGTAGGGCACGAGCCAGCCAAAACGCAGGAAGTTGCGGATCAGGCCGAAATAGCGCTCGCTCACGTAGTCCTGCCCCCTGCCGGAAGCGCCACAGCAGTCCTTCAGGGCCAGCCAGAAGTCTTCTGGCAAAGACCAGTTGTAATGGGCGCCAGCGATGGCCTGCATCTTGCGCCCATAGCGCAAGCTCAAGCCTTCACGGTAGACATACTTGAAGCGGGCCGCGTTGGACTTGCCGTAGTCCGCAATCGGAATGTCACTATCCTCACCCAGCGCGCAGGGCATGGAACTGGCCCACATCGTCTCACTGTCCAGTCGGGGTGCCACGTAGCGGTGAATATCACGCAGGAAACGCAGCGGAAAGTCCGGATCAGTGGAGGGTGGCGTGATGAACTCAAGCAGGGCTTCAGAGTAATCGGTAGTGATCCAGGGGTGCGTCAGCTTGGAGCCAAGCGCCAGAGGGTGCGGCGTCTGCGCCAGCTTGCCAGTGCCGTCAACGCGAAGACATTCACGCTCAAAACCACGCGTGATGCCGCGCAGCACCTGAGCCTGACCGTTGCTAAAAAATTGCTGGACTGCGTCACAGCAGGTGAACTTCAACATGAGAGCTTGCTTTCTGAAATCGAGCAGAATCAGCAGCAGTATGGCAGTTTTTTGGAACGTGGTAAGGTAACTGGCATGACACCGTTTTTGCTCACAGACGTCCTGCGGGAAGAATTGTTGCGAGCCGCTCGCGCGGCCAGAAGTCGGGCCTATGCGCCTTACTCCAGCTATCGGGTGGGCGCTGCCGTGCTGGATGAAGCGGGGCGCATCCATGCTGGCTGCAACGTCGAAAACGCTGCCTACCCGCAAGGAGTCTGTGCCGAGGCCGCTGCCCTCTGCGCCATGGTGCTGGCCGGAGGCAGCCGCGTGCGCGCCGTGCTGGTGACGGGTGCGGCAGCCGATGCGTCCTGGACCACGCCCTGCGGTGGTTGCCGCCAGAAGCTGCGCGAATTCTGTGCACCCGACACGCCGATCCTGACCGCGAGCGACGATGCCATCGGACCTGCTTTCACACTGGCGCAACTGCTACCCGAGAGTTTCGGGCCAGAGCACTTGAACATGCCATGACAGACGACGCTTCCTTCACAGCCACTGCGACCATTCGCGAGCGCAAACCAGGCTTTGTGCCACGCTTGGGACTGATTCTGGGCTCCGGCCTGGGGCCGCTGGCGGAGCAGTTGACGGATGCTGTATCAGTCCGCTTTGACGAACTGCCGGGTTTCCCCATTTCTACAGTTCATGGCCATGCGGGTGAATTGGTGCTGGGAACGCTGTCCGGTTTGCCGTTGGCCTGCCTGAAAGGGCGCGCGCATTTTTACGAAGGCTATGGCATGGGTGTGATGACGAGCGCAGTTCGCACCCTCAAACTGCTGGGTTGCGGGACGCTGCTGGTGACGAACGCCGCCGGTTCCCTGCGCAAGGAGGTCGACGCCGGCAGCCTGGTGGCGGTCACAGACCACATCAACCTCTTGCCTGGAACACCCATGGTAGGCCCGAACGACGAACGTTTTGGGCCGCGCTTTTTCAGTTTGAGCAACGCCTATGACCGCGAACTTCTAGGGCTGCTCAGGGCCAGCGCCAAGGCCAGCGGCATCCAGTTGCATGAAGGCGTCTATGCCGCGTGTCCGGGTCCGAATTTTGAAACCGCGGCAGAAATCCGCATGATGTCCATCCTGGGCGCCGATCTGGTGGGCATGTCGCTCGTGCCCGAAGTCATCGCCGCGCGTCATTGTGGCTTGAAGGTTGTTGCGGTTTCTGTTGTCACCAACCTTGCCGAGGGTCTGGGTACGGCGGATCTTTCGCACGAGCAGACTCTGAAATATGCTGCTCTGGGTGCCAAGGACCTGCTCGACTTGCTGCGCGTCTTTGTTGCCGATCTGGCACGGCAACCGGTCACGCCAGCCTCAGTCTGAGCAATGGTCCGATCAGGAACGAGCAGCCATGTCCAGAGCTTTCATTCTCCTGCTTGATTCCATGGGACTCGGAGCGACGCCGGATGCCGCAGCCTTCGGCGATGCCGGGGTCAACACCCTGGGCCATGTTGCGGCCTGGGCTGCCAGCACGGGGGCGGGCCTGCCATTGCCGAATCTGGAGGCGCTGGGCCTGGGCGCCGCAGCACAGCTGGCTTGTGGACAGTGGCCACAGGGCTTCGATCAGCGCGCCGGTTTTGGCGCAGCGTATGGGGCGGCCCGGGAACTCTCGACCGGCAAGGACACACAAAGCGGGCACTGGGAAATTGCCGGATTGCCGGTTGACTTTGATTGGGGTTACTTCCCGCGCCAGATTCCGGCCTTCCCGCAGCAATTGACCGACGCCCTGCAGGCGCGCACCGACGTGCCGGGTTTTCTGGGCAACTGCCACGCTTCCGGCGTCGAGATCATCAACCGGCTGGGCGACGAGCATGTCGCGAGCGGCAAGCCCATTCTCTATACCTCGGCCGACTCGGTGTTTCAGATCGCAGCTCACGAACAGCACTTTGGACTGGAGCGCCTGTATGCCTTGTCCGAAGCGGCTTTTGATCTGGTCAAGCCCTATCACATTGGCCGTGTCATTGCGCGACCCTTTTTGGGCCAGAACGGGCAGTACCGGCGTACCGCCAACCGGCACGACTACGCTGTGACACCGCCCAAAGCCACGCTGCTCGATCACGTCAGGGATGCGGGCGGCGAAGTGCTTGCGCTGGGCAAGGTCGGCGACATCTTTGCCCAGCAGGGCGTCTCGCGCGTGGTCAAGGGCAAGGACAACATGAGCCTGTTTGACGCGCTTCTGCAAGTCGCCAGCGAGGCGAAGTCAGGCTCGCTCAGCTTCGTCAATTTTGTGGATTTCGACCAGCTCTTTGGTCACTCGCGCGATGTCGCCGGCTACGCCGCCGCCCTGCGCGAGTTTGATGCGCGCCTTCCGGAATTCATCACCCGAATGATGCCGGGAGATCTGGCCGTGATCACAGCAGACCACGGTTGTGACCCGACCTGGAGTGGTTCCGACCATACACGTGAACACATACCGATGCTGTTCTTCGGGCCTGGTCTGCAGCCACGCTCGCTGGGTGTCTCCAGCACTTTTTCCGACATTGGCCAGACTCTGGCCAGCCATCTCGGCGTCGCTCCTCTGGACCATGGACAGAATCTGCTATGACTGATTCAAGCGAGTTGTACCGCAACCAGACGGTCGGTCTTGATCTGGGCTGGTTACAGCAGATCAAGGTCAATCGCAACGCGACTGACCGGCGCGCGGCCAGCCTTGTCAATCGTCGCGGCGTGAAGAAGGAGTATCAGGCAGCCTGGTTACTCAACGCGATCCAGTGCATGGACCTGACCACGCTCGGTGGTGACGATACGCCGGGACGGGTCGAGCGCCTGTGCCGCAAGGCGCTACAGCCCCTGCGCGCCGATCTGCTGCAAGCGCTCGGCGTGCAGAAACTGACGACGGGCGCGGTCTGCGTCTATCACGAAATGATTGGGCCGGCCGCAAGAGTGCTGGCCGGGCGGCTGCCGATTGCTGCCGTATCCACCGCTTTCCCGGCCGGGCTGACCAGTATGGAAACCAGGCTGCGCGAGATCGAATTGTCGGTGGCGGCGGGCGCCAGCGAAATCGACATCGTGATCACGCGCCAGCACGTGCTGACCGGCAACTGGCAGGTTCTCTATGACGAAATGCAGGCCTACCGCCAGGCCTGTGGTCATGCCCACGTGAAAGCGATTCTTGCGACTGGCGATCTGGTGACGCTGGAAAACGTGGCCAAAGCTTCCTGCGTCTGCATGATGGCAGGCGCCGATTTCATCAAGACTTCCACGGGCAAGGAAGGTGTGAACGCCACGCTGCCGGTAGCGCTGACCATGACGCGTGCCATCCGTGAGTACTTTGAGCGTTACGGATTTCGCGTCGGGTTCAAGCCCGCTGGTGGGGTTTCGTCGGCCAAGTCGGCGCTGCAATACCTCACTGTGATGGCTGAAGAACTGGGGCGCCAGTGGCTGGAGCCGCGACTCTTTCGCATTGGCGCGTCCAGCCTGCTGACCGACATCGAACGCCAGTTGGAACACCATGTGACCGGCAACTACTCAGCCAATCATCGGCACGCACTACCATGACAAGCATCCAAGACATTCTCAAGACCATGGATTACGGCCCATCGCCGGAAAGCCAGAAGGAAGCGCTGGCCTGGCTGGCGCAGCACGAGCGCCGTTTTGGCCTGTTCATCAACAACGCCTGGAGCGCGCCCGGCAGCACCTTCGCCTCCTTCAATCCGGCTGACGGCAAGGAACTCGCGCAGTTGACGCAGGCCACGGGCGCGGATGTTGATCGTGCTGTCGCAGCCGCCCGTGCCGCGCTGGCTGGCTGGCAGGCGCTGGGTGGCCATGGTCGCGCCAAGGTGCTGTATGCACTGGCGCGCCAGTTGCAGAAGCACGCGCGCCTGTTTGCCGTGCTGGAAACGCTGGACAACGGCAAGACCGTGCGCGAATCGCGCGACGTTGATTTACCGCTGGCGGCGCGCCATTTCTATCACCACGCGGGTTGGGCGCAGTTGCTCAGCGAAGAGTTTGCTGGCTACCGCGCGGTAGGCGTCGTCGGGCAGATCGTGCCCTGGAACTTCCCGCTGTTGATGCTGGCCTGGAAGATCGCGCCGGCGCTGGCCGCGGGCAATTGCGTTGTCTTCAAGCCAGCCGAGTTCACCTCGCTAACCGCAATGCTGTTTGCCGAAATCTGCCAACGTGCGGGTGTGCCTGCAGGGGTCGTCAACATTGTGACCGGTGACGGCGAAGTGGGTCAGGCCATCGTCAAGCATCCCGGCATCGACAAGCTGGCCTTCACCGGCTCCACCGAGGTCGGTCGGCTCATCCGCAGTGCCACTGCGGGCAGCGGCAAGAAGCTGTCGTTGGAGCTCGGTGGCAAGTCGCCCTTCATCGTGTTTGAGGATGCTGACCTGGACGCTGCTGTGGAAGGCCTGGTCGATTCGATCTGGTTCAACCAGGGGCAGGTCTGCTGCGCTGGCTCGCGCCTCTTGGTGCAGGAATCGGTTCAGGAGCGTTTGCTGGCCAAGGTGAAAGCGCGCATGGACAAGCTGAGGCTCGGTTCACCGCTGGACAAATCCATGGACATAGGTGCGCTGGTGGACCCGGTGCAACTGCAGCGCATCACGGGTCTGGTTGAGGCGGCGCGCGCCGAGGGCTGCGACATCTGGCAGTGCGCCTGCGAACTCCCCGCTGCGGGCAACTGGTACCCGCCGACCTTGATCACGGGCGCATCGGCATCCGCTGCCGTAGCACAGACAGAAATTTTTGGCCCGGTGCTGGTGGCGATGAGCTTTCGCACACCACCGGAGGCCGTGCAACTGGCGAACAACACGGTCTATGGTCTGGCGGCCTGCATCTGGTCCGAATCCATCAGCCTGGCCCTCGACATCGCACCGAAAATCAAGGCGGGCGTGGTGTGGATCAACACCGCCAACCAGTTCGACGCCGCCTGCGGTTTTGGCGGCTACCGCGAATCGGGTTTCGGACGCGAAGGCGGACGCGAAGGCATGCTCGAATACCTCACGCCGCTGGCTGAGGATGCACGGCCAGCCACCCCGCCGCGCGTCGCTGTGCCTGCGGACATCGGCAAGCTTTCCGCTCCGCAAGCAGGCGGTGGCTCGTTCGACATTGACCGCACCGCCAAGCTCTACATCGGTGGCAAGCAGACGCGGCCCGACGGCGGCTACAGCCGTGCCATTCACGATGCCGGTGGTGCCTTTCTGGCCGATGTCGGTGAGGGCAACCGCAAGGACATTCGCAACGCCGTCGAAGCGGCGCACAAGGCCTCTGCCTGGGCCAAGGCAACAGCGCACAACCGGGCTCAGGTTCTTTACTACGTCGCTGAAAACCTGGCCAGCCGCGCGCACGAGTTTGCGGCGCGCCTCAAGCTGATGACCGGTGTTATCGACCCCGAGCGGGAAGTTCAGACCTCGATCGAGCGCCTGTTCTACTATGCCGCCTGGGCCGACAAGTACGATGGTCTGGCGCACCAGCCTCCGATGCACGGCATTACCGTGGCGCTCAACGAGCCGCTGGGCGTGATCGGCATCATCTGCCCGACCGAGCAGCCGCTGCTGGGATTTATCTCGCTGGTGGCGCCGGCGATTGCGCTGGGTAATTGCGTGGTTGCCGTACCTTCCGAAGCGCATCCGCTCTCTGCCACTGATCTGTACCAGGTGCTCGACACCTCGGACCTGCCCGGTGGTGTGCTCAACATCGTCACCGGCAGCGCCGACGAAC
>JBAXNI010000107.1:0-9784 GCA_037133835.1 Comamonadaceae bacterium | reverse complement strand
TGGGGCGGCCAGGAGAGGTGGGGCTTGAAGTGGTCATAGGTTGGCTATTTTCACTTGAAATGCGTCACCGGAGCGCCATTTTGGCAGCTATCGGTTCGATTGAACCCTTCAATTAGCACTCGATCCAAGAGAGTGCTAATATTGAGCTTATGACAAACAGGAGGTCTGCTATGGCTCATCCAACTGGAGTTTCTGGTTCCGCATTGACACTGGCCAATCCGTGGGCGGTGGTCCCCTCGCTGGGCAACCTCGATGCCTATATCTCGGCAGCCAATCGTCTGCCCATGCTGACGCTCGAACAGGAGCAGGAGTTCTCACGCAAGTACCGTCTGGACAACGATCTGGATGCCGCCGGGAAGCTGGTGCTTTCGCACCTGCGTCTGGTGGTATCGATTTCGCGCCAGTACCTTGGTTACGGCCTGCCTCACGGTGACCTGATTCAGGAAGGCAATGTGGGCCTGATGAAGGCCGTCAAGCGCTTCGACCCGGAGCAGGGCGTGCGTCTGGTGAGCTATGCCATGCACTGGATCAAGGCCGAGATTCACGAGTACATCCTGAAGAACTGGCGCATGGTCAAAGTCGCAACGACCAAAGCCCAGCGCAAGCTGTTTTTCAATCTGCGTTCCATGAAGCAGCGCTACAAGTCTGACGATGCCGCAGCTGACACCGGCACCCATCGAGAGACATTGAACGAGGAGCAGATTGACGCCATGGCGGCCGAGCTCAATGTCAAGCGCGAAGAAGTGATCGAGATGGAAACCCGGCTGGCTGGCGGCGACGTGCTGCTCGATCCGAGTCCGTCCGACGAGGGCGACCATGCTTTTGGCCCCATTGCCTACCTGACCGACACCCGGCACGAACCGACTGCCATGATCGAGGCACACCAGCGTGACATCCTGGCCAGTGACGGCATTGCCAGTGCGCTCGAGGCACTCGACGAGCGCAGCCGGCGCATTGTGGAAGAGCGCTGGCTGAAGGTCAACGACGACAATTCGGGTGGCATGACACTGCATGAGCTGGCGGCAGAATATGGCGTCAGCGCCGAGCGGATTCGCCAGATCGAAGTGGCAGCCATGAAGAAGATGAAGAAGACCCTGGCTGAGTACGCCTGATGATCCGACGCAGGGTCCTCTTGCTCGCCATGGCAACGTTGTCCACTTGGGCAACGGCGCAGAACCCGGGCAAGGATGGGGCACCGCCGTGGCCTAGCAGGCCGATTCGCATCATCGTCGGTTTTCCCGCCGGATCGTCACCCGACCTGACCGCTCGCACTCTGGGCGAACCACTTTCGCGTGCCTTGGGACAGCCGGTGATCATCGAAAACAAAGTCGGCGCCGGTGGCAATATCGCTGCGGATTATGTCACCAGGGCCACCGATGACCACACCATCGGCCTGATGATCAACGGCAACATGACGATTGCCAAGCTGCTCAACCCAAAGCTCAACTACGATCCACTGAAGGACCTGACCCCAATCAGCCTTATCGGCGTCTCACCGCTGGTGCTGACCGCTCCCGTGGGCGCCCCCGGCGCCACGGCGCAGGAATTCCTTGCCGCAGCGCGCAGCGCGGGCGACAAGTGGAGCTACGGCACGCCGGGTGTTGGTACGGTCGGCCACATCGGTATGGAGTGGCTCAAGAGCAAGGCCGGCATCAACCCGGTTCATGTGCCCTACCCTGGTTATCCCCAGGTGGCCAATGCCATGCTCAGCGGCCAGTTGCAACTGGCCATGTTGCCGCCCGCACTGGCCATGGCCCAGATCAAGGCTGGCAAGCTGCGCGCCATCGGTGTGACGTCCAGCGGACGCAGCACGCTGGTACCTGAACTGCCCAGCATGACCGAGGCCGGCGTTCCGGGTTTCAGCCTGGAGATATGGAATGCCGTCGCCGCACCGAACTCGCTGCCCAAACCGGTGGTAGCCAGACTGTCTGCCCTCATCAGCGACATCGCGCGATCACCCGAAATGCGAGAAAAACTGTTTCAGCAGGGCTGGCAGGTGCAAGGAACATCCGCCGAAGGCCTGGCCAACCGCGTCAAAGTGGATACCGCTCTCTTGGGTGGCGTGATCAGCACGCGCGGCATCAAGGCCGAATAAGCAGCCTGTCGAACTGAACCTTCAGGGTATCAAAGCGGGAAAACAGGGGATCGAGCTGATCCGCTTGCAAAGGCTGCTTGCCAAGCTGCTCTATGGCCGACTCCAGGAGCTGGCTTGTTCTCTGCAGGCCGTCGACACCGGCTCGCAGCGAATTGCCCTGCAGGGCGTGCAGCAGCCGCAACGCCTCGTTGCGGGCACTTACATTGTCCGGCCGGGCGCGCCATTGTCGAAGGGCCCCGCCCAGTTGGTGCAACAGGGTAAGCGCCTCGTCGGTGAATTCTTCGGTCAAGACCGGGGCCGACTCATCCCGACTGATCGGCGTGGGTTCAGAAAACTCAAAGCGCTCAACCTCCTGCAACGCCTGTAGCAGCCCGGTTGCGGGCAGCTTGAGAAAGCCGGCGGCAAATTGGTGCAACAAGCGACGCAGGTCTTCGGCCGCATCAAGAAACACCCGGGCATGCTGCGGCAGACCCGGCGAGTGAGCCTGTACATGGCGCAGTGCCAGTTCGAGCGTCTGCGCCAACTCGGACAGGTCCAGCAGGCCAATGCGCTCAGAACTGGTGGCCAGCGAATGTGCCCATCCAAGCGTGCTCTGTGGGACCGGCCTGTGCAGCTCAAGCGACCATTCGCCGAGTTCAAGATGCAGGCAGCGCGACCATTCGTCAGCCTCATTCAGATAGGCGTTGAATTCCGCAATACCAATGCGCAGGTTTCCAATCACCTTGGCCTGGTCCTGCAGTTCGGCCGGCAGCAAGCCCGGTTCAAGCCTGGTCGGGTTGGCCAACAGCTTGTAAACCTGACGCACCGTTTCAAGCAGGGGTGACGGCGTTGCTTGAGTTGAGCTCACCTGCGCCAGCAATAGCAGCAACGTGCGCGGCAATTGCGGTGAAATGTCGGTCTCACCTCGAGCCAGCGATCGGTACTGCAACAAAATTTGCGACAGCGCGCGTTTGCCTGGCACATCGGCCACGCACAGGCCGCCCGCCATCGCCTCAAAATAGGCGGCGCAAATCTGCCAAAAGACGCGCGGCTTTAGCTCACTCTGAGCACTAACCAGGCCCAGGCTCATGTCGCACATGGCGCGGGCGCAAGCGCCGTCGCCCGAGCGCATCAGTTGAAGTACGCAACCGTCGATGCGGGATTGAAGCTGCGGCTCGTAGGCCAGGGCTTGCTGCTGGCGCGGCAGTGCAAAGTCGATCCAGTGCCAATCCACCCGCCAGAGGTCTTCTGGAATCAAAGCTGCACCATTTCGAAATCTTCCTTGCGCGCGCCGCACTCCGGACAAGTCCAGTTGATGGGGACGGCGCTCCAGGGCGTTCCGGGTGCCAGACCATGCTCGGGCGCACCGCTGGCTTCGTCATAGAGCCAGCCACAAATCAGACACATCCAGGTGTTGGTTGCACTCACAGCAAAACGCCTTCCAATAGAATGGCTTCATTGTAAAACCTGGCTTGCAGCCGAACACGCCCTCGCACATGACAAACTTCATTGACCACAACCAAGCCCTGTTCGATCGTGCCAAAAAGGTGATCCCCGGCGGCGTCAATTCACCCGTTCGGGCTTTCAAGGCCGTCGGCGGCACGCCGCGCTTTGTCAAGCGTGCCCAGGGAGCCTATTTCTGGGACGCGAACGACCAACGCTACATCGACTACATCGGCTCCTGGGGGCCCATGATTCTGGGTCACGGCCACCCGGCCGTCGTCAAGGCAGTCCAGCAGGCTGTTCTCGAAGGTTTTTCTTACGGTGCACCAACCGAGCGCGAAGTCCAGCTGGCAGAAGAAATCCTCAAGCTGATGCCATCGATGGACATGGTGCGCCTGGTCAGTTCCGGCACCGAAGCCGCTATGAGTGCCATCCGTCTGGCCCGCGGCGCCACTGGTCGCAGCAAGCTGATCAAATTCGAAGGCTGCTACCACGGCCACGCTGACGCACTCCTGGTAAAAGCCGGTTCGGGTCTGGCGACCTTTGGCAATGCCACCAGTGCGGGTGTGCCGCCCGAGGTGGTGCAACACACCTTGGTGCTCGAATACAACAACGTGACGCAGCTCGAAGAAGCCTTCGGCCTTTATGGGAAGGAGATCGCCTGCCTGATGATTGAGCCGATTGCCGGCAACATGAACTTTGTGCGCGCCTCGGTACCGTTTGTGAAGCGCTGCCGCGAGTTGTGTACCGAACACGGTGCGCTGCTGGTATTTGACGAAGTCATGAACGGCTTCCGGGTGGCCCTGGGCGGCGCGCAAAGCGTCTATGCACGACAGATTCCGGGCTTTGAGCCCGATATGACGGTGATGGGCAAGGTCATTGGCGGCGGCATGCCGCTGGCCGCCTTTGGCGCCAAGCGCGCCGTGATGGAACAGCTGGCGCCGCTGGGCGCCGTTTACCAGGCCGGCACCCTGTCGGGCAACCCGGTGGCCACGGCCTGTGGTCTGGCGACTTTGCAGGAGATCAGCAAGCCCGGCTTCTTTGAAGAGCTGTCGAGAAAGACGCGCTCGCTCGTCACAGGCCTCGCGGCGGCGGCGGCGGCCGAAGGAGTGCCTTTCAGCGCCGACAGCGAAGGCGGCATGTTCGGTTTCTTCCTGCTGCCCGAATTGCCGCAGAACTACCCTCAAGTCATGAAAACCGACAGCGCGCGCTTCAACCAGTTGTTCCACGGTTTGCTCGATGGCGGCGTCTATATTGCCCCGGCGCTGTACGAAGCCGGCTTTGTCAGTGCGGCGCACAGCGACGAAGACATTGCAGCAACCGTGGCTGTGGCGCACCAGGTATTCAAGCGTTTATAGCGCACCCTACATGACTGCGCTGACGACCCGGCTGACGCGCTCGCTGCATCTTCGGCACCCGATCATCTCGGCGCCGATGGCATTTGCCGGTGGTGGCATGCTCGCCGCAGCGGTCACTCAGGCGGGCGGTTTGGGCTTGATCGGTGGCGGCTACGGCGACCCGGCCTGGTTAGAAGAACAATTTGCCGCAGCCAGGGGTCAACGTGTCGGCGTCGGATTCATCGCGTGGTCGCTGCGCAAGTCGCCATCGGTGTTGAGCGATATCCTGAAATACCGACCCGCCGCAGTGATGCTTTCCTTTGGCAATCCTCGTCCCTTCATCGACGACATCCGAAGTGTCGGGGCCAGCCTCATCTGCCAGTGTCAGGACATGGACCATGTAATGGATGCGGTGGACGCCGGAGCAGACATCATCGTGGCGCAAGGCGGCGAAGCCGGTGGCCATGGCGCCTTGCGTGGGACCTTGAGCTTCGTGCCGGAAGTGTCGGACTTTCTGACCAGGGAGTCACCAGATACCCTGCTGCTGGCCGCAGGCGGCATCGCGGACGGTCGCGGACTGGCTGCGGCCTTGATGCTGGGTGCCGATGGTGTCCTGCTTGGCACACGCTTGTGGGCATCCAGCGAGGCCCTGGTGAAGCCGGGTCATCACCAGGCCATTGTTGAAGCCAATGGCGACGGCACACTGCGCACCCATGTTGCCGATATTGCACGACAAATTCCCTGGCCACGCGGATTTAGCGCGCGGATTGCCCGCAATGCTTTCACCGATCAATGGCACGGCCATGAGGACGCGCTTGAGAAGAATATATCTGTGGAAGGTCCGAAGTACCGGCAGGCCTTTGCTGACGGTGATCCGGACCATACCGGAGTATGGTTTGGTGAAGCAGCCGGCCTGATCGATGAAATAGAGTCCGCAGCTGACATCATCGAAAAAATGGCGTCCGATGCGGCCCTGCAGATCAAACGTCTTGGAGAAACGGGGCTCTCCTGACCATGCCCGAATCGAGCCAAAGCCAACAACATCGTCGCACGCTGGCACTGGCCATCGTCGTCGCGACTTACGCCCTGTCCTTTTTTCAACGCTTCGCACCGGCCGGAATTGCGTCCGATCTGGTAACCGCCTTCAACACCAGCGCCTCTTCGCTGGGCGCCCTGGCCGCGACCTACTTTTATGTTTACACGATCATGCAGATCCCTACGGGCATCCTGGTCGACACCCTGGGGCCACGCCGGATCCTGCTGATAGGTGGTTTGGTGGGCGGCGCCGGCAGTCTGATGTTCGCATTGGCGAGCGGACTTGAGCTGGCACTGGTCGGTCGCACGCTGATCGGGCTAGGCGTCTCGGTCACCTTTATTGCCATGCTCAAGATCATCGCCGTGTCTTTTGATGAGCGCCGCTTTGCGACGCTGGTGGGGCTGGCGATGCTGATCGGCAATCTGGGCTCGGTGCTGGCCGGCGCGCCGTTGTCGTGGCTTGCCCAGTTAACCAGTTGGCGCAACATCTTTGTTGCCCTGGCCGGTGTGTCGCTGCTGCTGGGCGTCGCCTGCTGGGTGCTGCTGCGCGAGGAAGCCGCCGTGGCGGGACAGCAAGACACCAAGCCGTCGTTTGACCGCAGTCTGATTGTCTCGGGCCTGATCTCCGTACTGAAGAACCGCGACAACTGGCCCACCGTGTGCGTCAACTTTGGCATTTGTGGCAGTTTTTTTGCTTTCGCCGGCCTGTGGGCAACGCCGTTTCTGACCCAGGCCCATGGTCTGAGCCGAGCCGCTGCTGCCAACCACGTCAGTCTTTATTTCGCAGGCTTTGCGCTGGGGTGCGTGTTCATGGGCGCGTTGTCGGACCGGCTCGGCAAACGCAAGCCGGTGCTGATTGTGACCAGTCACCTGTACCTGCTGATCTGGCTCGTTTTGCTGTGGGACCTCGCCCTGCCGCTGCTGGCAAGCTATGCCCTGTTCACCGTGATGGGTCTGGTCACGGCTGGCTTCACGCTGACCTGGGCCTGTGCCAAGGAGGTCAATGCACCGCAGCTATCCGGCATCTCGACCAGCGTTACCAACATGGCCGGCTTCCTCGCTGGCGCCGTCCTGCAGCCGCTGGTCGGCTGGGTGATGGACCAGCGCTGGCAGGGCGGCCTGACCAGCACCGGTGCGCGCCTCTTTACGGCGGACGATTACCACGCCGGCCTGCTGTTGCTGACAGCTGTAGCTGCCTTTGGTGCACTGGCCTCATGGTGGATCAGGGAAACGGGCTGTCGCAATATCTGGCGGCAACCGGGTCAGTGACTTCCTGAGGAAGGTCCTTGAAAAACCCGGTGGGTAATCTGGCAACTCACCAAAGGATTCGTATCCCAGACTCTCGTAAAAGCCTTTGGCGCCAAATTGGGTGTCAACCCAGGCGGCCTGACAGCCTCGCTCCAATGCTTCTTCCTCAGCCCGCTGCATGATGGTCCGACCCAGACCCTGGCCGCGAAGTCCTTCGGGAACCAGCAGCATCTGTGTGTAGAGCCAGCCGTAGCCGGTTGAACCCCAGAGGCCACCGACGACCGCATTCCCGCTGTCCCGGACCACGACCGCCAGCGAGCGCTGTTGAGACGGCCCTGCCAGACCGACGTTGTACCTGATCAAGGCGCTGGCAATCAACTTGCGAATATCATCCTCCGCGCTGTCGGTCACCTGCAGCGTGCAGGCAAAAGGCACGCTGGCGTCCGGGCCGCTCATCGCCGGCACACGCTCACTCAATGCCGGAAATGGCGCACGCCTGAGAACACCATGGCGACACCGCGCTCGTCGGCAGCGGCTATCACCTCCTGGTCGCGCATCGAGCCACCTGGCTGGATAACGCAGGTCGCACCGGCGTCCACCACCACGTCGAGCCCATCACGAAACGGGAAGAAGGCATCACTCGCCGCCGCCGTGCCTGAAAGCGAGAGCCCGGCATGTTGTGCCTTGATACTCGCAATGCGGGCCGAGTCGAGCCGGCTCATCTGCCCGGCGCCGACGCCCATGGTCATGCCGCCTTTGCAGAACACAATCGCATTGCTCTTGACGAACTTGGCGACGTTCCAGGCAAACAGCAAATCCTGCAACTGCTCGGGTGTCGGCTGCAGTTTGGTAACGACTTTGAGATCAGCCAGCGTGAGTTGGTGGTTGTCGGCCGTCTGCATCAGGAGACCGGAACCCACGCGCTTGAAGTCCAGGGCGTTGCGCCCATTGTCCCAATTGCTCGCGCCACCGGCGGGCAGGGCAATCTGGAGGATGCGCACATTGACCTTGCTCTTGAACACGGCCAGTGCCTGTGGTGTGTAGTCCGGCGCCATCAGCACCTCGACGAACTGCTTTGAAATTTCCAGCGCAGCGGCTTCGTCCAGGGTTCGATTCAACGCAATGATGCCGCCGAAGGCCGAAGTAGGATCGGTCTTGAACGCCTTGCTGTAGGCCTCCAGCGCGTTGGCCCCGAGTGCCACGCCGCACGGGTTCGCGTGCTTCACGATGACACAGGCGGCACTGCCCTCAGCAGTAAAACTCTTGACACACTCCCAGGCTGCGTCGGCATCAGCGATGTTGTTGTAACTCAGTTCCTTGCCCTGCAGTTGCTGCGCCGTCACCAGCGTTCCCGGCGCGGCGTGCAGTTCGCGATAAAAGGCCGCCTGCTGGTGCGGGTTCTCGCCGTAGCGCAGGTCCTGCAATTTGACAAAACGCGCGTTCGACTGCGCGGGGAACAACTGCCTGGAGGGCGTGCTGTTACCTTCCTCAAAGTTGAGCGAAGAAAGGTAGTCGCTGATCGCCCCGTCATACTGGCTGATGCGGTTGAATGCCGTCACCGACAGGAAAAATTTCGTCTTCAGACTGATGCCTCCCGCCTTCAACTCAGCCAGCACGCCGTCGTACTGGGTGGCGTCGGTCAGTACCGCTACATCCTTCCAGTTCTTGGCCGCACTGCGCACCATGGCAGGACCACCAATGTCGATATTCTCAATCGCGTCCTCCAGCGTGCAGCCCGTCTTGGCGACCGTCGCCTCGAACGGATACAGATTGACTATCAGCAGGTCGATCGTGTCGATCGCATGCGCCTTCAGCGCTGCCATATGCTCGGGCAGATCGCGCCGTGCCAGCAAGCCGCCATGGACCTTGGGGTGCAGCGTCTTGACGCGGCCGTCCAGCATCTCGGGAAAACCCGTGAGTTCCGCCACCTCCGTCACAGGCAGGCCCTTTTCGGCGAGCAGCCTGGCAGTGCCACCCGTGGAAACGAGCTTGATTCCCAGGGCGTGCAAAGCCTGGGCAAACTCGACGATACCGGATTTATCGGAAACAGAAATGAGTGCGTTCATGAGGTTAGATCAGTTTGTGTTCAAGCAGTTTCTTGTGCAAGGTGTTGCGATTCAGGCCGAGCCACTGTGCTGCTTTGGACTGGTTATCGTCGGCGTGTTGCATGACAACTTCAAGGAGTGGCTTCTCAACCACCTGAAGCATCATGTTGTACATGTCGTTGGGCTCGGTACCGCGCAAGTCGCGCAGGTAGGTCTCCAGACTCGTACGTATGCATTCTTCTATGTATTTCTTGCTCATGCTGTCAACTCTCTGTCTGTCTTTCGCGACAGGCAATTCGATGGATACGAAACACCGTCGGCTATTCGGTCAGCACACTGATTCAAACGGTCAAAATAATCTGCCACGGCCTTCGACTGGCTCGCGCAATTCTCGATCAGATTCATTTGCTGGCGAAATTCCTCACCGCCCGGCAAGCTCCTGACGTACCAGCCTATGTGCTTGCGTGCGCTGCGCACGCCGAGGAATTCGCCATACAGTTCGTAATGATCCTGCAGATGCAACAGGGTCCACTGCTTGACTTCAGCGACCAACGGTGGTGCCAGATGGCTGCCGGTGGCAAGAAAATGCGCGATCTCGCGGA
>JBAXNI010000106.1:0-9787 GCA_037133835.1 Comamonadaceae bacterium | reverse complement strand
ACTCTTAACTGGTGGCCTGGGGCGGAATCGAACCACCGACACAAGGATTTTCAGTCCTCTGCTCTACCGACTGAGCTACCGGGCCAGAGCGGGTGAGTATAGCAGCATCCTCACCGTATCTTAGCCCGCAGATCAGGCTCCGTGACGCTTGCCGCGGGTCAGGTCCACACCGAGTTGTTTGAGCTTGCGGTAGAGGTGCGTTCTCTCCAAACCTGTCTTTTCCGCAACTCTGGTCATGGAACCATTTTCCTTGGCCAGGTGGTACTCAAAGTAGGCCTTCTCAAACTCATCGCGTGTCTCGCGCAGAGGTTTGTCAAGCATGAAACTTTGCAGCGACTGGGGTCCTGCGTCGGTCGCAACGAGTGCGGGCTGCCCGCCAGCGCCAGCATCCAGCATGGGTGAGGCTGGCAGCGCCGCAAGGGGTGCTGCGGACTTGCGCGCAGTGCCGCGCGCCAGAGCCTGTTCTACCGCCTTGAGCAACTTCTGCAAGGTGATGGGCTTTTCCAGGAATGCCAGGGCACCGATTCTGGTCGCCTCCACTGCGGTATCAATCGTGGCGTGTCCACTCATCATGATGACGGGCATGGTCAGCGCACCGGTGGCCGACCATTCCTTGAGCAGGGTCACACCGTCGGTGTCGGGCATCCAGATGTCCAGCAGCACCAGGTCCGGTCGATCACGCAAGCGGGCAGCGCGGGCCTGTGCGGCGTTTTCCGCCACCTCAACGTTATGCCCCTCGTCGTTCAATATTTCCCACAACAGGTCGCGGATGCCGAGTTCGTCGTCAACCACCAGTATGTTTGCCATGATGTAGCTTGTTCCTTGGATCTTCCTGCGTCGCTGGGCTAGCCTGGCGCGATGTTTTCAGTACTGAATGATAACGACACTTGCGCGCCAATCACGCGGCCGTCAAGCACTCGATTGATGACGTCGACACGTGTGCCATGTTCGTCCGCAATTTTTTTCACGACCGCCAATCCCAAGCCGGTACCTTTGGCCTTGGTTGTCACATAGGGTTCGAAGGCCCGCTTCAGAATCCGTTCCGGAAAACCGGTTCCGCAATCAATAACGCTGAGTCGTACCCGGCTGCTGGCTTCAACCCATTGCGTCCTGACCGTGACACTTTGCGGCTCGCCTGTTTTGCCGGCAGATTCCGTTGCATCCTGGGCATTTTGCAGCAGATTGTGCAAGACCTGGCGCAGTTGCTCGGGGTCACCCACCACGCGCTGACAGCGCGGGTCAAGATCCATGCGTACCGGCACTTGCGAAGTTTCGCTGGCATAAAGTTGCAGCACTTCAGACACCAGAAGGTTCAAATCAATGGGTCGCAGCTCGGCCGCGGGCAGACGTGCGTAATCGCGAAACTCGTTCACCAGGCGTTTCATGGCGTCTACCTGATCGACGATGGTCTTCACGGATTTGGCAAGGAGCAGTTGTTCCGGGGCAGCCACTTTGTCCGTGAGTTTCATCAGCAATCGCTCTGCCGACAACTGGATCGGGGTCAAGGGATTCTTGATCTCGTGCGCCAGGCGACGTGCCACTTCGCCCCACGCCTGAACCCGTTGGGCCGAAACAATTTCCGAAATATCGTCAAAAACAAGGAGTCGGGAAGTGCCCGGCAATTGCGCACCGCGCGCCACCAGGACCAGTCCGTCTTCAGCCTGGCGGCCAACCAGTCTGGCGCTCGTATTGCCCAGCTCGAACGAATGCTGCCAATGATCAAGCCCGTGTTCGGTGCGCACGCCCAGGAAGGAATCAAACTGGATTTGCACGTCCTCGCCGAATTTTTGCAGCCCCTCGATGTCGGCCAGACGCTGCCCTTCAAACGCTGCCATGGGCACGCGAAGAATACGCTGGGCGCCCAGATTCGATGACAGGATCACGCCCTGCGCATCAAGCACCATCACACCTGCGGTCAGGTTGTCCAGGATCGTCTGCAGGTTGGCACGCGCTGCATTGACCTCTTCCATGCTGAGCTGCACTGCCTGTCGGGCGTCTGCCAGTTGCTGTGTCATGTCGGCAAATGAACGCGTCAGACCGTCCAGTTCATCGCGGCCCTGCAGTGACGCTTTTGGCGTCAGATCGCCCGCTGCGACCTGCCTGACACCATCGGCCAGCAAGAGCAGCGGTCGGGCAATCTGATTGCCCAACAGCACGGCCAGCAGCACGGCGCCAAAGACAGCCAGGAACAGGCTCAGCGTCAGGGTGCCGATGTACATTCGACGAAGCCCGTCGCGCGCCAGTGCGCGCTCCTGGTATTCCCGATTGGCTTCTGTCACCGCCAACGCGTTGGCCACCAGCGTCGGCGGCAGGGACTGAGTCACCATCAGAAATCGGGGCTCGTTCAGCAACGCCAGGTTGTTGCTTGAAACCATCACCAGCGCCTTGATGCGGGCATTGCTCGCAACGCCGGGTACGGCGTCGTCGAGGCCTTCAATCCAGGTGACCGAGCGCTGTGTTCGCGCGTTGCGAAATTGCTGTTGACTGGGCCTTGGTGGATTGAGTTGATAGCGCACGTTGCCGGCAGCAGCAATCAATTGCCCTGCCGCGCTCCACAAGGTCAGATCGGTGGCACCGAGTTGCTCGCGCGTGCGCTCCAGCGAAAGTACGGCGCTGACTTCGGGCAGATCAGCCATCTGCGAGGCCGATGCCCGGCCTTTGCTGGCAAGTTCGGTGGACAGGGTTTCCAGCGTGACGCGACCAAGGTTGAGGCCTGCGTCCAGCGCGCCCTCCACTTTGACATCGAACCAGCTTTCGATGGATCGCGATACGAACTGGTAAGAAACCACGTAGATCAGCACGCCGGGCGCAAAGCCCGCCAGCGCAAATATGGCAGCCAGTTTGACCAGCAGACGGCTGCCAAACTTGCCCTGCCGCAAGCGCTGGAACAGGCGAAAAGTGATCCAGAAGATGACCGCCAGCAGCAGTGCCGCCACCACCACATTGAGCGCAAACAGCCTTGCGTAATTGCGCTCATACATTTCGCGGTTGGTGGTGGCCTGCGTCAGCAGGAACAGCAGCACCAGACCGACCGCGACCATCACGGCCAGGCCGAGCCCGACGGTCCAGCGCAAGGCACGCGAACTGCTCAGTGAAAAACGTCCGTGCGCCCGGATCGCAGTACCGCTGCCACTCATTTCGCACTGTCCAGCGTCAATGGTTGGCTCAATGACGCAGCGATGGTCCAGTCGGTCTGACCCAGCGTACCAATCTGAAACGGGCGCGGCAACTGTGACATATCAAGGCGAAAACGGAACTCCACATAATGACGTTGTTCAAGATCCTGGTCGGAGATGTCGGCGATCTTCCAGCGCGACAGTCGTTGCACCGCGGCCAGTGCATCGGACAATGAGTCAAAGGTCTGGTTCAGGGAGAGCGCCAGGCCGGCCTGCGTGATCAGTCCCGAAGCAACGTTCAGGCGCCAACGCCGGGTCAGCGGCTGGTAGGCAAGCCGCATGTGGCGCTCGGTGTTGAAGATTCGCTTGTTGGTCCAATACCAGCGCTCGCGGAACACGTCGGCCTCGGCCACGAAGACCATGGGAACGCCTTTGAACAGCGCGTCCTGGACCACCGCTGACAGTTCGAACCTGACGTTGGCGGCGAGCATGATGGCTTCGCCGTCGCGCTCAAGGCGAAAGGCGGAGATCTCCGTTACCGGCGCTTCGGCGCGGGCCGCTGTGCCGTAGCTCCAGGCGACACAGGCACAGAGCAGCAGCCTGACAAGGTCAAGGCGTGCGCTTTTCAAGCAATGCGTAATAAAAGCCGTCATGGTCACCCATCGGATTGTCCGGGAGGGATTCCCCATTTGTTCTGTCCAGAGGCATTAAATGCCCAGGTGAAGGCAGCAAGGCAGCCTGTGTGTTGTGTGCAAGAAACGTTTGTATCTGATTTTCGCCTTCGGCCCTGAAGATCGAACAAGTGCAGTAAAGCAGTCTCCCCTGCGGCTTGAGCAAGGGCCACAGGGCTTTCAACAGCCGGGCCTGGACCAGCGCAAGTTGGGCTATATCTGACTCGCGGCGCAGCCAGCGTATGTCCGGATGGCGACGCACGATGCCCGAAGCAGAACACGGCGCATCAAGCAAAATGGCGTCAAACAGATGACCGTCCCACCAGGTGCCCGGATCAGCAGCGTCCCCCGTCAGAACGTTGGCATGCAAACCCAGGCGCTCCAGGGTTTCGCGAATGCTCTGACAACGCAGTGGGTCCACATCAAGCGCGGTCAGCTGGCAATCGGCCACCTCCAGCAAATGAGCCGTCTTGCCGCCGGGGGCAGCGCAAGCGTCCAGAACCCGCAGTGGCATGTCTGCTTGCGATCCTGAAAGCAGCAAGGGCGCAGCCAGTTGTGCCGCCGCGTCCTGAACCGACACCACTCCGTCTGCAAAGCCGGGCAATTGCAGCACGGGCCTGGCCCGCTCCAGCGTCACACCGCAAGGGCCACAGGCAACGGCGCCAACGCCAGCGGCCGCCAGGGTCTGTAGATACGGCAGTGTTGCGGAGCGTCGGGCATTGACGCGCAAGCTCATGGGCGCCTGACGGTTGCTGGTCAGAAGAATTTCCTGCCAGTGCTTCGGCCATTCCTTTTGCAGGCGATCAATCCACCACGCCGGATGATTCCAGCGCGCCACCGGATCTGCGTCGGTCGCCGCAAGCAGCTTCTCGCGCTCCCGCAGGAAGCGACGCAGGCAGGCATTGATGAAGGCACTCTGAGCACCGGTACTTCTATCCTTCTTGCTCGCCTCGACGGTCTGATTGACCAGCGTGAATGCATCATAGGGTGCATCGGCTTCGCTCCAGATCAGGGCCAGCGCGGTGCACAGCAACGCGTCGACTGCGGGCGTTGGCGCGCGGTTGGCCAGTTGTTGCCGCAGTGCCTGGGCTCGTCCCAGCGAGCGCAGGACCTGAAATGTCAGTGCTTGCACGCCTGGCCGCAACTCGGCGCTGACGTCGGCCAGTGCTGCGGTACCCGATACGCCGGCGCGTATTGCCAGCACGACAGTTGCTGTTGACTGCAACTGTCGCCATAGGGGAATCGGCTGAACTTGACTGTTGAGCATCTGGATTACATCGACTGCGCTGGTCTGAAGCCAAACAGGCGTGCCAGCAAAACGGCGGGAAACTGATTCACAGCGGCGTTGTACCTGGCCACCGCCCCATTGAATTCAGAGCGCGCCATTTCAGTCTGGGCAACAAGCTGATCCCAGCGCTGTGGCAACGCGGGCAAACCGCGCACTGGTGCCAATTGACGCTGGCGTGACCAGCACAGGCACATGGTCTCGTAGGTCATGGTCAGGGCAGCGATAGCCGGACCATGCAGAGGCTGGGAACGACACATCTTCAGAGCCACCCGAAACTGATCGGCGCAGGCAGCCAGTGCATCCAGATCGGGTGCGTCAGAACCTGCCAGCGGCGCGAATTGATTGAGCAGACCCTCCAGTACCGTGAACGCGGCAATGCCCTGCGAACGCAAACGCACCAGACGGTTGTAGGCCCCAACGGCCCAAAACAACAACACGGCGGCGCTGAACCACAGGAAGACAGACGAACTCATGATCTTCGACCTGAACGCAAAACGCCTCAAGCCAGGCTCAGCAGGCTTGAGGCGTCAGGTTTTCAGGTGGACTGACTCCTTACTCGGACACCGCTCCTTCGTCGGCTTGCGAGCCTTCGCCCACGCCAGCCAACTCGGCCGCCTCGGCATCGGCGATGGCACGGCGCTCGACGTCGTCCATGTTTTCACGAACTTTGCGCGCTTCGTGATAGGCCAGACCGGTACCGGCCGGGATCAGGCGGCCGACGATCACGTTTTCTTTCAGACCCCGCAGTTCATCGCGCTTGCCCATGATGGCCGCTTCGGTCAGAACGCGCGTGGTTTCCTGGAAGGACGCAGCACTGATGAAGCTGTCCGTCGACAGCGAGGCTTTGGTAATGCCCAGCAACAGGTTGGTAAAGGTCGCGGGTACCTTGCCGTCGGCACGCAGGGCGTCATTGGTGTTGAGCATCTCGGAGCGCTCGACCTGCTCACCATTGATGTAGCTGGAATCGCCCGCATTCTCGACCACGACACGGCGCAGCATCTGGCGAACAATCACCTCGATGTGCTTGTCGTTGATCTTCACGCCCTGCAAGCGGTACACATCCTGCACCTCGTCCACAATGTAGCGCGCCAGTTCTTCGGAACCCAGCAGGCGCAGGATGTCCTGCGGATCGGCCGGACCGTCAACCACGCTTTCGCCCTTGTTCACAACCTGGCCTTCGTGCACGATGATGCTCTTCTCCTTGGGCACCAGCTCTTCCCACACAGCACCATCCGGGTCGGTGATCTGCAGGCGAATCTTGCCTTTGGTCTCCTTGCCGAAGGACACGGTACCGGTCATTTCCGCCAGCACGCCCTTGTCCTTGGGTGAACGAGCCTCGAACAGTTCGGCCACGCGGGGCAGACCGCCGGTAATATCGCGCGTCTTCTGGCCTTCAATCGGAATACGGGCCAACACTTCGCCGGGACCCACGTCCTGACCGTCACGCACCTGTACCAGCGCGCCGATCGGGAAGCCGATCGTCACCGAGTGATCGGTGCCAGGAATCTTGACTTCATTGCCAGTGGCATCAATCAGTTTGACCTGGGGTCGCACGACCTTGGCAGCGCCACGGCGCTTCGGATCGATGACGACCATGGTCGACAGGCCCGTGACTTCATCGACCTGGCGGGCTACCGTCAGACCTTCTTCGACATTTTCAAAGTGCGCCTTGCCGGCAAACTCGGTAATGATCGGACGCGTCAGCGGATCCCAGTTGGCCAGAATGGCGCCAGCCTTGATGCTCTGGTCAGCCTTGACTGCCAGCACGGCACCATACGGCACCTTGTGACGTTCACGCTCACGGCCATGCTCGTCGTGAATGACGATTTCGCCGGAGCGGGAAATCACGACCAGTTCCTTCTTGCCATTGGTCACATAACGCATGGTCGCGTTAAAGCCGATGTTTCCGTTGGACTTGGCTTCGACGCTCGACGCGATCGCGGCACGTGAGGCGGCACCACCAATGTGGAAGGTGCGCATCGTCAACTGGGTACCGGGTTCACCGATGGATTGCGCGGCAATCACGCCGACCGCTTCACCACCATTGACCAGGCCACCACGGCCGAGATCGCGGCCATAGCACTTTGCACAGATGCCAAAACGGGTTTCACATGTCAGTGCCGTACGGACCTTGACTTCGTCCACACCTGCGACTTCAAGCTCTTCGATCAGGTCTTCGTCAAGCAGGTCACCGGCATTGGCCAGTACGGAACGGTTTTCCGGATGGATCACATCATCAGCCGCGGTGCGACCCAGGATGCGATCGCGCAAGGACTCGATGACTTCGCCGCCTTCGACAATGGCGCGCATCAGGTAGCCGCCATGGGTACCGCAGTCATGCTCCGTCACGACCAGATCCTGCGTCACGTCTACCAGGCGCCGCGTCAGGTAGCCTGAGTTGGCGGTCTTCAGCGCCGTATCAGCAAGACCCTTTCGAGCACCGTGAGTGGAGATGAAGTACTCCAGCACGTTCAGCCCTTCGCGGAAGTTTGCCGTGATCGGTGTCTCGATGATGGAGCCGTCAGGCTTTGCCATCAGGCCGCGCATACCCGCCACCTGACGGATCTGGGCAGCGGAGCCGCGGGCGCCAGAATCGGCCATCATGTAGATCGAGTTGAAGGACTCCTGGGTCACCTGCTTGCCGTGCCGGTCGGTGACTGTTTCCTTGGACAACTGGGCCATCATGACCTTGGAGACTTCGTCGCCGGCCTTGCCCCAGATATCGACCACTTTGTTGTAGCGCTCGCCTGAAGTCACCAGGCCGGAGGTGTATTGCTGGGCAATCTCCTTGACCTCTTTTTCAGCGCGCTCGATGATGCCCTGCTTTTCAACCGGGACCAGCATGTCGTCAATACAGATCGAGATGCCTGCCTTGGTTGCCAGACGGAAACCGTTCTGCAGCAATTTGTCGGCAAACACCACCGTCTCTTTCAGGCCGCACTTGCGGAACGAAACGTTGATGAGCTTGGAAATTTCTTTCTTCTTCAGCGCCTTGTTGAGGTTGGAGAACGGCAGTCCCTTGGGCAGGATTTCCGACAGCAGTGCACGCCCCGCCGTGGTTTCCCACAACTTGGTCGAAGGCACCAGTTCACCGGTTTGCTTGTCCTTCGTGTACTCGGTCAGGCGCACGTTGATGCGCGCCGTCAGTTCCACTTCGCCGGCATCAAAGGCACGCTGCACCTCGCCGATATCGGAGAAGATCAGGCCCTCGCCCTTGGCGTTGATGCGTTCACGGGTCGTGTAGTACAGGCCCAGCACAACGTCCTGCGACGGCACGATCGAGGGCTCGCCATTGGACGGGAACAGCACGTTGTTGGACGCCAGCATCAAGGTGCGGCATTCCATCTGCGCCTCTACCGACAACGGTACGTGAACAGCCATCTGGTCACCGTCAAAGTCGGCATTGAAGGCGGCACAAACCAGCGGATGCAGCTGAATCGCCTTGCCTTCAATCAGGATGGGTTCGAACGCCTGGATACCCAATCGGTGCAGGGTTGGTGCACGGTTGAGCATCACGGGATGCTCTTTGATCACCTCTTCGAGCAAGTCCCAGACCACCGGCGTGCCGGATTCGACTTCCTTCTTGGCCGCCTTGATGGTCGTGGCAATGCCCATGGCTTCGAGGCGTGCAAAGATGAAAGGCTTGAACAGTTCAAGCGCCATCAACTTGGGCAGACCGCACTGATGGAGTTTGAGTGTCGGACCAACGACGATCACCGAGCGGCCCGAATAGTCGACCCGCTTGCCCAGCAAGTTCTGGCGGAAACGACCGCTCTTGCCTTTGATCATGTCTGCCAGTGATTTGAGTGCGCGCTTGTTGGCGCCCGTCATGGCCTTGCCGCGACGGCCGTTGTCCAGCAGCGAGTCGACCGCTTCCTGCAACATGCGCTTTTCATTGCGGGCAATGATTTCAGGCGCCTTCAATTCCAGCAGACGACGCAAACGGCTGTTGCGGTTGATGACACGACGATACAGGTCATTCAAGTCAGAGGTGGCGAAACGACCGCCGTCCAGTGGCACCAGCGGACGCAGGTCCGGCGGCAACACTGGCAGCACTTCGAGCACCATCCACTCAGGCTTGATGCCCGACTTCTTGAACGCTTCAAGCAGCTTGAGGCGCTTGGTGTTTTTCTTGATCTTGAGTTCGGAGCCGGTGGGGTCGTTGCGCAGCTTCTCGATCGAGCCTTCGATGTCGATGCTTTGCAGCAACTCCTTGATGCCTTCGGCGCCCATCTTGGCCTGGAATTCGTCACCGTATTCCTTGAACTTGGCGTCAAAGTCGTCTTCCGACATAATGCTGAACTTTTTCAGCGGCGTCATGCCGGGATCGGTCACGACATAGGCTTCAAAATACAACACGCGCTCGATATCACGCAGCGTCATGTCCAGCACCAGACCCAGACGCGAGGGCAGTGACTTCAGGAACCAGATGTGTGCACAGGGTGCTGCCAGGTCAATGTGACCCATGCGTTCGCGCCGCACCTTGGTCTGCGTCACTTCAACGCCGCACTTTTCGCAGATCACGCCGCGGTGTTTCAGGCGCTTGTACTTGCCGCACAGGCATTCGTAGTCTTTGATGGGGCCAAAAATCTTGGCGCAAAAAAGGCCGTCACGTTCGGGCTTGAAGGTCCGGTAATTGATGGTTTCGGGTTTCTTCACTTCGCCGAAAGACCAGGAACGGATCTTTTCGGGTGAGGCCATGCCAATCTTGA
>JBAXNI010000105.1:0-9852 GCA_037133835.1 Comamonadaceae bacterium | reverse complement strand
GGCCTCTGGCTTGTCATTGCGGACTTGATCCGCAATCCAGTGTGTGCGTGTCACTGGATCCCGGATCGAGTCCGGGATGACAAACACCAGGTCCGGGATGACAAATACCAGGTCCGGGAAGACAACTTTAACGTCCGGGATGACGGAGACTGGGCTCGGGATGCCAATGATGGCGCGGGGTGGAAAACCTCTTGTCAGCGTAGCCGCTTGATCAGGCTCGAAGTGTCCCAGCGGCGGCCACCCATCTGCTGCACGTCCGCATAAAACTGGTCCACCAGCGCCGTCACCGGAAGTCGTGCGCCATTGCGTTTGGCTTCATCAAGCACCAGGCCCAGGTCCTTGCGCATCCAGTCCACTGCAAAGCCAAAGTCAAATTTGTCTGCAACCATGGTCTTGCCGCGGTTGTCGAGTTGCCAGCTTTGCGCGGCGCCCTTCCCGATGACGTCAAGCACCTGCGGCATGTCCAGACCCGCCAACTGGCCAAAAGCAATCGCTTCGCTCAGGCCCTGCACCAGGCCGGCAATGCAGATCTGATTGACCATTTTTGCCAGTTGCCCCGCGCCACTGGGCCCGAGCAGCGTGAAAGCTCTGGAAAACGCCATGGCCACTGGTTCTGCCAGTCCGAATGCGGCGGTGTCACCCCCACACATCACGGTCAACAGACCATTTTGCGCACCGGCCTGACCGCCAGAAACAGGCGCATCGATGAAGGACAGACCGAGCTTGCTGGCAGCGTCGGACAGTTCGCGCGCGATGCTGGCTGAGGCAGTTGTGTGATCCACAAAGACGGCACCCGGTTTCATGCCGGAAAAAGCGCCGTCGATGCCCAGTGTCACGCTGCGCAGATCGTCGTCGTTGCCAACACAGCAAAACACGATGTCCGCCTGCTGCGCCGCGAGCTTCGGCGTGGGTGCCTGACGCAAGACCTGTTGCCCGTTGCCGGGGTTGGCAAATTCAGTGCACCAGGCAGCAGCCTTGGCGGCGCTGCGGTTATAGACGGTGACGTGGTGGCCGGCGCGGGCGAGGTGCCCCGCCATCGGGTAACCCATGACACCGAGACCGAGAAAGGCGACTTGACGCGCCGGCGTGGCTTGATAGGTTTTGGCGTTGATGTTGTTCATACGATGGCAAAGTTCTCGGTTCCGCTGGAAAGGTCCTGCGTCTTGCTGTGCTGGCTGTTGAGTTTGATCTGCAAGCGCAGATCGTTGAGTGAATCTGCGTTGCGCAGGGCGTCTTCGTAGGTGATGAGCTTGCCTTCGTAGGCATCGAACAGGGCTTGGTCAAAAGTCTGCATGCCCAGGTTGCGGCTCTTCTTCATGATCTCCTTGATCTCGGATACTTCACCCTTGAAGATCAAGTCGGAAATGAGGGGCGAGTTGAGCATGATCTCCACCACCGCAACCCGACCCCGCCCATCCTGGCGCGGAATCAGGCGTTGCGACACCATGGCCTTGAGGTTGAGCGAGAGGTCCATCAGCAACTGGGCGCGTCGCTCCTCCGGGAAAAAGTTGATGACGCGATCCAGCGCCTGATTTGCGTTATTGGCATGCAGGGTTGCCATGCACAGGTGCCCGGTTTCGGCAAACGATACGGCGTGTTCCATCGTTTCACGATCCCGGATTTCTCCCATCAGGATGACATCAGGCGCCTGGCGCAGCGTGTTCTTCAGGGCCGCACCCCAGCTGTCGGTATCGATGCCTACCTCGCGCTGCGTGACAACGCAGTTCTTGTGCGGATGAACAAACTCGATCGGGTCCTCAATCGTGATGATGTGGCCGAACGAGTTTTCGTTGCGCCAGTCCACCATGGCAGCCAGTGTGGTCGATTTGCCCGATCCGGTTGCACCTACCAGGATGCACAAACCGCGCTTCGCGCCGGCCACTTCCTTGAGTATTTGCGGCACGCCCAAACCATCGATCGTGGGCACTGTGAGTGGAATGACGCGCAGCACCATGCCGACCTTGCCCTGTTGGATGAAGGCGTTGACGCGAAAGCGGCCAATGCCGGGCGGCGAGATGGCAAAGTTGCATTCCTTGGTGCGCTCAAACTCGGCCACCTGCTTGTCGTTCATGACCGAGCGTGCGAGTGCCATCGTATGGGCGGCATTGAGTGGCTGAGGTGAGACCTTGGTGATTTTGCCGTCCACTTTCATGGCCGGTGGAAAATCTGCGGTGATGAACAAGTCGCTGCCACCGCGACTGACCATCAGCTTGAGCAGATCGTTAACAAATTTGGTGGCTTGATCGCGTTCCATGGCGTGCAGTGCTCCCCGTGGTCATTTCGTTTCGCCGAGGCGCGCGCTGACAACTCGCAGCCTGAGCGACAGCTTGCGTGCCAGCACCGTGATCAGGCTGGCGGTCAGAGCCGGATCAGCAGTCAGCATCTGATCCATCGCGTCCGCACTCAGGACCGCAATTTCACAGTCCGTCAGTGTCGTGCAGACCGAGAAGCGCGCACCACCGTCGAGCAGTGACATTTCGCCCAGCATGTCGCCGGGCGCGGCCTCTGTCAGGTGCAGCCGTTCACCCCAGGGCTGCAGGCGATCAACGGCGATGCTGCCTTTCAGCAAGACCACCATGAAGTTGCCTTGCTCGTCCTGGCGTATCAATTCCCGTCCTGCGGCGACGCTGGCGTAGTCAATGAAAGGCTCCATGCGGCTGACGGCGTCCAGATCAAGCCTGGACATGTGCTTGTCCTTGGCCCACAGAGCCTGAAGCAACCGTGTTCCGCGTTCCGCGGTCAGGCGCGTAGCGCCGACCTCTACTGCTCGCGCTTCCCACGGCACCAGCATGCCGGTTTCGCCACCGCCGAGGAAGGTGGTGGCGAACAGCTTGGAATCCAGATGGCCTTCAACCGGATCCGGCTGTGCTTTTTGTTGGAGAAGTCCGAGGATTCCCTTCATGGTGTGCTCCGCAGGGTGACTGTGATGTAGGGGCCGCGATCAGCCGGGGAAGTTCTCTGGGATCTTGGCTTTGGAACGCGCTTCGGACGGGCTGATGACGTTGCGCTTGACCAGATCGGTGAGATTCTGATCGAGTGTCTGCATGCCCACGCTGTTGCCGGTCTGGATGCTTGAGTACATCTGTGCCACCTTGGCTTCGCGAATCAGGTTGCGGATGGCGCTCGTGCCGAGCATGATCTCGTGCGCCGCCACCCGGCTCTGGCCGTCCTTGGTCTTGCACAGGGTCTGTGAAATCACCGCCTGCAGCGACTCCGAAAGCATGGCGCGAATCATTTCCTTTTCTTCGCCCGGAAACACGTCAATGATCCGGTCAATGGTTTTGGCCGCACTCGATGTGTGCAGCGTGCCGAACACCAGGTGCCCGGTTTCCGCCGCTGTCATGGCCAGCCGGATGGTCTCAAGGTCGCGCATTTCGCCGACCAGAATCGCGTCCGGATCTTCGCGCAGCGCTGAACGCAGGGCGGCCGCGAAACTCAGCGTATGCGGCCCGACCTCGCGCTGGTTGACCAGGCACTTCTTCGACTCGTGGACAAACTCGATCGGGTCTTCCACCGTCAGGATGTGGCCAAACTCGGTCTCGTTGAGGTAGTTCACCATGGCTGCCAGTGTGGTCGATTTGCCCGAACCGGTGGGGCCGGTGACCAGTACCATGCCGCGTGGTTTGAGCGCCAGATCGGCAAAAATCTTGGGTGCGTTCAACTGCTCCAGCGTCAGGATCTTGCTGGGAATGGTGCGAAAGACGGCGCCGGCGCCACGTTGTTGATTGAAGGCATTGACCCGAAAGCGCGCCAGCCCTTCAATTTCGAAAGAAAAGTCAATCTCCAGGAATTCCTCAAAATGCTTGCGCTGCGTATCGTTCATGATGTCGTACACCATGGCGTGCACTGATTTGTGGTCCAGCGCTTCGACGTTGATGCGTCGCACATCGCCGTGTACGCGGATCATCGGCGGCAGACCTGCCGAGAGATGCAAATCGGAAGCTTTGTTCTTGACGCTGAAGGCAAGTAGTTGGGTAATGTCCACGGAGTGCTCTCGTCCTTTGTTACGCTTGGGCCAATTATGACCACGATTGAGAAAAATTTACAGACCGTTCAGAGCCGCCTGGCTACCGCCTGTCGTGCGGCCGCTCGCCAGAACAAGGAAGTTGCACTGCTGGCCGTTTCCAAAACCTTTGACGCCGGCGCCGTAGCGCAGGCGCACGCTGCTGGCCAGAGGGCGTTTGGTGAGAACTACATCCAGGAAGCCGTGCAAAAGATCCTGGCGCTAAGCCATCTGGACCTGCAGTGGCATTGCATAGGCCCGATCCAGAGCAACAAGACACGTTTGGTGGCCGAGCATTTTGACTGGGTGCAAAGCGTGGATCGTCTGAAGATTGCAGAGCGCCTGAGCGAGCAACGCCCCGGCCACTTGGCACCCTTGCAAGTCTGCATTCAGGTCAATGCCGATGGTGGCGCCACCAAGTCGGGCGTGCTGCCGCAGGATGCGCTGACGCTGGCACAGCAAGTGGCAGCGCTGCCGAATCTGCGCCTGCGCGGCATCATGAGCATTCCTGAGCCTGCGCCGGATTTCGACGCTGCCTGCGCCGTCTTTGCCAGCATCAAGGCAGTCTTTGACGGCTTGAACGCCGCCGGCCTGGCGCTCGATACCCTGTCCATGGGTATGAGCGCAGATCTGGAAGCGGCCATTGCGTCCGGCAGCACCATGGTGCGGGTTGGGACGGCTATTTTTGGGGGGCGGGACTACGGACCCAGGTAAAGCCCTGGGTTACAGCGAGGGATGATTTGGGTAAGCTGGTCAATATGAAGAATCCGAAACGAGCTATTCCGAAAACAACCTTGCAGGAGGTTTTTCAAGCTACGGTTGTGCTCGTGAGCAACGCCGTTACTAGACTTGTTGTTCATTCATTTTCTCCAAGGAGTCGGCAGCAGAGATCACAGTTGTGAACCTGCCGAAATACGTCATGACTACAGGGCATTGGACAAAAGAGCAGATCAAGCTGGCTTTCCACTTGTACTGCCAGCTTCCGTATGGACGAATTCACGGACGAAATCCGGAAATTGTCGCTTTGGCCAAGGTGATCGGTCGCACACCGGATGCCGTCGCCATGAAGATGCTCAACATCGCGAGCCTTGATCCAGCTATTACGAGCACGGGGCGTGTTGCCTTGGGGAATGCATCGGCGCTGGATCGCGATGTATGGGACGAGTTCCATTCGGATTGGGAACGGCTGGCGGTGGAGTGCCATCTACTCCGCCAGCAACTGAACAAAAATCCGATAGAAGATTTGGAGGCTGACAACGATGCACTATTGCCTGACGATTTCACTGGCGAAACACGGCAGGTGCTAACGGCACAGCGAATCAAGCAACATTTCTTCCGCCGCGCCGTACTCAGTGGCTATCGTGGCCGCTGCTGCATGTCGGGTGTGTCAGAGGCTCGCTTGCTGATTGCCAGTCACATCGTGCCATGGAGTCGTGACAAAGCCAACCGGCTTAATCCAAGCAACGGCCTATGCCTGTCAGCCATCCATGACCGTGCTTTTGACAAGGGCCTGATTTCTTTGACTGACGATTGGCGTGTTGTGTTGTCGGATCAGCTGCGCGAACGTGACGAGTCCTTTTTGAAAGCGGTCTTTACTCCACTGGAGGGTCGTCAAATTGAAATGCCAGAACGATTCAGGCCGGATCACGCATTCTTGGCGCGTCATCGCGAGGAGATTTTCTTGGGTCGTTGTTCTACATAGAAAAAGCAGTTGGTCGACTTCAGTGTATTTGAGTACTGCTATTGCGATGCATCGAATTACAAGGTGTGGGGACGCATCTTGCTTGAAGGGCTTGCGTCAGACACGAATCATGATGCCTTAGCGAAACACTTTGATGCCGGTGAATTCTTCATCGCAGAGCAGTTGGGAATTCCGCCGCTTTACGCTGATTTGTGGGAGCTAAGTGGTGGCACCTCGGTTGATGACCACGTGTGGCATACGTATTCCGAATTGAGGCCTGTGACCGCAGACGACATCAAGCTCCAGGTATTTGGCACAGTGGAAAACTTAATCTCAAAAATCAAGGCTATCAAAAGTTGGAACCAGACACTTTCACCGCATTGGGGTCTGTGATTGCTTGAGCCCACTGTTTTCCATGAGTACTTTAGACTCTTCAGGCCGCAGCCAGGATGTGTCAAGTACGTAACCCAAAAGGCAGCATCGACCAAAGTGGTACCGCCTCTATCCGGTCGGCAAGTTTAAAACGGTGCGGCCCCGGGTAAACAACATACAGCGCGTCGAGTTTCAGGTCGGTCATGGCGATGCGCATGCTGGCGGTCACACGCGGTACGTCGGCGCGCTTGAATTCGACACCTACGCGCTGGTTACCCTTGAACATCAGAAGATCGAGTTCGGCCCCCTGGTGCGTGGCCCAGAACCAGGCCTGATCGGGTTGCGCGATACGCAGTACCTGCTCCAGGGCAAAGCCCTCCCAGCTGGCGCCGCTGTGTGGATGGGCGAACAGCTCCGTCGCGGTCTTGATACCCATCAGCGCATGCAGTAGTCCGGTATCCCGAAAATAAATTTTGGGTGCTTTGACCTGGCGCTTGCCCAGATTTTCATGCCAGGGCTGCAACTGACGGATCATCAGTGTCTGCGTCAAGGTATCGAGGTAGCGGCGAATGGTGGGTTCAGAGACGCCCATCGATTGGGCAGATGGCGCGGCCGACCAGACTTGTCCGTGGTAGTGCGCCAGCATGGTCCAGAAGCGCAGCATCGCGGGTGCGGCGATGTTGATGCCAAACTGGGGCATGTCCACACGCACATGGTCCGCGACGGCATGGGCGCGCCAGACCATGCTGTCCTCATCCGAGGCCGCCAGATAGGAACGGGGAAAGCCGCCGCGCAACCACAAGCGTGTGGCCGCATCTTCGTTGTAGCAGCCTTCGTGGGCGATGACCTCTTCCAGGTCGAAGCCGCCCACTTCAACGGTCTCGACGCGGCCCAGCAAGGACTCGCCGGCCTGACGCAGCAAGGTGGGTGAGGCGCTGCCAAGCAGCAGGTACTGGCCCGGTGCATCGGAGCGGTCCATCAACACCCGCAGCAAGGGGAACAGCCCGGGTTGAAGCTGCACTTCATCTATGACTACCAGTCCCTTGAGCGGCTCCAGGGTTTGCGCGGGCTGCTCAAAGCGCTGCGCGTGTGGCGGGTATTCCAGATCGAAGTAGTTGGGCGACTGGCGGATCAGAAACCTCTGGGCCATGGTGCTTTTTCCGGACTGCCGGGGACCGCTGAGCACGACGCCACGAGAGCGGCCAAGGGCTTTGCGGATGGCGAGTTCGAGGGCGGTGCGGTCCAGCATGATCGAATAGTAGCACCAAACCATGAAAATCCAACATGTCATGTTCGAATTTCATGGTCTACTGGCCGGCGAGCCTCAGCTATAGTGACTCCCGTGCCCACCGACAAACCCAAATCCGTCAGCCTGATCGGCGTTCCGACCGACGTTGGCGCTGGTACGCTGGGCTCGCGCATGGGGCCCGACGCCTTGCGCGTGGCGGGCATTGCAAAGGCGATTGCGCGCTTGGGCCTGGATGTGAGGGATTGCGGCAACCTGGCGGGTCCGGCCAACCCCTGGCAGGAGGCCGTCAATGGTTTTAGACACCTGAGCGAGGTCGTGCAGTGGAACCAGTTGCTGCACGACGCGACATACACCGAACTTCAGCATGGGCGGCTACCCATCATGCTCGGCGGTGACCACAGCCTGGCCATCGGCTCCATCAGCGCGGTGGCACGGCATTGCCGCGATGTCGACAAGAAGCTGCGTGTGCTGTGGTTTGACGCGCATGCCGACTTCAATACCGCCACCCTGACACCCAGCGGCAACCTCCATGGCATGCCGGTGGCCTGTTTGCTGGGCATCGGTCCGCCGCAACTGATTGAAATTGGCGGCCAGGTGCCGGCGCTGCGCCCGAAAGAGATTCGCCTGATTGGCATTCGCAGTGTGGACGCTGGTGAAAAGCGCCTGGTGCACGACATCGGCATCGAGGTGTTTGACATGCGCTACGTCGACGAGATGGGCATGCGCAGTGCGATGGAACTGGCGTTGGCACTGGTCGACGCCAACACGCATTTGCACGTCAGCCTGGACGTCGATTTTCTGGACCCCGATATTGCGCCCGGCGTCGGTACCACGGTGCGCGGCGGGCCGACCTACCGCGAGGCCCAGTTGTGCATGGAGATGATTGCCGATACTGGCCATCTGGCGTCGCTGGACGTGGTGGAACTGAACCCGGCGTTCGATGTGCGCAACCGCACTGCGGAGTTGGCGGTTGATCTGATCGAGAGTCTCTTTGGCAAGAGCACGTTGATGCGCCACGCTGGAGGCTAGGGCTTGTCAACAGGTCGTGAAACCGTGGCTGCTGCGGGTTCGCATCGGCAGGGGCTGCTTGCGCTGTTACTGGTGACGGTGGTCTGGGGCACCACCTTCCCGGCCATGAAGCAGCTCAGTTCGGATCTGGCAGCGCTGGAGATCATCTTGCTGCGCTACCTGATATCGAGTCTGGTGCTGCTGCCCTTGCTGTGGGGGCTGCGCTGGTCCGAATTGCGCTGGGGCGTGGCCATTGGCAGCGTGTTGTTCTGCGCCTTCTTCCTGCAAGTGGCCGGGCTGGCGCTGACCAGCAGCAATCGCAACGCCTTTGTCACCGGCCTGAACGTGCTGATCGTTCCCATGCTGGCCTATCTTCTGGGTCAGCGCATGCGCTGGCCGGTACTGCTGGGTGCGGCACTGGCGGTGCTGGGACTGGGCGGCATGTTTTATGACCAAACGCCCTGGTCCAGCGGTGACACGCTGACTCTTGTGAGCGCTTTTGTTTATGCGGTCTATGTGCTGTTGTTTGAGTTCAGCGCCAAAGCCGCGAACCGGCCGCGGCCGGAGCGGCTGGCTCTGGTGCAGTCGCTCACGATGCTGGCGCTTTCTGCACTGGGATTCATGCTGGTCGAGCCGGCGCCGCTGGGCAATCTGTGGAGTCGGGCGCAGGGTCACAGCATCTCCCTGCTCTATTTGGGTTTGCTTGCTGGCGCGGTGATGGTCTGGCTGCAGGCCTGGGGGCAGCAACGGGTGCGTGCTGTGGAAGCGGCCATTGTCTATGGCCTGGAACCGGTCTTTGCGGCGCTGGCGGCCGTCTGGTGGATTGGCGAGGTCCTGCAGGGTCGCGCCCTGCTCGGTGGCGCGCTGATTGTGCTGGGCGTGGTGATTTCTCAAATCGACCCTGGATGGCGCTTTGGCACAAAATTGGCAAAATAATAAATTGCTAATAAGTGACTGAACTTTGGTGAAAAACTCACCAATCAAAGCATGATGATCGCCAGTATTGTGAAATTTGCTGGAGATCGCCGTGCGTTTGCCCATTCCTTATCGTCCTGAAGCGGGGATTGTTTCCACCCACCTGTCGCGTCTGGCTGGTGCTCTGGATTGGGCCGCTGCGGCTCGCGTTGCAACCCCCTGGGTGCATGCTGTGCGCAGCAACCCGCCGCCGTTCTGGGCACTGGAGAGTCTGCTGCAGGAGTACCCGATTTCCAGCGCCGAGGGACTGGCCCTGATGCGTCTGGCCGAAGCCCTGCTGCGTGTGCCCGATGCCGAGACTGCGATCGCGCTGACGGCCGACCAGTTGGGGCGCGCCGATTTTGATGGCGCGGGTGACAAGACGCTGGCGCGCCTGTCCAGTACCGCCATTGCCATGAGCAAGAAGTTCCTGCCGGATAGCGAAGCGCCGAGCGGCATGTTTGCCAAGCTCGGTGCGCGTTCCGTGGTTGCCGCCACGTTGCGTGCCGTGCAGTTGCTGGGCCGCCAGTTTGTGCTCGGGCAGACCATTGGCGAGGCGATGCATGAAGCGGCATCGGCGAGGCG
>JBAXNI010000104.1:0-9974 GCA_037133835.1 Comamonadaceae bacterium | reverse complement strand
CCTTTTTTGCCGGATCCGTGGCGCTGGTGCCGCTCTTGCCCAAGGGCTTCATACCGCCCGATGACAACTCGCAAACCCAGGTCTATCTGGAACTGCCGCCGGGGGCGACATTGACGCAGACGCTGGCGCTGGCGGAGCAGGCGCGCCAACTGGTACTCAAGGTTCCCCAGGTCAAGAGTGTCTACACCACCGTTGGTGGTGGCAGTGCCGGTGGCGACCCCTTTGCCTCGGCCGGCGCCAGCGAAACGCGCATGGCCACGCTGACGATCCAGCTCACTGAGCGCGGCGAGCGCCCGGTGAAACAGGCCATCGAAAAGCAGATTCGCAGCGCCATGGAACCGCTGCCCGGTGTGCGCATCAAGGTGGGTCTGGGCGCCTCCGGCGAGAAGTACATCCTGGTGCTGACCGGGGAAGACCCGGAACTGTTGCAGACGGCGGCGCTGGCGGTTGAAAAAGATTTGCGCACCATCGTCGGCCTGGGCAGTGTGGCTTCCAGCGCCAGTCTGATCCGCCCCGAGATCACGGTGCGGCCCGACTTTGCCCGCGCCGCCGATCTGGGCATCACCAGCGCGGCCATCGCCGACACGCTGCGCATTGCGACACTCGGCGACTTTGATGTGGCGCTGTCCAAGCTGAACCTGCCGCAGCGCCAGGTTCCTATCGTGGTGCGGCTGGACAGCGCGGCGCGCAAGGACCTGAGCGTGCTGGAGCGTCTGCATGTGCCCAGCACCAAGCCCGGTGTTGGCGCGGTCATGCTGGGTCAGGTTGCCAAGCTGGAGGTCACCGGTGGACCGGCCGTGATTGGCCGCTATGACCGGGCCCGCAACATCAACTTCGAAATGGAACTCTCGGGCCTGCAGCTTGGCGATGTGGCCGAGATCGCGCTGGCGCTGCCCAGCGTGAAGAACCTGCCCGCTGGCGTCAAGGTGATCGAAGTCGGTGACGCCGAAGTCATGGGCGAGCTCTTTGCCAGCTTTGGCCTGGCGATGCTGACCGGCGTGCTGTGCATTTACATCGTGCTGGTGCTGCTGTTCAAGGACTTCCTGCATCCGGTCACCATCCTGTCTGCGCTGCCCCTGTCGCTGGGCGGTGCGTTTGTTGGCTTGCTGCTGGCGCAAAAAAGCTTTTCCATGCCCTCGTTGATCGGCCTGATCATGCTGATGGGGGTGGCCACCAAGAACTCGATTCTGCTGGTGGAGTACGCCATCGTGGCGCGTCGCGGTCACGACGGCTCCGACGGCCAGCCGGTGGTCCCTGGCAAGAGCCGGCTTGATGCCTTGCTCGACGCCTGTCACAAGCGTGCACGCCCCATCGTCATGACCACCATCGCCATGGGTGCTGGCATGCTGCCTATCGCGCTGGGCTGGGGTGCTTCGGACGCGAGCTTTCGCTCACCGATGGCCATTGCGGTGATCGGTGGCCTGATCACCTCCACCGTGCTGAGCCTGCTGGTGATTCCCGCCGTGTTTACCTACGTGGACGATGCGGGCAACTGGTTCAAGCGAGTGCTGGAGCGGCGCAGGAATCAGGCGTAGTAGCGGCTGCGCATGCGCTGGCAGTAGGCTTCGAGTTGCGGGTACTTTTGCGTGTGCAGCTTCAACTCGGACTCGAGCGGTGGCCAGACCAGGTTCGCCAGAAAGGCGAAGGCGCAGGCATCGAGTGAGCACGGCTGATCGCCCAAGAAGTAGGGCTTGTCCGCCAGAAAAGCCGCCAGTGCGTCGATGTCGCGTTTGCCAATCGCCATGATTTCTTCGCGACTGTGGCGACCCATCCCATGGCCGTGCAATTCCTTGGTGATGCCGCGTCGCGCCAATGGCGGAACCAGCCATTTCAGCGGTGCCGGCATCTTGCCAAAGAACGCGCCCTTGGTGAGCTCCCAGCCCTGCGGCTCGACCCAGCGCGTGTAGACCACGGCCCAGTACAGGTTCTCTTCCAGCAGACGCTGAAAGGCCAGCGCCACGGCGCGCTGGGTCGCATCCATCCAGCCATCAAGCGGGTCGCCGTAGCGCGACTTCAGGTAGTCGATGATGAAGGTGGTGTCGGCCAGCGTCCTGCCCTCGTCCTCGATATAGGGCATCTTGCCCTTGGGTGCCTTTTGCAGATGACTCAAACTGGGTTTCGGAATCTCGAAAGGCAGTGCGGCCATGCGCAGATAGTTCTCGAGCTTCATGCAAAACGGGCTGGCATTGGCAAGCCCGAAGGCCGGCTGAAATTGAAAGAGTTTGATCATGTTGCTGTCTTTCTGGCGCGCTGCCTGGCATTCAGTGATGGCTCGGTCCCGTCAATCACCTTCCTCGTCATTGTCCTCATCTTTGGGCACAAACACCATACCGGTCTTGGCGTTGAAATCCATCAACCCGGCGTAGCGGCCCCAGGCGATCATGGTCTGGAAGGTCTTCTCCGGGTTGTCGTACGGCAGTGCACTGCCAATGTCCTTGATGATGCGCTCGGCTTGCACTTCTTCGTACTCGTGAAGCAGGGCGATGATGATGTGAAAGATGCGCAGCTTGAAAACCTGCTCGGCGAAGATCGCATGCCGGCCGGCCGGGTCGGCCGCAATGAACCGGCGCCCGAGCTCCGTAAAACGGACTTCGTCCTTGGGCGTGTCCACCAGTTCCAGAATCTCGGCGGCCTTGACCAGGGCGATGGTCTCACCAAACTCCTTGCCAATCTCGTCGGAAATGTCGTAGATGTTGGACAATTCCGGCGAGTCATGAAGGATGCTGAGCAAACCCAGAATCTGTGCCACCGGCACCAGCGGTATGGACTCCATGCGATTGCGTGCTCGCGAAACGGGTTGCCCCGCAACCGGAACCTCTATCGGAAGATCGGGCAGCGTGGTCCTTGTGATGGTCTCGTGAATGATGCTGACCAGTCGCTGGAATTCGGCGCTCTTGCTATCACGCGGATAGGGCAGCGGATTGTCCAGAACCAGCCCGAGTCGCCCCGGGCGCGGAAACAGCACGACGATGCGTGTGGCCATTTCCACTGCTTCCTCGATGTTGTGCGTGACCATGAAAATGGCGCTCAAACCTGTGCCCGGTGTGTGCCAGAGGCTGATCAGTTCCTGGCGCAGGTTTTCACCGGTCAGCACGTCCAGGGCGCTGAAGGCCTCGTCAAGACACAACAGCTTGGGCTTGGCTACCAGGGCCCGCGCAATGCCGACCCGCTGGCGCATGCCACCCGACAACTCGCGCGGATAGGCAGCATGGTAGTTGCCCAGGCCGATCAGCTCAATGGCCCGGTCCACCGCGATGTCGCGCTCGGCACGGCTGAGGCGATGCGCCATCAAACCCACAGCCACGTTTTGCTCCACCGTCAACCACGGATACAGGGCGAAGGTCTGAAACACGACCGATGCGTCTTCATTGATGCCATGCAAGGTCTCACCCTTGTGCAGCACGCGCCCCGATGTCGGTGCTATGAGCCCGGTCAGACAGCGCAATATGGTCGACTTGCCGGAACCCGACTGGCCCAGCAGTGCCAGCAGTTCGCCCTCGTGAACTGCCACGTCAATCTGCTCCAGAACTTTCAGTTCATGACCGCCGGCGGTAATGAAGGACTTGTTGACTGCGCGCAGTTCTGCGATCGGTGGCGCCTTGGTGTCTGTGTTGATCAGGTTCTTCATGCTTGTTCGCCAATCGGTCAAAGTCAGTCCAGCCGGAAGCGGCGCTCGGCGTAGCCATAGAGCCGGCGCCACACCAGTTTGTTCATGACGACGACGAACAGCGACATCACCCCGATGCTGGCAATGATGAGCGGAGTGTCGCCGCTCTTGGTTACCTCGGCGATGAAGGCCCCCAGACCGTCAGCTTTGAGAGTCGTGTCGCCCCAGGTCGCGAACTCCGCCACAATGCTGGCGTTCCAGGCCCCCCCCGCCGCGGTGCATGCGCCCGTTACCCAGAACGGAAATATCGCGGGCAGGATCAGGGTGCGCCACAACTTCCATTGCCGCAAACCATAAATGCTGGCGACTTCCTTCATCTCGTTGGGAATGGCCATGGCGCCGGCAATCACATTGAAGAGGATGTACCACTGGGTCCCCATGGCAATCAACAGGATGCTGCCCCAGTTCATCGACGTGTTCGTTGCTACAAACAGTCCCACCACAATGGGAAAGGTCATGTTGACTGGAAAGGAGGCGCCGATCTGCGCCAGAGGTTGTGCAAATCGGGCAACTTTCGGATGGAAGCCAATCCAGACGCCCACGGGGGTCCAGATGAGTGTCGCAAGCACCGTCATGGCCAGCACGCGCAGCAAGGTCAGGAAGCCAAGCCAGACGATGTGTACGAGCATGCTTGCAGTGAGTGCCCCGTGCAGGGCTGCAATGGCCGAAATGACACCGTCGACAGCTGCGTAACCCAGACCAGCGGCCAACACCATTCCGGCAACGCGAAGCGGCCAGTTGACCCCGCCAGGTCTGGACCTTATGCCTGGCAGCTCGATTCGGCCGACGGTTTGACCCAGCACATCCTGCAAGGGTTGCCGGACCTTCAGGTCAAGCCAGATGAACAGGTAGGTGCGGCGCAGCAGGTTGTAGACCCATGACGTTGGCGTCAGACTGGATTCGGTGAGTTCTATCTTGAATTTGTCGGCCCACACCAGGAGCGGCCGCCAGATCAGCTGGTCGCTCAGCAGGATCAGCAAGAGCATTGCGGCGATGGCGAGCAGCGCAGCATGGTTGTCGCCTTTTTCAATGGCACTGGCCATGTAGGAGCCGAGTCCCGGCAACTTGATGTCCTTGTTCATGACACTGATGGCTTCGCTCTGTGCAACGAAGAACCAGCCGCCACCAAAGGACATCATGGAATTCCAGATCAGGCTGTGCGCGGCGGCGGGCAACTCGACGGTACGAAAGCGTTGCCAGCGCGTCAACCCATAGGTCGAAGCAGCCTCCTGCATGTCACTGGGAATTGTCACCATCGAATGGTAGAAACCGAAGGCCATGTTCCACACCTGACCCGTAAATATGGCGAAGATGGCGGCGCACTCCACGCCGAGCAGGCTGCCGGGAAACAGGGCCATGAAACCGGCTACGGTGGCAGACAGAAAGCCCAGCACCGGCACCGATTGCAAGACATCCAGCGCCGGCAGGATGACCGCTCTGGCCAAGGCATTCTTGGCGGCCACATAGCCCAGTGCAATCGCGAAGAACAAGGAGAACGAGAACGCAATCCACATGCGCAGCAGGGTGCGGCCAGCATAGTAGGGAATCTGGCTGGTCGAAAAGTCAGCCTCTGACACTGCCGCCGGATTGAACGCGACCAGCATGCCGCGACCAAAGTGCATGAAACTCCAGAGCACACCAAACAGGCTCAGCAACACCAGGCCATCGACCCAGGAAAACCCTGGTTGATGGTTGCCTACTGCCAATTGCGGGGAAGTGCTTTTCATGAACGGTCGATTGTCTTACTTTGACACGACAACTTTAAGTCAATTCAATGACATGACCGCGGCGCAGAATGGGGTAAAAAGGCAAAACAGGGACAAGCAAAGGATATATCAGACATGCCCACGACAACGTTCACCAATGGCCGCATCAGGAAAGCCGTGTACGACCCCGCATCGCGACAGCTGGACCTGCACTGGGACAGCAAGACCATCGTGGCCTACAAGCAGGTTCCGCAAGAGGTGTACCGGCGACTCTGTAGCGCACCTAACCCGACAACCTACTGGGAGGACCGCATCGCAGAGGAGTATCCCAAGGGTGTGCCGATGAAAGCCGGCAGCGGGACGGACGGCGCAAAGCATCCTGGCGACCTGTTCGGGAGCGGTGACTAAGCGGTTCGCAGTGACGCATTGCGCGGCGAAAGGTCTGACGGCTAGGGACGCAGTTCCTTTGCCAGCGCGCTGGCGTTCTGTGCGCTCAGCGCGTAGACCGAGAGTTGCGGATTGGCGCCTATGCTGGTCGGGAAGACAGAGCCGTCGATGACCGATAGATTGGATATCTGGTGATGCGTGCCGCGGCTATTGACGACACCGTGGGCGGCGTTCTCGCTCATGGCGCAGCCGCCCATCAAATGCGCAGTAAACAGCGAGGCGCGAAATTTCTTCATTGGCAGTTCCTGGATCGCCTGGCGTGCCTCCGCCCAGCTCGCGTAGTACGGGGCGTCGAGGTGTCCCGGGCGCACCTGTTTGGCGCCGGCCGCGAACTGCGCCTCGACCATGCTCAGATAGGCGCGCCGGGCGCCGTCCCAGACGTAATCGCTCAGGTCGTAGTCCAGAATCGGGCTACCGTCGGCGGCCAGACGCACGCTGCCGCCCTCGCTCTGCGCGACAAAGCCGTCGCGCAGCAGGGCGAGCAGTGAATTGGTGTGCGGCAAGGCGGCGATCTCCTTGCGCAGCGGCTCGCCGAAGACGTTGAGCACGGCTGAGCCAAGTCCGGCGAAGATCGGCGGCACTTCGATCTTGTAGCCCATGGGCCCGGTCGCGCCATCCTTCCACTGGAAATGATCGGAGGCGATCGACTGCGGCGTACCGTAGAAGGGGTCGATGCGCTCTGGCATGGTGGCCAGCGTGACCACCACCGGGTGGATCAGCGTGCGCTTGCCCAGACGCTGGTGCGGATCAGGCAACTGCGAGCGCAGCAGCAAGGCAGGCGTATTGATGGCGCCGCCAGCGGCGATGAAGTGCCTGGCCTTGATCGTCACGACCACGCCGCTGGGCGTGCGGCCATCGCTGCCGAGAGCCTCGCCGACAGCGCCAGTGACCTTGCCATCAGCGTGCTGCAACTGTCGCACACGCAGCCGGTGCACCAGTGTGGCGCCGTGCTGCAGCGCGACCGGAATCGTCGAGACCAGCATCGACTGCTTGGCGTTGACCGGGCAGCCGAAGCCGCAATAGCCCGAGTCCCAGCAGCCCTTGACGTTGCGTGGGATCACGTGCGACTCCCATCCAAGCTTGTCGCAGCCGCGCTTGAGCACGCTGTTGTTGGCGTTTGGCGCCACGGCCCAGGGAGCGATGCTGAGACGCTCTTCCATCTTCTCAAACCAGGGCTTCATGTCATCGACGCCATGGCCGACAACCTGGTGCTGGGCCGCCCAATGCTGCAGCGTCGGTGCTGGCGTGCGAAAACTCGACGTCCAGTTGACCGTGGTCGTGCCACCGACGGTGCGCCCCTGCAAGACGGAAATGGCCCCGTCAGAGGTGGCGCGCGTGGCGGCTTCCTGGTACAGCTCGCGATAGGCACGTGCCTCGTCCATGTCCTTGAAGCTGTTCGAGGTCCTCAAGGCGCCTTCCTCTATCAGCACCACCCTGAGTCCGGCGAGACTCAGGATTTCGGCGGCAACGCCACCACCGGCACCGCTGCCGATGATCGCCACGTCGGCCGCTATCGTCTGCGCTGCCGTCAAGCTGGATGCGTCGATGACCTTCCAGCCCGACGCGATCCCCTCGGCGTAAATATCAGAAATGGCCATGATTCTCTTTCATGAGTTGACTGCCTGGTACATGCGCGCCAGCGGCCCCGGGTAACCGGCGGCGGGCCAGCTGGCCGGTATGACGTAATAGCTCGCCGAGATCAGCTTGACCAGAACGTTGACACCCGCGTTGAGCGTCTCGAACCGGCTGGCGCGCCAGCGCGTCAGAAACGCCTGCAGGGTCTCTATGCTGGCTTCGTTCCAGGCACCGACGCCAGTTAGCAGGTAGCGCAAGGGCGCAATGGCTAGCAGGTCCAGCAGCTTGCGCAGTTCCTGCCGAGCGGCAAGGTCCATCGTGCTGAACGTGTTGTCGAGATTGCGCAAGACAGCGCTGACCCGTGCAGCGCGCCCGGCGCCGTCCAGGGTTGTGAAGTCGATGATGACCGCTGGTGTCAGGGCGCCAAAAAGCTGCAGGTCGCCGTCCTGCAGAAAGACAAAGCTCTTGGCCGCAGACTTCGCCGTCTCGCCGCAGCCACTGAGCACGCCCAGCGTGCCAGCGACGCTCAGCGCCAGCGTAAAGCCCACCCCGACCTTCAAAAAGTCGCGCCGCACCAGCCCCTGAGCGCTGCGGTGCGCGACAGTGTTTGATTCAAATGTCATGATCCGTCCTTTGATCTGCGCATTCCCTGTCACTTGGTGATCGTAGCTCATCAGAACGTGAGCCAGATAGACGAGCCAACGCGATTGGTTGCCAGGAAACGTGCGTGGCTACTGAATCTACCGCTGCCCTGGAGCCGACTGGGATGCACCGCGAGTATCGGCGTAGTTGTGTTCATCGACAGTGAAGGCAGTCAGAGCGAATTCTTAAGGTGGGCAGATACCGCTATGTACCGAGCCAAGGATGCAGGTGGCAATCTAATCCGGTTTTATGAACGTCGTGGCTGAGTGTCAGTTACGGGATGGTCTGCTGACCTTGGAATAGCAAGGTTGACCGACTCCAAGGTGTCATCTGGAGCCAACGACTTTTCTCAGAAGCTGGCACTCAAAATTGAAAGGCTGCAATGGAGAAGATCGCAGACCTGCACTGAAGCGCAAGCGGAATTGCAAGAATTCAGATTGACCGCTAGATACCGGTCGCGTCTTCCAGTGGCGCGACGACAGCAGTGTGGCGCCTCAGTCAACCAAAGGGGAGCCCGGCGTCACGCGCTGGGGATAAGATTGGAGAACCGTGGCCTTACGGCATGTAGGTCACGCCCCGGTGATAGGAACATTGGGAATCGCAAATTCAAACTCGGAGAGCCCATCATGTCTAGTACCAACGAAGAAGTTGTCGGTCGAACCCAGATGCAAGACCAATCCATCAATCACCTGATCAAGTGGGGAGATCACCTCTCGGTTGGCCATCCTGAAATCGATGCCCAGCACAAGGAAATATATGAATTTGGGGCGGAGATTTACGAAAGCTGGCGCGATGGTGTGCGCGTTGGAGAACTGCGAATCTCCACCGACAGGCTGTTTGGGCTTCTTCGTGCTCATTTCCTTTACGAGGAACGACTCCTCGGTGGGATCGGTTACGGCGATCTCAAGCGACACGTTGCAGAACATCGGAGCATGCTTAAGGAATTGCAGGCGATGCGCGAACACTTCAAAACCCTCGCCGACGATGATGATTCCCCCGGAGGCTCAGTGTTATCCCCTAACTGGTCGGTGATGCAGTTTGTTCTAGCGTTTACCCTGGGGCATGTCATGACCAGCGATATGAGCTACGTTCAGCCTCTCCAGGCTAGCCGTAATTCTGAGCAACGAACAACTGGCAGCGTTTGACCCGTTGTCCATAGTAGACCAGGATTCGAGGACCCTAAAAATGGGCACTTTGAGGGTCGCCACGAACTGCTTTTTTACGGCGTTGAACTGAAGCACCGATCAGTTCACTGAAAGTCAAATGCCCGGGTGTAGCGTAGCCGCACAGGCAAGGCAAACACCGGTACTCAAGATGATCAGTACCTGTTACTGTGTTGGCAGGGAGTGAAAAGGAAAATATGAAGACGTTTCAATGTCCAGCATGTGGATCGGAGCTTGAAAGAATCTCGCGCAGACCTCTGATGCGACTCTTGCCTTGGAGCAAGCGTTACCGATGCAGTCGATCCTCTCACGAGTTTCTCGATATCGGTTTTCGGTACTTGGTTCGGCTCAGGTAAGTTTGGCGTGGTCCGCCGTTGACAGGATTGGTCAACTGTCAATGACCGCCCTGGTTCCCTACCTTTCGCTGGGACAGAAGGCGAGTCAATAGGTCTAGCTGCTCCAAACTTGGGACCGATCAGTGGCCATTGTTTTAGTCCCTATCGAGGAAATACCAACCCGGCAGCAAAGCGTACTCTACGTCCGTTGGTAGCCTATTGCATGATCAGGTTTGCGACAAACGTGAAAAGGTAAGGTGTTGACTCGTTGCCAATGCCAATGGTGTCCCCATCATTAAGGGATGCTGTTCCGCCAGCGTCGTTTCCTCCGACGAGAACACCGTTCACAGAAGTCCCGCAGGCGCTACCCCGGTCTACCAGCACATAACCGTCCGGTGTGTTGTCGATCTGAAAATGTTCGCGAGAAATATTCAGTGTC
>JBAXNI010000103.1:0-9978 GCA_037133835.1 Comamonadaceae bacterium | reverse complement strand
AGCAAGGCGTTCTTCTTTGCTTCAGCCAGATCGACCGCCACCATCTCGCTGACCATCTCATCGAGGGTGATCTCCGGCACCCAACCCAGTTTCTCCCTGGCCTTGGTCGGATCCCCCAGCAGTGTTTCCACTTCAGTCGGCCGGAAGTAGCGCGGATCAATGCGGATGACGGCCTTCTGGTCCCAGTAACCGACTTCCATGACACCCTCGCCTTCCCAGCGAATCTGCATTCCCAACGCTGCGGCGGTCTTTTCGATGAACTGGCGCACGCTGTACTGCACACCAGTGGCAATGACAAAGTCCTCAGCCTTGTCCTGCTGCAGCATCAGCCACTGCATGCGCACATAGTCCTTGGCATGGCCCCAGTCGCGCAGCGCGTCGATGTTGCCCATGAACAGGCAATCTTCGAGTCCCTGGCTGATGTTGGCCAGGCCCCGGGTGATCTTGCGCGTGACGAAGGTTTCGCCTCGTCTGGAGCTCTCGTGATTGAACAGGATGCCGTTGCAGGCGTAAATACCATAGGCTTCGCGGTAATTGACCGTGATCCAGTAGGCGTACATTTTGGCTACGGCGTACGGGCTGCGCGGGTAAAAAGGCGTTGTCTCCTTTTGCGGTGTTTCCTGCACCAGACCGTAGAGCTCAGAGGTTGAAGCCTGGTAGAAACGTGTCTTCTTCTCCAGCTTCAGGATGCGGATGGCTTCCAGTATGCGAAGACTGCCCAGCGCATCAACGTCAGCGGTGTATTCGGGGCTCTCAAAGCTGACCGCCACATGGGACTGGGCACCCAGGTTGTAAATTTCATCAGGCTGCGTTTCCTGAATGATGCGAATCAGGTTGCTGGTGTCGGTGAGGTCGCCATAGTGCAATTTGAAATTGGCGTTCTCTATGTGCGGATCCTGGTAGATGTGATCTACCCGCTGGGTGTTGAAAGAACTCGCGCGGCGTTTGATACCGTGCACGACGTAGCCTTTTTCCAGCAGAAATTCGGCCAGGTAGGAGCCGTCCTGACCGGTGATACCGGTGATGAGCGCGGTTTTGCAAGTTTTCATAGCTTCTTCAAAAAGTCCTGATACGCCAGTGACAATCCTCGAGTCAAATCCATATTGGCACGCCACCCCATGGCATTGAGACGACTGCTGTCCATCAGCTTGCGCGGTGTTCCATCCGGCTTGCTGGGGTCGAAGTCAATGCTGCCAGCAAACCCGATGGCCTGGCCAACTGACTGCGCGAGTTCAGCGATCGTGATGTCTGAGCCGTAACCGACGTTGATCTGGCTTTGCATCGGCCGGGTCTGTGCCTCGTAGATGGCTTTGGGCAGATTCATCACGAACACGCTGGCCGCTGCCATGTCATCAACATAGAGAAATTCGCGCTTTGGCGTACCGCTGCCCCAGATAGTGACGCTGGGCGCTTTGTTAATTTTGGCTTCATGAAAGCGCCGGATCAGTGCCGGAATCACGTGGGAGTTTTCTGGATGGTAGTTGTCGCCAGGGCCATACAGGTTGGTCGGCATGACACTGCGGTAGTCAACTTCGTGGCTGGCTCCATATTGGCGGTTGTAACTTTCACACATCTTGATGCCGGCGATCTTGGCGATCGCGTAGGGCTCGTTGGTGGGCTCCAGCGGGCCAGTCAGCAAGGCGGATTCGCTCATGGGCTGCGGAACCAGCTTGGGGTAGATGCAGCTTGACCCTAGAAACAGGAGTTTCTTGACCCCGGCGCACCAGGCCTGGTGGATGACATTGGCCTGCACCATCAGGTTCTGGTAGATGAATTCAGCTGGATAGATGTTGTTGGCGTGGATGCCTCCAACCCTCGCAGCCGCCAGATAAACCTGATCCGGTCTTTCCGCTTCAAAAAATGTCCGGACAGCGCCCTGATCGCACAGATCAAGTTCGCGATGGTTGCGCATCACCAGATTGTTCTGACCTTGCTGCTGCAAGGCTCGAACAATGGCCGAGCCGACCATGCCCTGGTGTCCCGCAACGTATATCTTCTGTTGAACCAACATGAACTGCTCAGTCCTCTCCAAACAGCGGCGCATCCGCCAGTGCCAAGCCGCTCTGATCTTTGGCCGATACGAGCGGAGAAGCGCCTGACAAGGGCCAGGCTACGGCCAGAGTTGGGTCGTCCCAGGCGATGCAGCGCTCAAATTGAGGTGCATAGTAATCGGTTGTTTTGTAGAGAAAATCTGCCGATTCGCTCAGGGTCAGGAAGCCGTGCGCAAAACCGGGCGGCACCCACATTTGCCGATGATTCTGTTCCGACAATTCGGTACCGACCCATTTCCCAAAAGTTGCGGAAGACTTTCGCAGATCAACCGCCACGTCGAACACCGCACCACGCACGACCCGCACCAGTTTCCCCTGGGATTGCTCAATCTGATAGTGCAGACCGCGCAGTACTCCCCTGGCGGAACGCGAATGATTGTCCTGTACAAAATTGACGCCAAGTCCACTCGCTTTTTGAAAGGCGTTCTGATTGAAACTCTCGAAGAAAAAACCGCGAACGTCACCAAAAACCCGGGGTTCAATGATGAGGACGTCGGCAATTTCCGTAGTGATGATCTTCATGGCAGCTTCGGCAATCAGGTTTCGTGGCGATGGCGTTCGCTGAGCAACCTCAACAGGTATTGACCGTATCCATTCTTGGCCAGCGGTTGTGCCAGCCTTTCCAGTTGCGCGTCGCCAATGAAACCGTTGCGCCAGGCAATTTCTTCCACGCACGCCACCTTCAGCCCCTGACGCCGCTCCAGGGTCGCAATGAACTGGCTGGCTTCCAGCAAACTGTCATGGGTCCCGGTATCGAGCCAGGCGTAACCACGCTGCATGATTTGCACATTGAGCTTGCCTTGATCCAGATAAGCCTGATTGACGGCTGTGATTTCCAGCTCGCCGCGGGCGCTGGGTTTCACTGCTTTGGCTATGTCGACCACCTGAGCGTCATAGAAATACAGGCCGGTGACCGCGTAGTTGCTTTTCGGTTTGAGGGGCTTTTCTTCAATGCTGCTGGCCCTGCCCTGGACGTCAAAAGCCACAACGCCATAACGTTCCGGATCCTGAACGTGATACGCAAATACGGTCGCACCATCTACCTTTTTATCGGCACCGGCCAGCAAGGGGCCAAAGTCGTGGCCGTAGAAAATGTTGTCCCCCAGTACCAATGCACTAGGAGCATTCCCCAGAAATTGGTCGCCAATGATGAATGCCTGCGCCAAGCCGTCCGGACTGGGCTGAACGGCATACTGAAGATTCAGGCCCCATTGCGAACCGTCGCCCAATAGCTGCTGAAAGCGCGGTGTGTCCTGCGGTGTGCTGATCACCAGAATGTCTCGTATGCCCGCAAGCATCAGTGTGCTCAAGGGGTAATAGATCATCGGCTTGTCGTAAACCGGCAGCAGTTGCTTGCTCATCGCCAAAGTGGCAGGGTGCAAGCGTGTACCTGAGCCGCCTGCCAGGATGATGCCTTTGCGTTGTGTCATTTCTTGCCTTCAAATCAAAGCGTTTCGGCCAGCATGCGGTCCACACCCACTTGCCAGGATGGCAAATGCAGGTCAAAGGTCGTTTGCAGCTTGCACGTATCCAGACGCGAATTGTGCGGGCGCTGCGCTGCGGTCAGGAAGGCGCTGCTCGGCACTGCCAGCACTTCCGTCGCCTTCAATTGCAGGTCCGGTTGCAAGCGCTTGGCCTGCTCCAGCACGTGCTTTGCATAGCCCCACCAACTGGTCTCGCCACTGGCCGCCAGGTGGTAAAGCCCGGCATCTGCGGGACGGCGCAATACCTGCCGCAGCGCATGCGCGGTCACGTCAGCCAACAGTTCAGCGCCGGTAGGGGCGCCGATCTGATCATCAATGACAGTCAGACGGTCACGTTCCTGCGCCATTCGCAACATGGTCCTGGCAAAGTTGCCTCCACGCGCGGCATAGACCCAGCTGGTCCGGAAAATAAGGTGTTGCCGGCACGCCGCCTGAATCAGTTGCTCACCTTCAAACTTGGTCTGGCCGTAGACGCTCAGCGGCGCAGGCGTATCGCTCTCTGTCCAGGCCCGCGTGCCACTGCCGTCAAAGACATAGTCGGTGCTGTAGTGCACGAACCAGGCCCCAAGTCGCTGAGCCTCATTCGCGAGCAGACCCGGCGCTGTCGCATTAAGCGTGCGAACCAGATCAGGCTCGCTCTCGGCTTTGTCCACGGCGGTGTGCGCCGCAGCGTTGACAATGATGTCCGGCTTGACGTCCCGAACGGTCGCAATCAAGGCTTTCGGGCTGCCGAAATTCCCGCAATAGTCGGTGCTGTCATGGTCCAAGGCAACGATGTCGCCCAGGGTTGCCAGGCTGCGCTGCAGTTCCCAACCTACTTGCCCACCTTTGCCGAACAGAAGAATCTTCATGACCGCCTGGTGTAGTTTGTCTGCACCCACTCGCGGTAAGCGCCGCTCTGCACATGCGCCACCCAATCCGGGTTGTCCAAATACCATTGCACCGTCTTGCGAATGCCGGAATCAAAGGTCTCGGCAGGCTTCCAACCCAGTTCCCTCTCGATCTTGCCGGCGTCAATCGCATAGCGCCTGTCGTGGCCCGGGCGGTCCTGCACATAGGTGATCTGCGTCTTGTAGCTTGTGCCATCGCTCTTGGGACGCAACTCATCAAGCAGAGTGCAAACGGTGTGCACAATCTCAATGTTGGGTTTCTCATTCCAGCCACCCACGTTATAAATTTCGCCCACCTTGCCAGCCACCAGTACCCGGCGAATGGCGCTGCAGTGATCCTTGACGTAGAGCCAGTCACGCACTTGCAGGCCATCGCCATAAACCGGCAAGGGTTTGCCTGCCAGCGCGTTGACGATCAGCAGCGGGATCAGCTTTTCAGGGAAATGCAGTGGCCCGTAGTTGTTGCTGCAGTTGGTCGTCAGAACCGGCAGCCCGTAGGTGTGCAACCAGGCACGCACCAGGTGATCACTGGCCGCTTTGCTCGCGGAGTAGGGGCTGTTGGGCTCCAGCTTGTTGGTCTCGGTGAAAGCGGCATCGGTGGGTGACAGGCTGCCGTACACCTCGTCGGTCGAAACATGCAGGAAGCGGAAGGCCGCACGTTCACTCTCGGGCAATCCCTGCCAGTAGGAACGCACACTTTGCAGCAGGCGCATGGTACCGACGACGTTGGTCTGGATGAAGTCCTCGGGGCCATGGATGGAACGGTCCACATGACTCTCTGCCGCGAAATTGAGTACGGCGCGTGGCGCGTATTGCGTCAGCAACTTGTCCACCAGGCTCGAGTCACCAATGTCGCCCTTCACAAACACGTAACGGGCGTCGCCCCGCAGGCTGGCCAGATTTTCGGGATTACCGGCGTAGGTCAGTTTGTCCAGATTGAGGACAGGCTCATCAGTCTGACCCAACCAGTCGAGCACAAAGTTGGCGCCAATAAAGCCTGCCCCGCCAGTAACCAGAATCATTGTTTCCCCCCGATTTGATCGGCAACCATCAAAAAAGCAAAAAAGGGCGCCCAAAGCGCCCCCGGATTATCGCCCCTGGGCAAGGCTGGCTCAGAAGTGAATTCCCCGCATCATTTGCTGCAACGCAACCGCCTCGTGCGACAGTTGCTGCTTGACCGGCTTGTCCCCAGGCTTGGCGCCTTTTGCCGCGCCGGAGTCCGGGAACATGCGAAAACTCGTGTTCATGGCAATTTGTGCAACGCGCGGTAACAAGGCGTGCAACAACTGCCCGGTGATGCCCAGCCGCGTGGCAACACGCACCGGTTTGAAGATGCAGGCTTGAGCGATCATGTCGGCTGCTTCTTCGGGGGCGAGCGTTGGCACGTTGTTGTACAGGCCAGTGGGTGCGATCATGGGCGTACGCACGAGAGGCATGTTGATCGTGGTAAACGAAATGCCCTGGTCCGCGAACTCACTGGAAGCACAGCGCGTCCAGGCGTCCAGCGCCGCCTTGGAAGCCACATAGGCGCTGAAGCGCGGCGCATTGGTCAGTACACCAATCGAGCTGATATTGACGACATGGCCCTTCTTGCGCGCCACCATGCCTGGCAGGAAACCCATGGTGACACGCAAGCAGCCAAAATAGTTCAGCTGCATCGTGCGTTCATAGTCGTGGAACCGGTCATAGCTTGATTCGATGGCGCGCCGGATCGAGCGCCCTGCATTGTTGATCAGGAAGTCCACGCCGCCATGGTCTGCAATCAGCTGCTTCACAAAGCGGTCACAGTCGGCGAGGTCGGCAATGTCGGCGGGGTAGGCGATAAAACTGTAGCCCTTGTCGCGGGCCTGCTGGCACGCTTCTTCCAGCTTGGCGGCGTCACGCCCGCAGATGATCGTGGTGGCGCCCGCTTCGGCAAACTTGTGCGCTGCCGCCAGCCCAATGCCGGAGGAGCCGCCGGTAATCAAGACCACCTTCCCGCCTACGGTACCGCGCAGCGACCGGTCAATATGCAAATCCGGGTCAAGATGGCGCTCCCAGTAGTCCCAGAGCCGCCAGGCGTAATCCTTGAGGTTCGGGCAGACCACATCAGAACCTTTCAGCGCCGCCAGCGTGTCGCGGCAGTCGAAACGCGTTGGGTAGTTGACAAAGGTAAGCATGTCCTGCGGCAGGCCCAGATCCTTCATGACCGCGTTTCGTACGCGGCGTACCGGCGCCAGCGCCATCAGGCCCTTGGTGACACTGCGTGGAATGAAACCAAGCAGGGCGGCGTTGACAAAGAGATTCATCTTGGGTGCATGCGCCGCACGGCTGAAGATGTCCAGGACATCGCCGACGCGGTATCCCAAGGGATCAACCAGGTGGTAACACTTCTTGTCAATGTCCACCTTGTGACTGATGGTATTGAGCGCGTCCACCACAAAATCGACCGGCACGATGTTGATGCGCCCACCCTCCAGTCCGATGGAGGGCAGCCACGGCGGCAGCAACTGGCGCATGCGCTGAATCAACTTGAAAAAATAGTAAGGACCGTCGATCTTGTCCATTTCCCCCGTGACACTGTCGCCCACGACCATGGCAGGGCGATAGACTGACCAGGGCACACGGCATTCCAGGCGAACGATTTTTTCGCTTTCGTGCTTGGTCATGAAATAGGGATGCTCGTAGTTCTCGGCTTCGTCAAACATGTCCTCGCGGAACACGCCCTCGTACAAACCAGCGGCCGCAATCGAACTGACATGATGAAAATGCCCGGCGCCAATGAGCTTGGCCAGTTCCACGGTGTTGCGCGTGCCATCGACATTGACCGCAATCTGGCTCGCCTCATCGGCGCCCAGATCGTAAACTGCCGCAAGGTGATAGAAGTGATCAATCTGACCTTTGAGCTTCTTCACGTCGTCAGCAGAAATCCCCAGCTTCTTTGACGTCAGATCGCCAAACACCGGCACAGCACGCGTCGCGCCGATGCTCCAGTACTTGCGCAAAGCCGCCACCTTGTCGTGACTCTCCTTGCGGATCAGGAAGTAGACGACCGAGCCCTTGCGCTCCAGCAGTTTCTTGACCAGCCGTTTTCCAATAAACCCGGTTGCACCGGTGACAAAGTACTGCATCAAAACCTCCATTTAGTTGGCACATTCTTGCCCAGATTTCACTTTCAGCCATTCAGCACAAACCCGTGGCCCGGTAGATTGCCCACTCTAGCAATTTAGGAAGACCCACCTACACAGTGCTTCAACGTGCCCTTACAGTGAGTGCCATTATCCAAATTTATCAACCCGTCTGGAGTTTCCCATGGTCACAAAGCTGAAAAAGTCAAATTCGTCTAAGAACAGTTCCGCGCCCCTCAAAGGCTCGGTCAAGGACTCTGCTCAACAAATCTGGCAGGCTGGCCTGGGTGCTTTCACCAAAGCGCAAGCCGAGGGCACGAAAGCCATTGAAGCCCTGATCAAGGAAGGCGTCAGCATTCAGCGCAAGACACAATCTGTTGCTGAAGAAAAGTTGTCTGAAGCGAGCAGCAAGATGTCAAGCATGGCGACGGACATTTCTTCCAAGGCGTCAGGTCAATGGGACAAACTGGAAAGCATTTTTGAAGATCGCGTGGCCAAAGCACTCAACAAACTGGGTGTTCCATCCGCCAAGGATGTCAATGCCCTGATTGCCAGAATTGATGAATTGAACAAGAGCGTTCAAAAGCTTTCCGCCAAAGGCGCTGCCCCGAAAGCAGCCGCCAAGAAAGCAGTCAAGACCGCTGCCAAGCCGGCCCTGAAGAAGGCAAGCAAACCGGCGGCGAAACGCACCGCAACGGTAGTTTGATAACCGGCTGTCGTGACATGATTCAAGGTACTGGCAGTACCTGGTACGAAGAAGTACCTTGATGAGAAAAATGGGTGCTTGTGCGCCCATTTTCTTTTGCAAGCGGTACTTGTTGCATCGCAGCAAGCGGTGAGTTCGATCAGACATACACTTTGTTCTTATGAAGCATAAACCATCACAGGCACCAAGAATTGCGCTGGCATTGTCAGGTGGCGGCCCACTAGGCGCCATTTACGAAATTGGCGCACTGTGTGCGTTGGAAGAGTCGCTGCACGGAATCGACTTCACCAAGTTGCAGCATTACGTCGGCGTTTCAGCGGGCGGCTTCATTGCTGCCGGTTTGGCCAACCGCATTACGCCGCGGGAATTGTGTTCCTTATTCATAGAAAATGACAACCCGCTGGCTGAGACCTTCGACCCCTCCTGGCTGATGACTCCGGCTTACGGCGAGTTTGCGCGTCGCGGCATCATGCTGCCGGCCCTGCTGATAGCCGCCCTGTGGCAAGTCACTGCGGGTCGCAAGCCGTTTACACAAGCACTGCAGCACCTGGGGCCAAGCTTGCCTGCTGGCATTTTTTCCAGTGAGAAGATGCACGCTCAACTGGAGCGTCTTTTCTCGCAGAAGGGCCGCAGCAATGACTTCCGCAAACTCAAGACCGAACTGACATTGGTCGCCACCAATCTGGACAGTGGCGAGGCTGCTCCCTTTGGCCGTCCAGGGTGGGACCACATTCCAATTTCCAAAGCTGTCCAGGCCAGCGCCGCCCTGCCGGGGCTGTTTCCCCCAGTTGAAATTGATGACAACTACTACGTGGACGGCGCGCTGAAGAAGACGATGCACGCATCAGTTGCGTTGGACCAGGGAATCGACCTGATGCTGTGTCTCAATCCTTTGGTGCCCTTTGACGCCACCGCGCCACAGGTCGCCAAAGTCATGCGTCGCGGCCTTTCCGGAGACAAGCACCATATCCCGCGCATCGTGGACGGCGGACTGCCTGCAGTGTTAAGTCAGACATTCCGATCCCTCATTCACTCGCGCATGGTGCTGGGTATGAGACAGTACGAACATGCCTACCCTGACACCGACATCATCCTGATCGAGCCAGATCATCGCGACCCCGAGTTGTATCTGGCCAACACCTTCAGCTACTCGCAGCGTCGTCGTCTGGCAGAACATGCTTACCAACAAACCCGACAATTGCTGCGTTCACGCAAGACCGGTCTATCCGCCAAATTGTGGCGCCATGGCATAAGTTTGCGCCATGAGACACTGGACGATCCAAAGCGGCATTTGAGCCAGCCGGTTCCAGCCTCGACGCAGGTGGGACGGGCCATCGGCAAATTGCAGGAAATTATGGACGACCTGGGGCATACCGTGACGTCTGTGACGCATGCGAGACCGTCCTTATGGTGAAGAAGGCACCCCGGCGCACCGCCGAGCGCATTCTGGAAGTAAGCCTTGAACTGTTCAATCGCTTTGGTGAGCCCAACGTTTCTACCACGCTGATCTCAGCCGAGTTGGGCATCAGCCCAGGCAACCTCTACTACCACTATCCTGCCAAAGACGAACTCATTAACTCCCTGTTTGACCGCTACGAACGGGGCCTCAATGAATTGTTGAATGCCAGCGACGGCGTGCGAGATGTCGAGGACGCATGGTTCTTCATGCACACCCTGTTTGAACTGATCTGGCAATACCGTTTCCTGTACCGGGATTTGAACGACCTGCTGAGCAAGAAC
>JBAXNI010000102.1:0-10044 GCA_037133835.1 Comamonadaceae bacterium | reverse complement strand
CCGCGCAACTGGCCAAGATCGGCATCATCGCCAAGATCGAGAACGTGGAATGGGCGCAATGGCTCAGCGGCACCTACACCAACAAGAACTACGACCTGACCATCATCTCGCACGTGGAACCCTTTGACCTGGGCAACTTCGCCAAGTCCAGCTACTACTGGAATTACGAGTCGCCCCAGTTTGTCGCCCTGTTCGACAAGATCCAGAATGCACCACGCGCAGCCGATCGCGCGAAGCTGCTGGGCGACGCCCAGCGCATGCTGGCCAACGAGTCGGTGCACGCCTTCCTGTACCAGCCACAGTGGATTACCGTGGCCAACAAGAATCTGAAAGGCCTATGGAAGGACATGCCGGTGTTTGTGAACGACATCGGCGCCCTGTCCTGGTCGTGAAACTGCACGAATTCGGCGTCCATCAGTTGATTGCCGGTTACCAGCGGCGTGAATTCTCGCCGCTGGAGGTCATGCAGTCTCTGCTCGTTCACATAGCAGCGTGGGAACCCCACATCTGTGCCAGCTACCTGCTGCGCCCGGAACTCGCACTGGAGCAGGCACGCGCCTCTGAGTCGCGCTGGCAGCTAGGGCGGCCCTGCGGCATGCTTGACGGTGTGCCGGTCACCATCAAGGAGAACATCGCGACCCGCGGTGACCCGGTGCCGCTCGGCACACTGGCTACCGACCTGGCGCCGGCCAACGCCAACGCACCGCCTGCGGCGCGCCTGTTCGAGGCCGGTGCGGTGATGGTCTGCAAGACCACCATGCCCGACTACGGCATGCTCTCCAGCGGCCTGTCGAGCTTTCATGCACTCGCGCGCAACCCGTGGGACCTGAGCAAGACGCCGGGTGGCTCAAGCGCAGGTGGTGGCGCGGCCGCAGCAGCCGGCTACGGCCCGCTGCACATCGGTACCGACATTGGCGGCTCACTTCGTCTGCCGGCGGGATGGTGCGGCATTTTCAGTTTGAAGCCCAGCCTGGGCCGGGTCCCGATTGACCCGCCCTACACCGGTCGCGCTGCCGGTCCCATGACACGCAGCGTGGCCGATGCCGCGCTGATGATGCAGGTGCTGTCGCTGCCCGACGCGCGCGACAGCATGAGCCTGCCCTGGCAGTCGCTGGCCTGGAACAAGTTTGACCAGGGCCTAGGCGTCTTGCGCGGCCTCAAGGTCGGCCTGCTGCTGGACGCCGGTTGCGGCATGGCGGTGGAGCCGGAAGTTCAGGCGGCGGTCGAAGCAGCGGCACGCCTGTTTGAGCGTGCCGGTGCCATCGTCAAGCCGATGGCACCTTTCATGACGCCAGCCATGCTGGACGGCATGGATCACGCCTGGCGCTTGCGCTCGCACATCGACCTGGCTGCACTGCCGGCCGACAAGCGCACCAGCGTGCTGCCCTACATCCAGCAGTGGGCCGACAGCGCGGCCGGACTGAGCGGCCCCGAGGCCTTTGTCGCGTTCAGCCAGTTCCATGCCACGCGCCTGGCCAGCGTGCGCGCCTGCCAGCCCTTTGATTTCGTCATCTCACCAACATCACCGGTCCCCGCGTTTGCGGCAGAACTGCCCTCCCCCACCAACGACCCGCTGCATCCGCTGGAACACATTGGCTTCACGGTGCCCTACAACATGTCGGAGCAACCAGCGGCCTCCATCAACTGCGGCTACACGCGCAGCGGCCTGCCCATCGGTCTGCAGATTGCCGGGCGGCGTTTCGATGACCTGGGCGTGTTGCAGATCTCGCGTGCTTTTGAACTCCTGCGAGAGCCCCAACGCGCCTGGCCAGAGCCGCCCAAAGCTTGAACTGAAGGCCACTTGCCATGTTGACTGACAGCCTGGGTAACCCGGTCAGCTTGCAGGATACTGCGAGCCTGAGCGCCATCGACGACTTTGTGGAAGGCTTTATTTCCTGCGAGGCGCGCGTCGCCAACATCCTGCACGTGGCGCAAAGCGACCAGAGCCCTCTGGTGCAAGCCTGCTGCGCCGCGCTGCACATGTTTGCCGAGTCTGCGCAGGGTGCGCTGCAAGCGCGCCCCTACATTGAGCGCGCCCGCGCCAGCCTGAAGTTGACCCCGGGAATCACACAGCGCGAACAGCGCTTTGTGGCAGCGATTGCGGCCTGGGTTGACGGTGACACGACGCAGGCCATTCGACTACACCAGGAGCAGGTGCAGGAGCATCCGCGCGACCTGGCCTCGCTCAAGCTGGGTCAGTACCACCTGTTCAATATCGGCAACGCACCGGGCATGCTCAAGCTGGCGCTGGCGGCACTGCCAGCGGCGCAGGATGTACCCTACCTGCACGGCATGGCGGCCTTTGGCTGGGAACAGTGTCACCTGCTGCGCCAGGCCGAGTCCGCCGCGCGCAGGGCCATCGCCATGCGCGAGAAGGAGCCCTGGGCCCAGCATGCGCTGGCGCACGTCATGCTGACGCAGGGCCGCCTGAGCGAAGGTCTTGCCTTCATGCAGCAGGTCAGTCCGAGCTGGACCGGGCTGAACTCCTTCATGGTCACGCACAACTGGTGGCACCTGGCCGTCTTCGCGCTGGAACTGGGCCAGCCCGCCGAAGCGCTGCGACTCTACGACCAGCAGGTCTGGGGCGTGGTCAAGGATTACTCGCAGGACCAGATTGGCGCGGTTTCCCTGCTGGCCCGGCTGGAGCTGGCCGGTGTCGACGTGGGTGAGCGCTGGCAGGATGTGGCAGAGTACCTGCTGCCGCGATTGAACGACCAGGTGCTGCCCTTTCTGGACATGCAGTACCTCTACGGTCTGGCTCGTGCCGGCCGCGTTGAAGCGCAAACCCTGATGCAAAACATCGAAGCGTTTGCGACCACCCCACCGACCTCGGTCCAGGCCAGTTCAAGACGCGTCTGGCAAGAGGTTTGCCTGCCCGCGAGCCGCGGCCTGCTGGCGCACGCACAAGGCGATCACGAGACCGCAGTGCGACAACTTGGCAGCGTGCTGGCGCGCCTGCCTGAAATTGGTGGCAGCCACGCGCAACGCGGCCTGTTTGAACAAATCCATCTGGACGCCCTGTTCCGCAGCGACCACTGGGTTGGCGCTCAACATCTGGTGCAGCAAGGCCTGAACGTGCAGGCCGAGTCGGTCAGGCTGAAGCGCCAGGCGCAACAAATCTACGGTGCCTTGGGACTGCAGTTCTCTGCGGCGAAAGGCGAAGCCAGCTTGCTTTGATCGTAGACCGGTTGCGCCGGCATGTCTGCCAGATGGCGGGCGTCGGCCCAATCCAGGATTTCGATGACCTCACCCTGAATACGCACCCGGTTCAAACCAGCGTTCGGTATATCACTCTGACGTGGCCCCGACAGCGGCAGTGCGCGTGCCGTTCGGTAGATCATGTCGAGCACACCACCATGCGTCACCACCACCAGTGTCTTGTGTTCATGCAACTGCGCCAGCGCGCGCACGGCAGCCAGCACACGCGCATGAAACTGGCGCGTGCTCTCACCCCCAACAAAAGCGTAGTCGGCATCGAACCTGATCCACTGCGCCCAGGCGTCGGGGTGCTGTGCCTTGATGTCATCGACCCGCATGCCATCGATCACACCAAAGTTCTGCTCGCGCAAAGCCGCATCCAGCGCGCCGCTGCCTTGACTCAGTTGCAGATGGTTCTCACGGATGGGCATGGCCGTTTGCCGGGTCCGCGTCAGGTCACTGCAAACGAGCTCATGCAGGTTCTCCGTGGCCAGACGCAGCCCCAGGCGTCGCGCCTGCTCGTGGCCGACTGCGTTGAGCGGCACGTCAACCTGGCCCTGAAAACGCAGCTCGCGGTTCCAGTCGGTTTCGCCATGGCGGACCAGGATTAGTTCGGTCATTCAGCGCGATCCTGAGCCGCCTTGACAATCAGTACTGGTACCCCCGCCGCATGCAGCACCTCATTGGAAACCGAGCCCAGCAGGGCCCGGCGCAGTGTGCTGGTGCCACTCGCGCCCATCACCACCAGATCACACTCATGACGCTCCAGGATGTCAATCAGGGTGTGTGCCGGGTCGCCCGAGGCGACTTCACTCTCGCAGTCGATGTCTGCTTCGGCCAGCAGCGCCTGCGCCACTTCCAGCGTGTGAGCTCCCGCACTGGCGCTGATGTGCTCGATCACCTCGGGATCGTGCGCCACCACCAATTCATACAAATTGGCCGGTTCCTGAACATTGGCCAGCACCACGCTGGTCTCCAGTCCCGCGCGCGCCATGCGAATGGCGAAACGGACTGCCTCCAGTGAAACAGCGGAACCATCGACTGGCAGTAGTATCTTCATTTTTTCTCCGGCTTGAACAATGTGGACCTGAACCGCTCAAGGGTAGACCAGCACTTCATGCCGTGTCTTGAGATGGCTCAATATACGCCTGTCTTCCAAAGGATCTTTTTGCATGAATCAACTTGTCTTTCTTCCCGGCCTGGCCGCTGATGCAGTGATGTGGCGCAAGCAGTTGGGCGCCATGCCAGCGCACGTCAGCCCAGTGGTCAGCGATGTGCACAGCCGCTGCGCCAGCCTGCATGACATGGCACAGACGCTGCTAACAGAGCACGCGGGAGAGTTGATCCTTTGCGGCGCCTCGATGGGCGGCATGCTGGCCATGGAAGTGGTACGTCAGGCGCCACAACGCGTTCGGGCCCTGGCCCTGCTTGGCACCAGCGCCCGACCAGAAACCGAGGCCATGCGCGCGCTGCGCGAGGCTGCCATCCATCAGTTTGAACAGGGTCGTATGGAAGAGGTGCTGCAGGCCAATCTGCCACTGGCCTTTCATCCAGGTCGCGCCACTGACGCGACCTTGCAACAGTGCTACCTTGACTTCGTTCGGCGTGCCGGTGCCCAGCAACTGATCCGGCAAAACCGCGCCGTGATGGCACGCCCCGACGCCCGCCTTCATCTGGGTACTGTTTGCTGCCCGACGCTGGTGATGTGCGGTGACTCCGACCAGCTGACGCCCCCCGAATGCTCGCGTGAAATTGTGCAATTGATCAAGGGATCCGAGTTTGTCATGCTCCAGGAATGCGGTCATATGCTGACCATGGAGCGTCCGGCCGAGGTGAACGCTGCGCTCTTGCACTGGCTGACGGACCAGGGTCTGACCTAGCCCAGGTCAAGCTTGCGTCTGCCCACGCACCTTTTCAATCAGGCGCTCGTTGACCACGCCCGACACAAATTTGTTTACCTCGCCGCCGAGCGATGCGATCTCGCGCACAAAGGTGCTCGAAATAAACTGATAACGGTCGCTGGGTGTCAGGAACACCGTTTCCACGTGCGGCATCAGGCTGCGGTTCATGCCAGCGAGTTGAAACTCGTAGTCAAAGTCGGTCACGGCGCGCAAACCCCGCACCATCGCCTTGGCGCCACGCGCCACAACGAAATCGCGCAGTAAACCCGAAAAGCTCTCCACCTCGACCTGCGGATAGGCCTTGACCACTTCGCGCGCCATATCGATGCGCTCCTGCAGAGAAAACATGGCCTTCTTGTGATGCCCGGCGGCTACCGCCAGGATCACTCGATCAAACAACTGTGTAGCCCTTCGCACCACGTCTTCGTGGCCAAGGGTAATCGGGTCAAAAGTGCCGGGATAAACTGCAATCACTTTCTGCACCATCATCTTCCTGCGGTTCGGTTAGGGTTGAAGCGCATTATGCAGCCTGTACCTGAGCTGGCGGCAACAGTCTGAGCAAATGGGCATGCACGGCGCCGGCCTTGAGATACCGATGCAGTATCAGGCCCAGGGGTTCGAGTTGCGTCCGGGTCCACAGAATCGGTGCCTCCAGATAGACATATCCGTCTGGCGCCAGGGCCCGGGCGGCAGCTTGCAGGGCAGCCTCATACGACAACGAGTCAAACGGTGGATCCAGAAATACCGCTTCCATGCTGGCAGCAGCAAGCTGGCGCAGGGCTGCCACACCATCGCCCCGCACGATCCGTGTCGCGCTGGCCTGCAACTGCATCTGCACACGCTTGAGTTGCGCCACCAACGCCGCGTCCTGCTCAACCAGCAACACGTCTCTGGCGCCGCGCGACGCAGCCTCAAATCCCAACGCACCGGTGCCAGCAAAAGCGTCAATGCAACGCCAGCCACTCAGGTCCTGGCCGAGCCAGTTAAAGAGCGTCTCGCGAACCCGATCCGGCGTTGGACGCAAACCGGCTTTGTCGACCACCGCAAGCTTGCTTCGTTTCCACTGCCCGCCAACAATGCGGACCTCATGCCCGTAGGTCGCGCTCACCCTGTTCTTTTGCTTCATGGCCACAGCTTAACGCAGTCAGCGACAGTTGCATCGACAGCGCACAAGGTCTATGCTCGCGCTGTGATTCGTAGATCCCTTGCATCTTCAGGAGGCCACCATGTACAAGAAGATCCTGCTCGCTTACGACGGTTCCGAAAGCGGCCAAAAGGCTTTGCTGGACTGCCAGGATCTGGCGCAGTGGGCGCACTCTGAGCTGACCCTGGTCGCAGTGCTGCCGCTGAACATGGACGTGATGGGCATGGGTGTGGGCGTTTACGACCCGCAATTGATGGAACGTGAAAAGCTTGCGCTGCAAGCCGTGCTGGACGAAGGCATGCGCCGCCTGCAGGGGGCCGGCCATGCCGCCAGCGGCGAAGTACTGGCGGGGGAAACAGTTGACGAGATCACCAAGTATGCAAAAAAGATGTCGGCCGACCTGATTGTGGTCGGACACCGGCACCTCGACAGCTGGGCAGCACGCTGGTGGCGCGGTTCGATTTCGAAGGCCTTGATTGAACACGCGCCCTGCAGCGTACTGGTGGCCATCACACACTGACAGGCGGCGTCTGCGGGGTCGTTTCATAGAATGGGGCGATTCCAAGAACCCAAACCATGTTCAGTTTTTTCAAAAAGAAACCTTCTCTCGACAACACAGCAACTGAAACGGCACGACCAGCCGAGCCTTTGCGCAAGACCTGGCTGGTCAAACTCAAGGCTGGTCTGCGCAAGACCGGTTCCAGCATTGCTACCGTCTTTACCGGCACCCGCATCGATGAGGCGCTGTACGAGGACCTGGAAGCCGCGTTACTGATGGCCGACAGCGGCGTCAAAGCCACGCAATACCTTCTGGATGACCTCAAGAAACGTGTCAAAGACAGCAAGGCAAGCGAACCGGCCGCCGTGAAGGAACTGCTGGTGGAGTCGATTGCGACCCTGTTACAGGTGCTGGAGAAACCGCTGATGATCGGGCAGCACAAACCCACCGTGATCATGGTGACCGGCGTCAATGGCGCGGGCAAAACCACATCCATCGGCAAGCTGACACGGCACCTGGCAGACCAGGGCAGCAGCGTACTGCTGGCCGCGGCTGACACTTTTCGGGCTGCGGCGCGAGAGCAACTCGGCGTCTGGGCGGAGCGAAGCACCGTCGACATCATCAGCCAGCAGGGTGGCGACCCGGCCGCAGTGAGCTTTGACGCGGTCAGCGCTGGCAAGGCCAGGGGCAAGGACGTGGTGCTGGTGGACACAGCAGGCCGACTGCCAACGCAGCTGCACCTCATGGAAGAGTTGCGCAAGATCAAGCGGGTAATACAAAAAGCCGACGCAACAGCGCCGCATGAAATCCTGCTGGTCATTGACGGCAACACTGGCCAAAATGCGCTGAGCCAGGTCAAGGCTTTTGACGACGCCCTGCAACTCAGTGGCCTGATCATTACCAAGCTTGATGGCACCGCCAAGGGCGGTGTTCTGGCGGCAATCGCTCGCGAGCGCCCACTGCCGGTCTACTTTATCGGCGTCGGCGAAAAACTCGAAGATCTGGAAACCTTCAACGCCCGCGAATTCGCGCAGGCACTGCTATCCTGAAGCTTTACTTGCTGGCTGCTTTGGCGGGCGCCTTGGCGGGCTTGGCGGCTTTGGACGCGGCCTCTACTGGCGCTGCCTGGGCCAGGCGTTTGCCAATGGCGAGTTCAAGTGCTTTCACTTTGGGTTCGATCGCGCTCTGGGTTTCAGCCACCAGCTTGTCGATCAAGGCATTTTGCATTTCCCCGCCAAGTTGCAGAAACTTGCGATTCACGGGTGATTCGATGATCGCAATCAGTTGCTTGAGTTCATCCTCGCTGAACTTTTCATCCAGCAAGGCACCGACAGTCGACGGCGCGAGCTGGACGGCGCGCTCGCGCACCAGGGGCACAGCCTCATCCGCGTACTTTTTTGCATCGGCCTGAATGTCTTTGGCGAGTCCTTCGCGCTTTTCAGGCGGAACCTGCGACTGCAACGCCATACCGACCTGCTGCAGCATCTGCAGCGCCGGCCGCTCGGCAAGCGCCTGTGCGGCCTGCTCAATTGCTGGCTGCTGCAACAGCAGGATCTTGGTTACCAGTTCCTTCTTGGCTGGCGTCGTCTGCGCCTGCGCACCGCTTGCCAGTACCAGCAAAGCCACCATCATCCATATTTTCATTGCAATCCTTCTTGAAAAAACCCAGAATTACCGACAAGCGCCCAAGTCCTGCGGTGCGAGCATTATCAACGAGGCCGGAACCGGATAGTCTGCACCCATGCACAAGCTCAGCCAGCCAAACAAGCCACTTACTTCGGGATCATGAAAAGCCTGGTGCTGCTGGGCGCGGGCCAGTCCCATATTGATCTGCTCTCCACTTTGGCGGCAAATCAGCCGTCCGGCGTGCAACTGACCCTGATCGCGCCGTATCCGCTGCACGTCTACGTTGGCATGGTTGCGAGTTTCGTAGCTGGCCAGCACCCGCTGGAAGACTGCCTCATTGACCTGGCGTCGATGCTGCAAAAAGCCGGGGTACGCTGGCTGACAGGCAGTCCTGCGCTGCTTGACGTCCAGAGTGCGACGCTGCGGCTCACTGACGGCAGCACTTATGGATTTGACTGGCTATCGATCGACACCGGAGCCCTGCAGGACCGCCAGCAAATAGAAGCGCTCATGCCTGGCGCGCGCGAACACGGCCTGTTTGTGCGACCACTGGAAGCCTTCTGCGCTTTGTGGCCCAGGGTGACCGAGCTGGCAACAAGCCGCGCGTTGCGCATCGCAGTCCTGGGCCATGATCTGCTGAGTATCGAATTGGCACTGGCCATAAGGCAGCGCTTGCCAGGCGCGTCTGTGACGCTTGTCGCAGGCCCGGCCGGTTTGACCTGTGCGCCAGCACCCGGCGCTGAGAAACGCATCGTGAAGATCCTCAGGCAGTACCGGATTACAGTATTGGCAGACCTGACGGTCGGCATAGAGGCGCAGCAGGTCCGGCTTGCCAGCGGTGCCCGACTTGCCTGCGACGTCCCGATCGTGGCCAACGCCGGGTCGGCGCCGGTCTGGCTCGCCAGCAGTGCGCTCGCGCTGGACGTTCACGGCCGGGTTGCGCTCGATGCTTACGGGCGCTCGGTCAGCCACCCTAACGTATTTGCCGCCAGCGACGTCGCGAGCCGTGCCAAACCGGCTCTGACCGAAAATCTGATGGCTCTGCTGGCGGGCAGACCTGTGCGCCGCCACCAGTCAGCGCCGGGTCATCTGAGCTTTGTCGCGTACGGTGATCGCCGTGCCCTGCTCAGCTGGCGCGGTTTCTCGATGCAGGGACGCTGGGTCGGCTGGCTCAAGGACTGGCTGGAAAAGCGCTACATCCAGCGCTACCGGCGCGACTGAACCCGCAGCTTGCCGGCCATCGGACCAGCGGCAATCTGCCCAATCGCGGTGGCAGCGGCAAAGCCGTGGCGCCTGAATATCTCAAGCACGGCGTCCACCGCTGCGGGCGCGCAGGACACCAGCAGCCCGCCGCTGGTTTGCGGATCGCTCAACAAGTCCTGATCGACCTTCTCAAAGTCCGCCGGTAGCTCGACGTCTTTTCCGTAAGCAGCCCAGTTGCGTCCCGAAGCCCCTGTCACCATGCCTTGCAGAGCCAGCTCTCGCACGCCGTCGAGCAATGGCACGCTGGGCCAGTTGATCTCGACGGTGCAGCCAGCCCCGCGCGCCAATTCGAGAGCGTGCCCTGCCAGGCCGAAACCGGTTACGTCGGTCAGCGCGTGCACGCCGGGCAGCGCCGCCAGCTCAGGCCCAGGAGTATTGAGCTGGGTCGTGAGCTGGATCATCCGGGCATAGCC
>JBAXNI010000101.1:0-10085 GCA_037133835.1 Comamonadaceae bacterium | reverse complement strand
TTTCGGTGCGCAAGGGTGAACTGGAAAATGTGGAGCGCAATCGTGACAAGTCGCTAGGCGTCACGGTTTACCTCGGTCAGCGTCGCGGCAATGCAAGTACATCTGACTTCTCGAAGGCAGCCATTGAGCAGACTGTTCAGGCGGCCTACGACATTGCGCGCTTTACCGCAGAGGACCCATTTGCCGCCTTGCCTGACGAGCAGGACATCGCGTCACCGGATATGCAGCGTACCGACCTTGATTTGTTCTTCCCGTGGGCTGTCAACAGTGAAGAGGCGGCCCGGGTGGCCATGCGCTGTGAAGCCGCAGCACTTCGGACGGACAGACGCATCAGCAACAGCGAAGGCGCCAGCGTATCGGCACAGCAATCGCATTTCTTCAGCGCGCACACCCGGGGGTTTCGTGGCGGCTATGCGAGTTCCCGGCATTCGCTGTCGGTCTCACCGATCGCAGGCAAGGGCGAGGGCATGCAGCGCGATGCCTGGTACAGTTCGATGCGCAGTGCGGATGAGTTGGCTGCGCCCGAAGCCATTGGTCGCTACGCCGCCGAACGCGCGCTGAGCCGTCTGAACTCACGCAAGATTGCCACACGCGAGTGTCCGGTGCTGTTTGAGTCGCCGCTCGCCGCCGGTTTGTTGGGCAATCTGGTGCAAGCCATCAGCGGAGGGTCGCTCTACCGCAAGAGTTCATTCCTGCTCGATTCGCTGGGCAAGCAGGTCATGGCCAGGCACATTGATATCCAGGAAGATCCCTTCGTCAAGCGCGGCAAGGGCAGTTCTCCCTTTGACGACGAGGGCGTGCAGGTCAGGGCACGTCAGGTGGTGGAAGCCGGGCGCGTACAGGGCTATTTTCTGGGCAGCTATTCAGCCCGCAAACTCGGCATGAAGACCACAGGCAACGCGGGTGGGTCGCACAACCTGACCATGACTTCACGCCTGACGCGTCCCGGAGACGATCTGGATGCCATGCTGAGGAAGCTGGGCACCGGCCTTTTTGTGACTGAACTGATGGGATCTGGCGTGAACTACGTTACTGGGGACTACTCGCGCGGTGCCAGCGGTTTCTGGGTCGAGCACGGGCGTATTGCCTACCCGGTCCACGAAATCACGATTGCGGGAAACATGAAGGCCATGCTCAAAGGAATAGAGGCGATCGGGGCCGATGCCTACAACTATGGCGCCAAGACCATTGGCTCGATGCTGGTGAACCGGATGAAGGTGGCGGGAAGCTAGCGAGACAACGCGGCTTTGACTGCGCCTGACACCTGGCCCATGTCGGCCTTGCCGGCGAGGCGTGTCTTGACGGTGCCCATGACCTTGCCCATATCGCCGGGACCGACGGGGCGACCCAGTTCAGCGCCAATCTCGGCCACGATCGCCAGCACCGCTGCGTTCAATTCATCTGCGCTCAGGCGTTGCGGCAGGTAGGCTTGCAGCACCTGGATCTCCGCGGATTCCTTGTTTGCAAGATCCATGCGATTGGCCTGCGTAAATGCCGCCACAGAGTCTTTGCGCTGCTTGATCAACTTGTCAATGATTGCCACCATGGCAGCGTCGTCGAGCACTACGCGCTCGTCCACCTCTTTTTGCTTGGCCGCAGCCAGCAACAGACGAATGGTCCCCAGGCGCTCGCTGTCTCGCGCGCGCATCGCGTTTTTCATGTCTTCCGTGATCTGCTCTTTGAGTGTCATGGGAGTTGTTCCTTGTAAACAGTTCTGGACATAAAAAAAGCCCGCCTGAGTGGCCTCGGCGAGCTAGCTTGACTGAACAGTTGGGGACAGAGCTGGTTCGCTATGCGTAGCTGCGGTCTGTCCCACAAAGTCTCAGGTCTAGTACATTTTCTTGGGCAACTGCATGGCGCGGATGCGCTTGTAGTTGCGCTTGACGGCAGCTGCCTTCTTGCGTTTGCGCTCGGCGGTTGGCTTTTCATAGAACTCGCGTGCGCGCAAGTCGGTCAACAGGCCCAGCTTTTCAATAGTGCGCTTGAAGCGACGCAGCGCCACGTCAAAAGGTTCGTTCTCTTTTACACGGATGGTTGTCATTTACGTTAAGTGATCCAGAAAGTGCATACTTTGGTCAAAGGAAGATCGGGCATCTGACCAATGTAGTGCGTTTATTCCCCGCTAAAAAAGTGATCAGGCAGCGAGGGTTTGCCAGCAAAGCAGCAGATTATAGCCTTGTTATTGCGTGGTATATCACGCCGGTTACTCCGCCGACTTGAGATTGCTGACAAGACCCTGGGCACAGGCAAAGGCGCTCGACCACGCCCACTGAAAGTTGTGTCCGCCCAGCCAGCCGGTGACATCGACGACTTCTCCAATAAAGTACAGACCTGTCTGAACTGATTCCATGGTCTGCGATGACAGGTCGCGCGTATCGACGCCGCCAGCTGTCACTTCGGCCTTGTTGAAGCCTTCCGTGGTCGTGGGCGTGATCTCCCAACGAGACAGGCTTTCAGCCAGCGCGGTCAATGCCCTGTCGCTGGCTTCATTCACGGGTCGCTGCCAGAGTTGACCAGTCTGGCGGTCCTGCTCAATCCAGGTATCAACGAGACGCGAGGGGAGCAGCGTGGCAAGCTCGTTGGCAATCAGCTTTCTGGAATGAAGTTTGGCCTGTGCAAGAGTCTGCGGCAAGTCGAGGTCGGGTGCGAGATTGATCCGGATCGGCTTGCCGGCCGTCCAGTAACTCGATATCTGCAGCACAGCGGGACCACTCAAACCACGATGAGTGAACAGCAGGTCTTCCAGGAAGGAAATTTTGTGTTTTCGTTCGCCACACTCGATTCGCACTGGCAGCGACAGGCCGGCCAGCTGGGCAAAAGGGGCCCAACTGGCGCTGTCAAAAGTCAGAGGAACCAGCGCCGGACGCGGTCGAATCACTCGAAGATTGAACTGGCGCGCCACGCGATAGCCGAAATCGCTTGCTCCGATTTTGGGAATCGACAGTCCGCCCGTGGCGATCACAACGGCGCGGGCCTGTACGGCGCCGTGATCACACTCAATCCTGTAGCGGCGAGCGTCGGCGGATGGACTTTCGGAATCGAAATGGATGGATTTGACACCGCACGGCTGCCAGCGCGTCACCTGCCCACTCGCGCACTCGCTCATCAGCACTCTGATGATGTCTTCGGCGGAACGGTCGCAAAAAAGCTGCCCCTTGTGCTTTTCGTGGTACGCCACGCCATGGCGCTGCAACAAGGCTGTGAAATCACGCGAAGTGAAGCGTGTCAGTGCGGAGCGGCAGAAGTTCGGGTTGTCGCTGAGGAAATTTGCTGCTGTGCAATCCCTGTTAGTGAAGTTGCAGCGTCCGCCGCCCGAAATGCGGATCTTTTCAGCGACTTTCTCGCTCTGATCGAGTACCAGCACCGACAGGCCGCGTTGCCCCGCGATTCCCGCGCAAAACAGGCCTGCCGCGCCGGCGCCGATGATAAGCACGTCAAAGTTGTTCATAACCGCAGTTTAGGCGCGGCGACTTGCCGCTGCCCGACTCGCGTGGCATCGGCAAACGGTCCGACCGCTGAAGACCATGGGCCGTACGCCGAGCCATTGTTCAACTGCCATAATCACCTTGGGATCGACGGTCGGTGGCACGGCTATTGCCGTGAGCCTCGCCCGGTGTTTTTTTAGGTGCGCGTAGAAGTGATTTGGATAGCAATTTTGATGGGTACGATGGCGGCAGGCATTGGCAGTGTCTGGCTCGCAGCATTGCTGAGCTTTGGCATGCTCGCACGTTACACACAGCACATGCTGAGCCTGGCCGCAGGAGCGTTGCTGGCCACTGCATTTCTGCATCTGTTGCCAGAGGCTTTTGAGGGGATGGCAACAGCACAGCATTTGTTTGTCGCACTGCTGATTGGACTGATTTTCTTCTTCTTGCTCGATAAGGCAGAGCTCTGGCATCACGGTCATGAGCATCATCGTGACCCTGTGATCGAGGCGCACGAGCACCATCACGGAGCACCGACAGGCACTTGGGCCGTCCTTGCCGGCGACAGTGTGCATTGCTTTGGTGATGGTGTGTTGATCGCCTCCGCGTTCATCGCGGATATGCGTCTTGGAGTTGTAGCTTCGCTGGCGGTATTGGCCCACGAAGTGCCGCACCATATGGGTGACCTGATGGTGCTGCGCTCGGACGCTGGCAACCGGCGTCCCGCGATTATCAAGGTTTCAATGGCTGGTGCCGTTACTTCATTGGGGGGCTTGCTTGGGTACTGGCTGGTCGATCAATTGCAGGAATACCTGCCCTATTTCCTGGTTATTGCCAGTAGTAGCTTTGTCTACGTTGCACTGGCAGACCTGATCCCTCAACTGCAGAGGCGTTTGACCGCACGGGAGACCGCGGCTCAGATTGCATGGCTGATGGGAGGGGTTGTTCTGGTTACGGTGGTGGGCAGTCTGGCGCACATGCGCTGAGTGCAAGCTTTTCGACCGCAAGCCGCCGATCGAAAAGGCGACCTTTGTATAATTGGGAAAAATTCCCAAAATACATACTTTGGGTCATCAACTTACACAGAGTTACCTACTTCATTAAGCTTTACTTAAGAATCAGTACTTACCATCCAATGGAGACCAACAGAACACCAAACCCAGTTTCCATAGAGACCATGAACACGACCACAGAAGTGCTGTATCCACACGCCATGTCCATGCGTGACTCCGAATTTCCCGATTCGATTCTTGTCGGATCCGGTCAGCAGACGGACTCGGATGCACCGATCGACACGGAACGCAGTTTCTCCAGTTCCCTGTCACTGGACGTCGTCGTCTATCTCGTGATAGCGGCATTGCTGGCGGCTGTGTGGAATTTCAGTCGGTTGGAATTCTTTCAAGCTGGTGACGACGTCGGGTACTGGCTTGGCGTGGCGGGTGGCACGATGATGCTTCTTCTGTTCACTTACCCGTTGCGCAAGCATTTCGGGTTCACAAGAAGCTGGGGTCGCGTGAAATGGTGGTTTCTTGGGCACATGGTGCTGGGCGTTGGTGGCCCTCTTCTCATCCTGCTGCATTCAACTTTCAGGGTGGGTTCGCTTAATGCTGCGGTGGCCCTTTACAGCATGCTGGCAGTGGCAGCCAGTGGCGTCATTGGTCGCTTCATCTATGCGCGGGTTAACCGTGGTTTGCATGGCGAAAAAGCGAGTCTGCGAGACCTGCAAACGAGAGCTGGTCTGGAGGAAGCCGAGGCCCGTTCGCGCTTGGCCTTTGCGCCCGAAGTCGAAGCCAGACTGATCGCCTTCGAACAGGCGGAGTTGCAAGCGCCGGCCGGATGGATGACCTACGGACGGCAGGTTTTCTGGCTGCCTGTGCATCAGTGGCTGACTTATCGCCGCTGCGTAACGGATTTGCGCCGCGTTTTACAGGCGTTGGCCCGGCAAGGCAATTGGACTGAGGATGATCTGGCCAAACGAGAGCGGAATTCTGCAAGACTTGTGGCCAAGTATCTGCTCGCTGTCACCCGTGTTGCGCAGTTCACCGCCTACGCACGCCTGTTCTCGCTTTGGCACATCGCACATATCCCGTTTGTCTATCTACTGCTGATCAGTGCTGTCGTGCATGTGGTTGCAGTTCACGCTTACTGATGCGGGATAGGTTGACCTTGTGGCTGTCTCTGCACTACTCCGGAGCGTTTCGCGTCTGGCGCGCTGGCTGGATCATGGCATTGGGTGCAATGCTCCTCGGAGCCGGAGCAATGGCGCAGGGAATCGAGTCCGTTGTCGCGCCTGGGAAATTGATTCAGGGGCACGTAAAGTGGGAAGACGACTGCAAGCAATGTCATGTGAAGTTCGACCGCAAGGCACAGGACAAGCTGTGCATGGACTGTCACAAGGAAATTGGAGCCGATGTGCGTGCTAATTCCGGATTTCACGGCAAGAAAGCGCAGCAGCAGGCTTGTCGCGTTTGTCATACCGAACACAAGGGGCGTGAGGGCCGGATTGTGGTGCTGGAGCAGAAGCAGTTTGATCACACACTGACGAATTTCGCCCTTCAGGGAAAACATCAAAAAACGGAATGTGCCAAATGCCATCCGGCCGGAAAGAAATTCCGTGCCGCAGCACACGAATGCAATGCGTGTCACAAGAAGGACGACGTACACAAGGGCGAGTTGGGAGCAAAGTGTGAAAGCTGCCACAAGGAAAGCGCATGGAAAGAAGCCAGGTTTGACCATGACAAGGCGCGCTTTCCCCTGACGGGTAAGCATCTTGATGTGAAATGTGCGGAATGCCACAAGAACACCAACTATCGCGAAACGCCGCGCAACTGCTTTGCTTGTCATCAGAAGATGGACGAGCAAAAAGGTCACAGGGGGCAGTTCGGCGAAAAGTGTGAGTCATGTCACGGCACCAAGCTCTGGAAGAACACAACCTTCAACCACGATGTCGACACCAAATTTGCGCTGCGCGGAAAACATGGCAGTGCCAAGTGTGTGTCCTGCCACACAGGAAAGCTCTACGCTAATCCCAAACTCGGCAAGGACTGTTACACGTGCCACCAGAAGGATGACAAGCACAAAGAGTCATTAGGCAAGGAATGCTCAAGTTGCCACACGGAAAAGAACTGGAAGGAGTCACCCAGGTTTGACCACGCCGCCTCCATCTTTCCGCTGTTGGGCAAGCACGCAAGGATCGAATGCAAGGAATGTCACAAGAGCGCCATGTTCAAAGAGGCGCCGAAGGATTGCCTGGCTTGCCACAAGAAGGACGACAAGCACAACACGACGCTGGGCGAGAAGTGCGCTGAATGCCATGCCGAGACCCAGTGGAAGGCCACAGATGGTCGCTTCAACCATGACCGTACCAAATTTGTCCTGCGCAACGCGCACGCGAAAGCGGGTGTCAAGTGCGTTGCCTGCCACAAGGATCTGAGCAGTTTCAGAAGAACACCGATGGATTGCCTGAACTGTCACAGGAAAGATGACAAGCATGAGGGGCAGGAAGGTGTGCAATGTGAGAAGTGTCACAGTGACCGCGAATGGAAACTTGCCCAGTTTGATCATGGCTTGACACGGTTTCCGCTGCTTGGCAAGCACGCGCCTGTCAAGTGCGAAAGATGTCATACATCGACCCGCTTCAAGGACGCCAAGGTGGCCTGCGTGGCCTGCCATGTCAAGGATGACAAACACAAGAAGACCTTGGGCCCGGATTGCGCACAGTGTCACAACGCCCGCACCTGGAAGGACTGGAACTACGATCACGATTTGCGCACCAGGTTCGCGCTGGATGGCAAGCACAAGAGCACGGCCTGCGCACGCTGCCATACGGCGCCGACCGAGCAGCGGGCTCTGGTGTCGATGCAGTGCATCAGTTGTCATGGTCGCGACGATGTTCATGAAGGCAGCTTTGGTCGACAGTGTCAGCAATGTCACCTGACTTCTGCGTTCAAGACGCTGAAGCAAAAGACAGGACGTCAGGACGGCACGGCGGGTTCCGTGGTGCCAATGGACAAATCGATACGCTTGTCTGAGCTCATACCGAGGTGATCTTCGTGATTAATACAACCAGGCTGGACGCCGTTTTTCGGCAATGTTGTGCGCTGGCACTCATGTTGCTTTGTTTGTCTGCGATGCTCGGCAGTTCCGGTGTCAGGGCCCAGACCGCCGGTGGATTTGATCACGCAGCGACCGCCTTTCCGCTGATGGGGGCGCATGAGCAGGTGCGTTGCGAGTCCTGCCATATCAAAGGCATTTTCAAATCAACGCCACGTGACTGCGTCGGCTGTCATGTGGTGAACAATCAGCGTGGCGCGACAGCAATGCCGTACCGACACATTCAAATCGCCGGCAGTTGTGACAGCTGCCACAATGTCAGCTCGTTTGGCGCCGTCATGTTCAGTCATTCGGCGGTACAGCCCGGCACATGCGGCACTTGCCATGACGGCTATCGTGCGACGGGGCAGTCGGCCAAGCACATTTCCACCAATTTGTCGTGTGACGTTTGCCATTCCTCTGTGTCTTTTCTGCCTGTGCAACGTTTTGCGCATTCGGCGCTTGGAGGCGACACCACTACTTGTGCGACCTGTCATGACGGCAGGAGCGCCACCGGCATGCCGATCAACCACCTGCCACGAAGCAACCCCGCACTCTGCGCCAGCTGCCACGTGCAGTCCGTACTGACCGACTTCACCAGTTTCTCTGGCGGTCAGATGAATCACTCGGGCATCACCAGCGGCTGTGCGGACTGCCATGGTCCGTCGATCACGGGCGGCACGTTTGCCGGCATTTCGAGCATCGTGGTGATGCCACCAACTTCACCGGTCGGCCCAAGCTCACACATTCCATCGTCCATTGCATGCGAGAGTTGTCACATCGCGTCGCTGCCGCCCGGCCTTGTAGCGGGGAATGCCAGCCGCACTGCGCCTGGCAGTGGATTTGCCACGCCAGCACCGACCACCACCCAGATCCACACCGGGATCACCGGGAACTGCTCGGCCTGCCATGACACCAACTTCGTCTGGATGGGGATGAGTGCCTACCCGATAGCGCCCAGCACCCTGACCACAGGCGCGCAGTACACAGGCTTCCAGACCCGACCCAAGAGCACGGCAGGGACCTACAGCGTGGCTGATGCGGCGCACCCGAGTGCGGGCGACTGCTCACAGTGTCATAACGGGACCAATTACTTTGTTGGTGAAATCAAACCAGCCAACCACATCCCGACCTTGGCGACAGCGCAGTGCACGGCGTGCCACACCTCGACGGATTACGCGGTGATGCCGACTTTGGCCAACATCCATGCCAATGCGCCAAGCACGACAGCGAACTGTGCGCAGTGTCACGCAGCCAATGTGGTGGCGGGCTTTGCCATACCTGCGGCCAACTTTGTGATTGTGGGACCACCCGCCAACCACATTCCGAGCAGCGCTGCGTGCGAGACCTGCCACGTCGGGGCGGGATCGAGCGTGGCGAGTCTGCCGGTGGGCAACGGAGCGAAGTTCAGCAACTCCCTGATGAGCCACACGGGCATCACCAACAATTGCGAGAGTTGCCACGGAGCATCGATCACCGGAGCAAGCTTTGCCGGGATCAGCAAGATCGTGGTGATGCCGCCAACCTCGCCAGTGGGTGCCAGTGCACACATACCGTCCTCAACGACGTGCGAGAACTGCCACCTGGCAACAACACCCACAGGGCTGGTTGCAGCCTCAGCGACGAAGACGGCACCCGGAACAGCGTTTGCGACGCCAGCGCCAACAACGACCCAGATCCACACCGGGATCACCGGGAACTGCTCGGCCTGCCATGACACCAACTTCGTCTGGATGGGGATGAGTGCCTACCCGATAGCGCCCAGCACCCTGACCACAGGCGCGCAGTACACAGGCTTCCAGACCCGACCCAAGAGCACGGCAGGGACCTACAGCGTGGCTGATGCAGCGCATCCGAGTGCGGGCGACTGCTCACAGTGTCACAGCGGCACCAACTACTTCACGGGTCAGGACAAACCTGGCAACCATATTCCAACCTCCAGCACAGCGCAGTGCACGGCGTGCCACACCTCGACGGACTACTCGGTGATGCCGACCCTGGCCAACATCCACGCCAATGCGCCAAGCACGACAAACAATTGTGCACAGTGCCATGGCAGCGCAGCGGCCAGCTTTGCCATACCGGCGGCGAACTTCAGCATCGTAGGACTGCCGGGCAACCACATTCCGAGCAGCGGTGCGTGCGAAACCTGCCACGTCGGGGCGGGATCGAGCGTGGCGAGTCTGCCGGTGGGCAACGGAGCGAAGTTCAGCAACTCCCTGATGAGCCACACGGGCATCACCAACAATTGCGAGAGTTGCCACGGAGCATCGATCACCGGTGCAAGCTTTGCCGGGATCAGCAAGATCGTGGTGATGCCGCCAACCTCGCCGGTAGGACCCAACGCGCACATACCCTCGACCACCTCGTGCGAGACCTGCCACCTGGGCAGTACACCTACAGGGATGGTGGCTGCATCAAGTAGCAAGACGGCACCCGGAACAGCGTTTGCGACGCCAGCGCCAACAACGACCCAGATCCACACCGGGATCACCGGGAACTGCTCGGCCTGTCATGACACCAACTTCGTCTGGATGGGGATGAGTGCCTACCCGATAGCGCCGACGG
>JBAXNI010000100.1:0-10193 GCA_037133835.1 Comamonadaceae bacterium | reverse complement strand
TCGGTGATGGCATCGTCAGCACGCACGCTCTGCGCGTAGGCCAGCATGGCGCCCAGCACCGTGTGCACTTGCCCGCGCTCGCCCGCCAAAGCGTCAGAGCCATCGGCGCTCGACGCCGGGCTGCGCAACAACCAGTGCAGCACCGCCCGCTGCTCCGTGTTATTGATCGCAGTTCCAGCAAACATGGCATCGCGGTGCTGCTCCAGGCCGCACTGGCGAGCCAGGGTGAACAGCAATTGCTGCGTTGCGCGGTCGATCAGGTTCTTCGACAAGTCGGCAAAGACGTGCGGAGCGCTCTGGCTGAAGGCCTCGAAGCGCCCCTCATCATCGGCAAAGGCGCGACGCAGATCAAAAGTCTGGCCCCCGTTCGTGAACAGGTTCTGTAGCCCGCGCCAGGTTGCAGTTCGGTCGCAGCGAATGCGTTCCATGGAAAGTCCTTGAATTGGGTTTCACGCCGCCAGCAGCAGCTGATCAAGTCGAGCACTGTCGGCACTGAAGGCGCGTATACCCTCAGCCAGTTTCTCGGTGGCCATCGCGTCTTCATTGAGCGCAAAACGAAAACCAGCCTCGTCAAAACTGACAGGCGTCAGCTCCAGCAATTGCGCAGCCTTGGCGTCGAGTGCGGGCTGCAGAGGTGATCTTGTCGCCATCAGTGTGGCAAGCAGTTCCGGACTGATGGTCAGCAGGTCACAGCCAGCCAGGGCGGTGATCTGTCCGACGTTGCGAAAGCTCGCGCCCATCACTTCGGTAGCGATGCCGAATTTCTTGTAATAGTTGTAGATCTGCCGCACCGACCGGACGCCGGGATCGTTGGCGCCAGCGTTGTCCGATTCGACCCAGGCCGCGCCGGCCGACTTCTTGTACCAGTCGTAAATGCGGCCGACAAACGGCGAGATCAATTGCACCTTGGCTTGCGCACAAACCACAGCCTGGCAAAAGGAAAACAGCAAGGTCAGATTGGTGTGGATACCACGACGCTCCAGTTGTGCTGCCGCTTCGATGCCTTCCCATGTCGCCGCCACCTTGATCAGTACGCGATCGATGTGTATGCCTTGGGCTTGATAGAGTTCAATGATGCGCTCGGCACGGGCCACGGTTGCGCCGGCGTTGAAGCTGAGTCTGGCATCCACCTCGGTCGAGACACGCCCGGGAATGATGGACAGGATCTCGATGCCAAAGCGCACCAGCAAACGGTCCATGATTTCGTCCAGCGGTCGGTCAGGGAAACGCCTCACGATGTCCGTCAACAAGGACCGGTACTCCGGCTTTTGCACGGCCTTGAGTATCAGCGACGGGTTGGTGGTGGCGTCCTGCGGCAAATAGGCGTCAATCTGCCTGAAGTCACCAGTATCAGCCACCACCGCGGTGAACTGCTTGAGAGCGTCCAGTTGGTTCATCATGCCATTATCCTGCGACCACCGAGACGCCATGATCGGCCAGCGTCAGCCGGACATCGATCCCCAGCGGCAAGACGTCGCTCAGGTCCGGTGAGACCACAAAGACACTGCCCAGTGCGGTCTCAAAAGTGTATTCAAAGAAGCTTCCCAGGTAGGCTGACTTGAGCAGTCTGGCTGGCAAGCCGTGCTCGTAGGCCTGTGCCAGGCGATGGATTTGCCAGGCTTCCGGCCGCACGGCGACCTTGACTGCGCCAGCGCGTAGCGACTGTTTCGGTGTGATCTGAATCGGTCCGAGTTGCACCAACCCCCCAGGCAGTGCCAAGCCTGGAAACAACATCGCCTCACCCATGAAGCCGGCCACAAATTCGCTGCCCGGGCGCTCGTACATGTCCTGTGGCGTGCCGCGCTGGGCGATGCCGCCATCGTTCATCACAATGATCTGGTCGCTGACCGCGAGCGCTTCGCTCTGGTCGTGCGTGACGTAGGCCACGGTGAGACTCAGACGCTGTTGCAAAGACCTGATTTCTTCACGCATCTCCCTGCGCAAGCGTGCATCCAGATTACTGAGCGGCTCGTCAAACAGGAGCACCGCAGGCTCCAGCACCAGCGCACGGGCCAGCGCCACGCGCTGCTGCTGTCCCCCGGACAACTCGCTGGGAAGCCGTTCGTCAAACGTTGTGAGTCCGACGTTACGCAGGGTCTCACTGGCGCGCGATCGTGCCAGATCCTTGGCAACACCCGACATCTTCAAGCCATACATCACGTTTTCCACCACGTTCATGTGCGGGAACAGTGCGTAACTCTGGAACATCATGCTCACGTTGCGATCTGTTGGACCGAGCGTGGTCACGTCCTTGCCAGCAACCATGATCTGCCCCGAGGTGGGAGATTCCAGTCCGGCAATCATGCGCAACACCGTGGTCTTGCCACAGCCCGACGGGCCCAGGATCGTGGTCAGCGTGCCTCTTTCAATCTCGAAGCTGATGCCCTTGACGACCAGCGGCGCCGAGGCATCGACGCCGTAACGCTTGCTGATGTTTCTGAATTCCACACCGTATTTCATTTTCTTATTCCTTTACGTCGCCCAAGCTTGCGCTCGCCGACCAGAAACTGGATCATTGCAATGGCCAACGACATCAGGACAATCAGCACCGTGCAATAGGCCAAAGCAACACCATAATCCCCATTGCCGACACGACCAATGATGTAGGTCGTCGCCAGTTCGTTCTCGGCGGTCACCAGAAAGATAACCGCGCTGACGGTCGTCATGGCACGCACAAAGCTGTAAACCAACGCTGCCACCAGAGCCGGCTTGAGCAGTGGCAACACGACATGGAACAGGGTCTGCGCAGTCGAAGCCCGCAGCATCAGCGAGGCTTCATCCAGCGATTTGTCGAGTTGCTTGAACGCCGCCGTGCCGGCGCGCACGCCCACTGGCAGATTGCGGAACATGAAACACAACACGATGATCAGCCCGGTGCCGGTGAGTTCCACCGGCGGCACGTTGAAGGCCAGGATATAGCTCAAACCGAGCACTGTGCCGGGGATGGCAAAGGCCAGCAGGGCCACAAACTCAAACACCGCGCGGCCGCGAAATTCGGTGCGCGCAAGCAGGTAGGCAATCAAGAGTCCGGTTGCCGCCGTGATCGGTGCAGAGATACCGGCCAGCTTGACCGTGGTGAAGAAGGAGTTCCATGCCGTGCCGGCCCACACCAGTCCGTATTGGCTCCATTCGAGTGCGAAAGCGGTCTTGAAATGATTGAGCGTGATGGTGTAGTCCCGACCCCAGGTCTGGACAAAGCCACCGGCAAAAGCAAACAGATAAACCAGTACTGTGAACGCAAGCCACGGATAAACCACCGCGTTCAGTATGCGTTTTACCCCAAGCGGCAAGGCCATCGCAATACCCGCATCGCCCTTACCGCTCACAGTCGTGTAGCTTTGCTTGCCGAGCAAGGCGCGCTGCAGCGCAAACACTGCCAGCGCAAACAGCGTCAGGATCCAGGCCAGTGACGCGGCCCGCCCCTGATCGTATTGGGCACCGACAATGGCAAAGAATATGTCGGTTGACAGCACAGAGAACTGACCTCCGACCACGATCGGGTTGCCAAAGTCCGCCATGCTCTCAATAAAGCCGACCAGAAAAGCGTTGGCCAATCCCGGCTTGAGCAGCGGTAGCGTGATGGTCAGAAATGTTTGCTGGCGGTTCGCGCGCAGTGTTTGCGCCGCCTCTTCCAGACTCGGTGCGACTCCTTGCACCACACCACGCATGATCATGAAGGCGATCGGCGTGAAGGCAAACAGCTGCGCAATCCAGACGCCCAGAGCGCCATAGAACCAGCGCGTTGGCGCCAGGCCAAAGGCGTATTCCAGTAACTGATTCACGATGCCGGCGCGACCAAACAGCAAGATCAACCCCAGCCCGACCACAAACGGCGGTGTAATGATGGGCAGCAGGGCGACGACGCGCAGCGGGGTCTGAATTCTGGGACCGGCACTGCGCTCCGCCAGCAGCGCCATCATGGTTCCGAGCAGCGTCGTACCGGTCGCCGTCAACAGTGCGAGAAACAGCGTGTTCCAAGCGACGCCGCAGCGCACACCACCGATCAGACAGTTCAAGCCCCAGACGCGCTCATTGCCAATGCGCTCAAAAATAGCGCTCAGGGACCATTGCCCTTGCTCGGTCAGCAGCGCGCCGTACAAGGCCTTGCTGACCGGGAACGCGATGAACAACAGCAGCAGCACCGAGCAGCCAACGACGGCGGATGCAATGAACAGATCGCCCTTGAAATAGCCACGTCGCGCAAGCCCGAAAGCAGCGATCATCAGGAGCGAGAGCAGCGCCAGAAACGCGCCACTGCCAATGCCAAACTGCCGCCCCGCCAGTTCTCCCCACAATGTATTGAGCAGATCGAAAGACCAGCCCTTGGCGCCTATCAAAAATCCACTCAGCAGCAGTCCCATGAACCCGGTGAATCCGCCCGCCAGCAACCAGCCGCCCTGAACGCGGCCAGCCGGCAGTGCCACGCCGATCGCAGCGAGCAGCAGCCCGAGCAAACCCAGCAGTAGCCAGGAGCGCCCGTGTTGTAGCGCCTGCAACAGACCGTTGGCAGTTTCCGGACCACCCATGATTTGAGGCAGGACGCTGTACCAGGCGGTGTCCTGTATCGCATACCAGGGCAGCAGCAGGTAGGCCAGCAGACCCAGCACCAACCAGATGCGAATGGCCTGGTTGGGGTCTTTCTTCATCAGCGCGGCAGGGAATTAACTTCCTTTTCCCACTTCGCAATCAGGCGTCGTCGCTCGGCACTGGCACCGTACTTGGCGTAGTCGTAATTGATGAAATTGATCTTCTTGAAGTCTGGAATGCGCGGATCGTTCCTGGCGTTCTTGTTTGAAGGTAACTGAAACTGCTTCGCGGCGGCCGCCATCTCCTGCGCCGCTGGCGTCAGAGCCCACTCGTAAAATTTCTTCGCCGCTTCCAGATTGCGAGCACCCTTGATGATGCTCATGGAGCCGATCTCGGCTCCTGTCCCTTCCATCGGTGTGATGGTCTCTACCGGAAAACCATTCATCTTTTCACCCGGGCCATCATGCACAAAGCTGATGGACACGGCTGTCTCGCCACGCGCCACCGCCTTGATCGGTCCGGTACCGGAACGCGTGTACTGGCTGACATTTTTGTGCAATCCCTTGAGGTACTCAAAAGCCTTGTCTTCACCCATCAATTGCACCAGCGTCGCCACCATCGTGTAGGCGGTGCCGCTTGAGCCCGGATTGGCAACCTGAATATCACCCTTGTAGTCTGGCTTGAGCAGATCCGCCCAGGACTTGGGCACAGCCAGCTTCTTCTTGGCCAGCAATTCAGGGTTGTAGCCAAAGCCCAGCGGGCCGGAATAAATGCCAACTGTCTTGAAGCCCGCCTGCTGAGCCTGCTGTTGCGCCCAAGGGTAGAGTTGGCTCAAACTGGGCGATTTGTATTCGAGAGAGAGACCTTGCTCGGCGGCCTGCAAATGCGGGTCCCCGGTGCCACCAAACCATACATCCGTCTTCGGGTTGTCTTTCTCCGCGATAAGTTGCGCAAGGGACTCGCCCGAGCCTTTCATGCTGATGTTGATCTTGGTACCGGTGGTACGTGCGTACACCGTGCCAATCATGTTGCACCACTCTGCCTGCACCGAGCAAATCACATTGATCTGCCCTTGCGCCCAGGCACTCAGGGACAGGCAAGCCAAGGCTGCCACCAACACCTGCTTCTTCATCGCAACTCCTGTAAGGGCCCCACGACCATCGGCGGGACAGCGCCAGTTTAAAGCAAGGCCCAAGACCAAGGTTACATGGTTTTCAAAATTCTGTGAAACTAAGTTACATTACCCTTTACGGACGAAAGTCCCTACTCTTGGCTGCATATGAGTTTTGATCTTGTTCTGTTTGGCGGCACGGGCGACCTGGCTTGGCGCAAGTTGATGCCGGCCCTGTTTCAGGCGTTCCGTCACGGCACCCTGCCCCCCGCAGGGCGCATCATCGGCATTGGCCGCGACGACCTCAGCGCCGAACAATACCGCAGCCTGATCCGCGCGCGTTTTGACAAGGTCGAGTTGGCAAAACGCCCGAACGAGGAAGAATTCCTGCGCTTTGCCGCCCTGCTGGAATTTGTCCGGATGGATCTGTCCAGACCGGCCGACTATGCCCGTCTGGCGGCCACGCTGTCGGCGCGACAGACCGATACGGTGGTAATGTACGTGGCAACGGCTCCGACGCTCTTTACCACCGTCTGCGAGCAACTGGACAAGGCCGCGCTGAACAGCGCCAAGACCCGCATCGTGCTGGAAAAGCCGCTCGGCCACGATCTGGCCAGCAACCGTGCCATCAACGAAGCCGTGCGCCGCGTCTTCAGCGAAAAGCAGATCTTCCGGATCGATCACTACCTGGGAAAACCGGCGGTACAAAACCTGTTCGCCCTGCGCTTTGGCAACGCCCTGTTCGAGCCACTTTGGCGGCGTGAACACATTGCCAATATCCAGATCACCATTGCCGAAGAGCTCGGCGTGGAAAAGCGTGGCGCCTTTTACGAAACCACCGGTGCGCTGCGCGACATGGTGCAAAACCATGCCCTGCAACTGCTCTGCGCCATCGGCATGGAGCCGCCCATCAACTCGCACGCCGACGCCATACGCGACGAAAAACTCAAGGTCCTGCGCTCGCTCAAACCCTGGACCGCAGAGACATTGGTACAGGACGTGATTCGCGGCCAGTACGCCGGCGGGACCGTGGCCGGCAACGCCGTGGCAGCCTACCGCGACGAGACCGGCGTAGACCCGGTCAGCCAGACCGAAACCTTTGTTGCCCTGCGCACCGAAATATCCAATTGGCGCTGGGCCGGTGTGCCGTTTTACATCCGCACCGGCAAGCGACTGGCCGGGCGCGATGCCCGGATCGTGGTCAATTTCCGACCGACACCACACGCCATTTTCAATTCGCAAATCGGCGTCGCGAATCGGCTGGTCATCAATCTGCAACCCAAAGACGGTCTCGAACTGCATCTGTTGGCACAGGGTCAGGACAACCGGCGCAATTCGCAAACACTGGCGCCAGTACAACTCGATCTGGACTTCGACAAACGTTTTGGGAGCGGGCGCGTCGGCGCCTATGAACGCCTGCTGCTTGACGTCATTGATGGTCGGCTGAATCTTTTTGTGCGCAGCGACGAGCAGGAAGAAGCCTGGCGCTGGGTCGAACCGATGCTTGAATACTGGAAGAATGACCCGCAGGGCCCGCGCCTTTACGCTGCCGGTACCTGGGGCCCGAGCGCAGCCAGCGCCATGATCGCGCGCGATGGTTTTTGCTGGTCTGAGGAATGTTGAGCATCCGTTGTCATCCCGGGCGAGTGGTTGGTCATCCCGGACTCGATCCGGGATCCATGCCTTATGCCGGTGCCACGCGCACCATCGATTGCGGGTCGCAGCCCGCAATGACAATTCAAACTGACAGGTTCAACGCCCATCCATGAAAGTGCGCAAACCACATGCTTGACCGAATCCAGGCCTGTCTGCCTTCTCTGGCGCCAGCCGAGCGACGGGTTGCTCAATTGGTGCTCAGCGATGCGCGTGGTTTTGCCAAGCTGCCCGTCAGCGAGTTGGCGGCGCGTGCTCACGTCAGCAAGCCGACGGTGGTGCGGTTCTGTCGCAGCGTCGGCTACGACGGTCTGTCGGATTTCAAGCTCAAGCTGGCAGGGAGCGTCAGTGAAGGCGTGCCCTTCATTCACCGCAGCGTCGACGCGGATGACAAGACGGCTGACGTCGTGGTCAAGGTCATCGACAACACGGTTGCAGCGTTCCTGAAATATCGCAATGATGCGGGAACGCAAGCGATCGAGAAGGCTGCCATGACGATGGTGCAGGCCTGTAACAACGGCAAACGCATCGAATTTTTTGGCGTTGGAAATTCCGGCGTGGTGGCGCAGGATGCCCAGCACAAATTCTTTCGGCTCGGCACGCACAGCGTGGCCTACAGCGATGGCCATATGCAGGTCATGAGTGCGTCCCTCCTCGGGCCTGGTGACTGTGTCCTCATCATTTCCAACTCCGGACGAACACGCGACCTGATCGATGCCTGCGACATAGCGCGCAAGCATGGCGCCACCGTGATCGTCATCACCGCCAGCGGCTCACCCTTGGCGCGCGCCGGGCATATTCACCTGGCCGCCGATCATCCGGAAGGCTTTGATCGCTACAGCCCGATGGTCTCGAGGCTGCTTCACCTGCTGATCATCGACATTCTTGCCACCTGTGTGGCGCTGCGCATCGGCAGCGAGAAGCTGCAACCCGCATTGAGTGAGATGAAAAACAATTTGCGCAGCAAGCGCTACACCTGACATACCAGCCTAAATCCGGCCTTCTTGCACCGCATGGCAGGCGATTCGGATGCCGGTCAGGGCCAGCAGTTGCGGGCGCTCGTTGCGGCAGCGCTCATTGGCATGCGGGCAGCGCGGGTTGAAGGCGCAACCCAAAGGAGGATCAAGGGGATTTGGCACCTCCCCCTGCACCGGTGTGCGGGCACGTCCGGTATCCGTCATCTTCGGGATGGCATCGATCAGCATGCGTGTGTAGGGATGGCGTGGACTTCCAAACAGTGCCTGCTTGTCAGCCAGTTCCACCAGGCGTCCGAGGTACATCACACCAACCTGGTCGCTGACATGGCGCACCACAGCCAGATTGTGTGAAATAAACAGGTACGTCAGGCCCAGCTTGCGCTGCAGGTCCTTCATGATGTTGAGCACCTGTGCCTGGACGCTCACATCGAGCGCCGAGGTCGGCTCGTCACAGACCAGAAATTCCGGCTGCGTGGCCAGAGCACGCGCAATCGAGATGCGCTGACGCTGACCGCCGGAGAACTGATGCGGGTATTTGAAACTGTCAAGTGGACTTAAGCCCACATCGGTCAGCAAAGCACCGACCCGCGCCCTCAACTCTGCCGGGTCGTTCACCAGACCATGTTCGATCAGCGGCTCGGCCACAATATCCTGCACCAGCCAGCGCGGATTCAGCGAGGCATATGGATCCTGAAAAATCATCTGGATCCGGCTACGCAGCTTCAAGCCGGCCGGCGTCTTGAAGATGGCGTGGGCGTCGAGTCCGTCGAACACCAGATTGCCCCGGCTCGGCTCATACAGTCCCACCAAGAGGCGCGCCACCGTGCTTTTGCCGCAACCGGACTCACCGACCAGCGCCAGCGTCTTGCCCTTTTCAATCTCGAAACTGACACCGTCAACGGCGCGCAGCAGTGTCCTTGGCCGCCCTTCAATCAGGCGATTGAGCCAGGGCGACGACACATCGAAAGTCATCGCCAGATCGTTGGCCTGGACCAGTGCCGTCATGTTGGCTCCCGCAAAGCTTCGGCCATGTCAGCGTGCAACCAGCAGGCGGCTCGCGTCGCGCCGGCACCAAGCAAATCCGGTCGCTCGCTCCTGCATCGACCCAGGGTTTGCGAGCAGCGCGGGTGAAAGGCGCAGCCAGATGGAATCGCGTTCAGGCGCGGCATCGCACCATCAATCTGATTGAGCCGCTCGCGATCCTGCGTAATGTCGGGAATCGCTGCCATCAAGCCGGCCGTGTAGGGATGCGCCGGGCGGTTGATGACCTCATGTACCGGACCAATTTCGGCCAATCGCCCGGCATACAGCACCGCCACACGATCGCAGGTTTCGGCAATGACGCCCATGTCATGCGTGATCAACATGACGGCTGCGCCACGTTGTTTGCAGATCGTCTTGAGCAAGGTGATGATTTGCGCCTGGATGGAAACATCCAGAGCGGTCGTAGGCTCGTCTGCCACAATCAGCTTGGGCTCGGCCGCCAGCGCCAGTGAAATGACAACGCGCTGGCGCATGCCACCCGAGAACTGGTGCGGATAGTGATCGATGCGCTGCTCTGGCGCGGGAATGCCGGTATCGCGCAGCAGCGAGACCGCGCGCTCGCGCGCCTGCGCTTCACTCAGCGGCAAGTGGGTCCGGATGGTTTCGACCAGTTGTTGGCCAATCGTGTAGAGCGGATTGAGCGAAGTCAGCGGATCCTGAAATATCGCACCGATGCGCTTGCCACGGATCCGGCGCATCCGCTCGGAGTCAAGCTGATCAATGCGCTCGCCTTCGAGCAGGATCTGTCCCGCGGCAATTCGCCCGGGCGGCTCCAGCAGACCGATGATGGCAGCTCCGGTAATCGACTTACCGGCACCCGACTCACCGACCACACCGAGGATCTCACCCGGCGCAATATCGAACGAGACATCGTCCAGCGC
>JBAXNI010000099.1:0-10237 GCA_037133835.1 Comamonadaceae bacterium | reverse complement strand
TGGCCTTCAAACGCGGCGCCTACCTGCGCAACTTTGTCTACAAGTTTGCCGAACTGCTAAGCGACCGGCTGAACCGCACCCTCGTGGCACGAGCCATGACCGGCCATGTGGATGATTATGAATTGTAAAAATTAAACCTTCCAATGACATCCCCAGTAACACCACTCCTCCAGAGCAAACTGCCGGCCGTCGGCACCACCATCTTTACCGTCATGTCGACGCTGGCCGCAGAGAAGAACGCGGTCAATCTCGGTCAGGGCTTTCCGGACTTTCAGTGCGACCCCAAGCTGGTCGATGTGGTCACCGACGCCATGAGGCAAGGTCTGAACCAGTACCCACCGATGACCGGTGTACCCGTGCTGCGGGAAGCCATTGCTGCAAAGATTGCAGCGCTTTATGGCCGCCAGTACAGCGCTGCCAGCGAGATCACCATCACCGCCGGTGCCACTCAGGCCATCATCACAGCCATACTGGCCGTCGTTCATGCCGGGGATGAGGTGATCGTGCTGGAGCCCTGTTACGACAGCTACGTTCCCAACATCGAACTGGCCGGTGGCGTGGTGGTGCGTGTGCCACTGACGCCAGGCACGTTCCGCCCGGATTTCGACAGGATCAGCGCAGCCGTCACAGACAAAACCCGCGCCATCCTGATCAACTCACCGCACAACCCGAGCGGTACGGTCTGGACCCGCGACGAGATGCTGCGCCTGCAGGAAATTCTGGCGCCGACCCAGGTTCTGCTGATCAGCGACGAAGTCTATGAGCACATGGTGTTCGACGGCCAGCAGCACCAAAGCGCTGCTCAGTTTCCTGACCTGGCAGCGCGCGCCTTCATCGTCTCCAGCTTTGGCAAGACTTACCATGTAACCGGCTGGAAAGTCGGCTACGTGGCCGCGCCTGCCAGCCTGAGCGCCGAATTCCGCAAGGTGCACCAGTTCAACGTATTCACCGTCAACACACCGGTGCAGTACGGTATTGCGGCTTATATGGCCGACCCGACGCCGTATCAGGAGTTGTCAGCCTTTTACCAGCGCAAGCGGGACCTGTTCCGCACCGGACTGGAACGCACCCGGTTCAAGTTGCTGCCGGGCGAAGGCACTTATTTTCAGTGCGTCAACATCTCGCAGGTGAGCGACCTGAGCGAGACCGAGTTCTGCAAGTGGCTGACCTCGGAAATTGGTGTCGCCGCCATTCCTCTGTCGGCTTTTTACGGCGATGGTTTTGACCAGCGCGTCGTGCGTTTCTGCTTTGCCAAAAAAGACGAGACGCTTAACGCTGCGCTGGACCGGCTGGCAAAACTCTAGGCTTGTTCAAGTGGTGAGTTGAGCCCAGGCCTTCTCAAGTCGTTTCACACTCACGGGTTGCGGAGTGCGCAGTTCCTGAGCAAAAAAGCTCACGCGCAGTTCTTCCAGCAACCAGCGAAATTCCTGCAGGCGCGCGTCCTGCACGCCTTTGCGTTCGGCCACCAGTCGCCAGTAGCGCTGTTCCAGCGGGCGCAGTTCGCCCGCCTTGGTGGCGTCGCGCGCCGGGTCAGCCCGGTGTTTGTCAAGACGCGCCGTGATGGCCTTGAGGTAGCGGGCAAAGTGCTGCAAGGCGCCCCAAGGTGACTGCGTCAGAAAGCGCTTGGGCATCAGGCGCGCCAGTTGCTGGGCGCAATCTGCACTGGCTTCCAGCGCACTCTTGCTGTCCTTGATCTTGCGCGCTGCGCCGGCATGCTCCGTCAGAATGGTGGCGGCGAGCCGTGCCACTTCATTGGCAATCAGGGTCAGGCGTCCCCTGCCCTCATCAATGCGGCGCTTGAAGTCAAACTCGTTTGTCGGAAGGGGATCGAGTAGAAAGGCCCGCTCCAGCGCCACCGCAACAATCTGCTCGCGCAATTCTTCCAGCGTGCCGCCGCCAGTGCCGTCGGCCGTCTTGCCAACCTGGGTGTACAGGACTGCCATCTTCTGCAGATCCGGAATATTCTTTTCCAGGTACTTCAGGGCATCCTTGATCTGCAGCGCAAACAGGCGCCGCAGCCCGACGCGGTGCCGGGCCGCCGCCACATCGGGTTCGTCAAAAACTTCAATGGCCACGGCATCGCCCAGTTCAATCAGTCCCGGGTAGCCGATGAGCGTCTGACCTCCCTTTTGAATTTCCAGCAGTTCCGGCAACTCGCCAAAAGTCCACTCGGTATAGCGTTCGCCCGCTGGTGTTGCTGGCGTCTGGCTCTTCGGCACATCGCGCTGCGGTGCCTTACCGCCGGCGCTGGGTGCGCCACGCGTGGCAGGAGCAGCGGGAGCGGCATCACGCGCCATCTTCAGGCCGGCCAGCGCCTGAAAGGCACCGCGTGCCTGGGCACCCAGTTCGGCCTTGAGTGCGCCCAGATTGCGACCGGTTCCAAGCTGGCGCCCGTGCTCGTCCACGACCCGAAAGTTCATGAAGAAATGCGGCGAAAGCATGTCGGCCTTGATGTCGGCCCGAACCAGATCGAGGGAAGTGGCCAAACGCGCCTGTTTGAGCACCGCGTCAAGCAGCGAGCCCTGGCCAAACACCTCGGGCACATTGAGTGTTTCGGCCATCTTGCTGGCACTCTCGGGCAGCGGTACCAGACGGGACCGTGGACGCTGATGCAGGGTTTTCAGCAGGGCCTGAATCTTCTCCTTGAGCATCCCCGGCACCAGCCACTCGCAGCGCTCCTCCTGCACCTGATTCAGTACGAACAGCGGCACCGTCACGGTCAGTCCGTCCTTGGCATCGCCCGGCGCGTGCAGGTACTCGCAGGCACAGTCGATGCCGCCCAGACGCAGCGTGCGCGGAAAGGTCCGGGTCGTGATGCCGGCGGCCTCGTGACGCATCAACTCCTCGCGTGTCAGCAGCAGCAGCGCAGGCTGCCTCTTCACTTCATCGCGGAACCAGTTCTCGAAACTGTAAGCGCTGCAGACATCCTGCGGCAACTGCTGATCGTAGAAGGCAAAGATCAGTTCGTCGTCCACCAGCACGTCCTGCCGCCGCGCCTTGTGTTCCAGGTCTTCTACCTGCCGGATGAGTTTTTGATTGGCTGCCAGAAAGGGCAATTTGGTTTCCCACTGGCCATCCACCAAAGCCTGGCGGATGAAGATCTCGCGCGCCGCTTGCGGATCGACGCGGCCGAAATTGACGCGCCGGCCGCTGTAGATCACGATGCCATACAGTGTGGCGCGTTCCAGCGCCACCACTTCGGCTGCCTTCTTCTCCCAATGAGGATCGAGCAGCTGCTTTTTCAGCAGATGGCCGCCGACCTGCTCCAGCCAGGGCGCGTCTATGGCTGCAATACCGCGACCGAACAGGCGCGTGGTTTCCACCAGTTCAGCCGCCACAATCCAGCGCCCCGGCTTCTTCACCAGATGGGCGCCAGGATGGGGAAAGAACTTGATGCCGCGCGCCCCCAGGTACTCGCCCGAAGTGCCCTCAGACTCCAGCTTGCAACCAATGTTGCCCAGCAGACCCGCCAGCATCGACAGATGCAATTGCTCGTAGCTTGCCGGCAGGGTGTTGAGTCGCCACTTGTGCTCCGCCACCACGGTGTGCAACTGCGAGTGGATGTCGCGCCACTCGCGCACCCGGCGCAGGTTGACGAAGTTCTGTCGCAATAGCTGCTCGTACTGGCGGTTCGACAGCTTGTGCGATGCGGTGGCGCCGCCCTTGGCGTCGTTGATCCACTTCCAGAGCTTCAAGTAGCCGCTGAACTCACTTTTTTCGTCATCAAACTTGGCATGAGCCTGGTCCGCCTGTGCTTGCGCTTCCATGGGTCTGTCGCGAACGTCCTGCACGCTCAGGGCTGCCGCAATCACGAGGACCTCATCGAGTGCACCTCGGGAGCGAGCCTCCAGAATCATCCGGCCCACGCGCGGGTCCAGCGGCAGCCTGGCGAGTTCCTGACCGACTGCCGTCAACTCGTTGTCATCATCGACGGCGCCCAGTTCCGCCAGCAGTTGGTAGCCATCGGCAATGGCGCGTGCGGAAGGTCGCTCGATGAACGGAAACTCCTCCACAACACCGAGGTGCAGCGACTTCATGCGCAGAATCACACCAGCCAGGGAACTGCGCAGAATTTCCGGATCGGTAAAACGCGGTCGCGAATCGAAGTCCTTGGCCTCATAGAGCCGGATGCAGATGCCGTTGGCAACGCGACCGCAACGTCCGGCGCGCTGGTTCGCCGAAGACTGGCTGATCGGCTCCACCAGCAGTTGTTCAACCTTGCTGCGAAAGCTGTAACGCTTCAGGCGCGCCGTACCCGCATCGATCACGTAGCGGATACCCGGCACGGTCAGCGAGGTCTCTGCCACATTGGTCGCCAGCACAATGCGCCGTCCGCTGTGACCGTCAAAAATGCGGTCCTGCTCGGTCTGTGAGAGACGGGCAAACAAGGGCAGCACTTCAGCATGACGAAACAGCGGCTGATGGCTCAGGTGTTTGCGCAGGTGATCCGCCGCCTCGCGAATCTCGCGCTCACCCGGCAGGAACACGAGAATGTCTCCACCGTTGTGCGGGTCGCGCCATAACTCATCCACCGCATCGGCCATCGCCGAATTCAGGTCGTAGTCGCGTGACTCCTCGAACGGCCGGTAACGCTGCTCCACCGGGAACATGCGCCCGGAGACCATGATCACCGGCGCTGGTCCGGATCTAGATGCAAAGTGATCAGCAAAACGCTGGGCGTCGATGGTGGCCGAAGTCACGATGATCTTCAGGTCAGGCCGGCGCGGCAGGATCTGGCGCAGGTAGCCGAGCAGAAAGTCGATATTGAGGCTGCGCTCGTGGGCCTCATCAATGATCAGCGTGTCGTAGGCTTTGAGCAGCGGATCGGTCTGCGTCTCTGCCAGCAAAATGCCGTCGGTCATCAGCTTGATCGAGCTGTCCCGGCTCAGGCGGTCCTGAAAGCGCACCTTGAAACCCACCACATCGCCAAGCGTTGTCTTCAACTCCTCGGCGATGCGCTTGGCGACACTGCTGGCGGCAATGCGGCGCGGTTGCGTGTGCCCAATGAGGCGGCCCTGGCCCGGTGGGTAATTCAGCTTGCCACGCCCCATGGCTAGTGCAATCTTGGGCAGTTGTGTGGTCTTGCCGGAGCCTGTTTCGCCGCAGACGATGATGACCTGATGCGTGCGCAGGGCCGCCATGATGTCGTCGCGTTTACCCGACACTGGCAAGGACTCTGGAAACTCGATTTTCAGGGGAATGTCAGACAAGGGGGAAACTTCGGTCAAAATGATCCAGACGGCATCTGCCAATTATCAGTGCAAGCATCCACGCCAACTTCATGTCCTCCGTTTTCAATTTCACTTTTGTACCCTGGTTTCGCTCGGTAGCGCCGTACATTCACAAGTTCCGGCATCAGACTTTTGTGGTTGGCATCGCCGGCGAGGCTATCGCCGCTGGCAAGCTCCAATTTCTGGCGCAGGATCTGGCCATGATCCAGAGCATGGGTGTGAAGGTTGTGCTGGTGCACGGCTTTCGACCCCAGGTCAACGAGCAACTCGCCGCCAAGGGCCATGCCGCGCGTTACTCACACGGCCTGCGTGTTACGGACAGCGTCGCGCTCGATTGCGCTCAGGAAGCCGCCGGGCAATTGCGCTATGAGATTGAAGCAGCCTTCAGCCAGGGTCTGCCCAACACGCCGATGGCTGGTGCGACGGTGCGGGTCATTTCCGGCAACTTCATTACTGCGCGGCCGGTCGGCATTGTGGACGGTGTCGATTTCCTGCACTCCGGTCTGGTGCGCAAGGTTGATACCGCCGGGATCCTCAAGACACTCGATTTCGGCGCCATGGTTTTGCTCTCTCCGGTCGGTTTTTCACCCACCGGTGAAGCCTTTAACCTGACCATGGAAGAGGTGGCAACTTCGGTCGCGAGTGCTTTGCAGGCCGACAAGCTGATTTTTGTGACGGAGATTGCGGGTCTGCGTGTCCACCCCGAGCAACCTGAAGGAGAGGACAATCCGATTGCTACGGAGTTGCCGCTGGCTGCGGCCGAAAAGCTGCTTGCCGAGTTGCCTGTGGCCAGTCAGCCCACCGATGCCGCGTTCTACCTGCAGCACTGCGTCAATGCCTGCAAAAATGGCGTCGAGCGCAGCCACATCATTCCGTTTGCCGTCGATGGAGCGATCCTCCTTGAAGTCTATGTGCACGACGGCATCGGCACGATGGTTGTGGATGAAAAGCTGGAGAGCCTGCGCGAAGCAACGGTCGACGATGTCGGCGGCATCCTGCAACTGATTGAACCGTTCGAAAGGGACGGTACGCTGGTCAAGCGCAGCCGCACCGAGATCGAACGCGACGTTGGCAACTACACCGTGATTGAGCACGACGGCGTGATCTTTGCCTGCGCGGCGCTCTACCCCTTTGCCGAGGCGCGTACTGCAGAAATGGCGGCCCTGACTGTCTCACCGCAGGTGCAGGGCCAGGGCGATGGCGAGAGAGTCTTGAAACGCATCGAGCAAAGGGCCAGAGCGGCCGGACTGGACAGCATTTTTGTCTTGACAACCCGCACCACACACTGGTTTCTGAAGCGCGGCTTTGCCTTGGTGGACACCGACTGGTTACCCGAAGCGCGCAAACGCAAGTACAACGCTGACCGCAAGAGTCAGGTGTTGGTGAAGAAACTCAACGGCGCGTGACTTGCTGCCAGAGCAGCGTCAGAGCGAACGCCGTAAATGCTGTGAAGCAGACAAATGACCAGTTCGCGATGGAGCCGCCGAGAAAGGTCCAGTCGATCTTGCTACAGTCGCCGCCACCTCTGAAAATCATCGGGATGGCGCGCTGCAACGGGAACGTTTCTATCATTCCGTAAAAATCGCGGCCGCAGCTGACCACTTCCGGCGGGTACCACTGCAGCCAGCTTTGCCTGGCTGCCACGTAGGCGCCAAATCCGGCGCTGGGCAATAGCAACACGGCGCCGCTGATGTGCACAAGACGTCGATGGCTCACGCTCGTCAGTACTGCAATCAGCGCGACCAGAATCAGGGCGTAACGCTGCACGATGCACATGGGGCACGGCTCCAGCCCCACGACATGCTGCAGATACTGACCAAAGGCCAGCATGCCAACGCATACCAGGAACAGCAGCACCAGCGCCGAACGTGGCGACTTCTGCAGCCAGTGCAACAGCATCTTCAACCTCAGGAAGTCAGCTTGCAGCTTCGTCGGCCGCTTTGCAAGACGGTGAACACACCGCCTGCGACTTGCCAAGTATCTTGCGCGTCACCATCTGGGAGCGCGCTCGATGCTTGCCACACAGAAAACACGACATCGTCGCGGCGCCAAAGGAGGTTGCCGCAGTAAACGGGGACCCCGAGACTTTGGACTTGTAACGCAGGCCGTCGGCCAGCATTTTTGTTTTGGTATCAGCTTTTGCCATAGCCCTGATTTTACCGCAGTGCACAGGCTCTGCACAAAGCTTGCTAAAGTTAGGCCTTTTACGAAGAATCGAAAAGGCACCACATGGCACGCATCGTCAACTGCATCAAGTACGGCATGGAAGCCGAGGGGCTGGATTTCCCACCCTATCCAGGTGCCCTTGGCAAGCGCATTTGGGAGAGTGTCAGCAAGGCCGCGTGGCAGGAGTGGCTCAAGCATCAAACCATGCTGGTCAATGAAAACCGCCTGAATCTGGCCGATATACAGGCACGCCAGTATCTGGCGCGGCAAATGGAAAACCATTTCTTTGGTCAGGGCGCAGATGCGGCACAGGGCTACGTGCCGCCAGCCAAGTAACGCAAGATCGATCCTGCCAAGGCTGCGGCGCCATAGCCGCCTATATGCTCGTTCAGCATATAGACATCACAAGAATGTAGTTTGCAATCTATGGCTTAGCCTTTAGATTCGGTACACCCATGTACCAATACACCGCATTCGACCGCCATTTCGTCAGGCAGCGCGCAGCGCAGTACCGCGACCAACTGCAGCGCAACCTGAGTGGCCAACTCAGTGACGACGATTTTCGCCCGCTGCGCCTGCAAAACGGCTGGTATGTGCAACGTCACGCGCCGATGCTGCGTGTGGCGGTGCCCTATGGCGAACTCTCCAGCGCACAACTGCGAGCGCTGGCCAAGATCGCGCGTGACTACGACCAGCCGAGCGCGCAGGTTTACCAGAGCGCTCAAGAAAAGCAGTCGGCACTTGGCACCGTCAAACTGCCCACAGGATACGGCCACTTCACGACGCGCCAGAACGTGCAGTTCAACTGGATTTCGCTGGAGCAAAGCGCCGATGTGATGGACCTGCTGGCCTCGGTCGACATGCATGGCATCCAGACCAGCGGCAATTGCATCCGCAACATTACCAGCGACGAGCGCGCCGGCATCGCCGCCGACGAAATCACCGACCCGCGCCCGTTTGCCGAGATCATGCGCCAGTGGAGCACGCTGCATCCCGAGTTTGCCTACCTGCCGCGCAAGTTCAAGATCGCCATTTCGGGCGCTCGCGAAGACCGCGCCGCCACCGCCTGGCACGACGTCGGCCTGCATCTGTTGCGCTCGGATGGTGGCCTCATCGGCTTCAAGGTGCTGGCGGGCGGCGGCATGGGCCGCACCCCGATCATTGCCAGCACGCTGCGTGAGTTTCTGCCCTGGAACCAGATCCTGAACTACCTGGAAGCGCTGGTGCGCGTCTACAACCGCTGGGGTCGACGCGACAACATGTACAAGGCGCGCATCAAGATTCTGGTCAAGGCCCAGGGGCAACGCTTCAGGGACGAAGTGGAGGCCGAGTACGAGCAGATTGTCACGCACGACGGCGCGCCGCACACGATCACGCAGGCCGAACTGGATCGCGTCAGCGCGTCCTTTGTGCCACCGACGCTGACCGCACAGGTCAGCCCGGCCGCCACGGTGCAGAGCAGTCCGTTGAGCAAAGCCGACCAGCTGGAGTACGGCCGCTGGCTTAAACAAAACGTGGCGCCGCACAAGAACCCTGAGCTGCGCGCTGTGACCCTCTCCTTCAAACGCCTGGGCTATGCGCCCGGCGACGCCACGGCGACTCAGCTCGACGCCGCAGCGCAGTTGGCCGACGACTACTCCGCCGGGGAAGCGCGCGTCACGCACGATCAAAACCTGTTGCTGCCCTGGGTTCGCGCCGACCAATTGCCGCAACTCTGGCAGGCGGCACGCCAGCTGGGTCTGGCTCGTTCCAACATCCGTTTGCTGACCGACATGATTGCCTGCCCGGGTGGCGACTTTTGTGCGCTGGCCAATGCCCGTTCCATACCCATCGCCCAGGCCATCAGCGAGCGCTACCAGGACATGGATGAACTGCACGACCTGGGAGAAATCGACCTGCACATCAGCGGCTGCATCAACTCCTGCGGCCACCATCACAGTGGCCATATAGGCGTACTCGGCGTCGACAAGGACGGCCGCGAGTGGTACCAGGTGTCGCTGGGTGGCTCCGATGGCTCGACCTTGAGCGGCAAGCCCGTTGCCGGCAAGGTGGTTGGCCCTTCCTTTGAGGCCGCGGAAGTACCCGACGTGATTGAAGCGCTGCTCGACACCTACCGCCGTGAGCGCCTGAGCGGCGAGACCCTCATTGCCACGCTGCACCGCACCGGCATCGACCTCTTCAAACAGGCGGCCAACGGCATGCGTCAAGACGCAGCCATCGAAGTAGCAGCACTATGAGCAGTCGTTCGATCAAACTGCTGGACGAAAGCAGCGCTGGCGCCGATTCCAGCGAAAGAACCATCGTCCTTGCCAACGACGCCGACCCGCGCGAGCTCAGCCTTGATGGCATCGACCGGATTGATCTGCATTTTCCGAAGTTCACTGATGGGCGCGCATTCAGCCAGGCCTTTCTGCTGCGCCGCCGTCGGGGCTTCCGAGGCGAGATTCGCGCCACCGGTGACGTTCTGATTGACCAGCTGCTGCAGATGCAGCGCTGCGGCTTTGACGCCGCCGTGTTGCGCAGCGACCAGAACCACGACCTGGCCGAGCGCCAGTTGGAACGCTACGAGGCCTTTTACCAGGGAGATGCGCGCACCGCCGAGCCGCACTTCGGCGTCGCATGAGCGCCATTGACCGAAACGCCAAGGCATCAAGCGACTTTGATGCCAGGCTGGCGCAGAGTTGCGACCTGCTCCGGCAGGCAGCCGACTGCTACGCGGCGTCGGGCAGGGCAGATCAAGCGACCATCACCCAAGCATCGAGTCTGGGCGCTGAGGACGTGGTAATCAGCCACCTGATCAACGCGCTCGCGCTGCCGATCCCGATCTTTGTGCTCGAAAC
>JBAXNI010000098.1:0-10262 GCA_037133835.1 Comamonadaceae bacterium | reverse complement strand
GCAATGACAATTCGCAGGTCTGCAATGACAACTTGAAAGTCCAGGAGGACAGCCATTCCCTAACCGTTGTTCGCCTGGGCTTGCGCATGGTCAGCGGTCTGGCCGAAACTGCGGCCCAGCGTATTTTGGCGGCGCGCAGCAACAGTCCTTTCAGCAGTGCCGAAGATCTGGCCTTGCGCGCTGAACTCGATCAGGCTGATCTCAAGGCGCTGGCCAGTGCCGATGCGCTGCTGAGCCTGTCGGGTCACCGGCGCCAGCAGGTCTGGCAGGCCGCAGCACTCAAGCCGGCGCCGGGCCTGCTGCGCTCGGCTCCCGTGGCAGAGGATGATTTGCTGCTGCCCGCTGCCAGCGAGGGCGAAGAGGTGTTCTTTGACTATGCTGCGTTGGGGCTGACTTTGCGCAGCCATCCCCTGGCCCTGCTGCGCCCCCGCTTGTCAAAGCAGAAGTTATTGACAGCGTCCCAATTGCATGACTTGCCGGACGGGCGGCGCGTCGCTGCTTGCGGTCTGGTGGTCATGCGTCAGCAACCACAGACCGCCAAGGGCGTGACCTTTGTCACGCTGGAGGACGAAACGGGTAGCGTCAATGTGATTGTCTGGCAGGCACTGAAGGAAAAGCAGCGCAGCGAACTTCTCAGGTCACGTCTGCTGGTGGTGCACGGCGTCTGGCAGCGTGATGTGGAAAGTGGTGGCACTGTCTGTCATCTGATTGCACGGTGTCTGCAGGATCTGACACCGCTGCTGGGTGGCTTGAGCACGCAGAGCCGGGAGTTTCATTGAGGCAAGTCAGCCCGCGTGAAACTGGTTCGCGTTCTTGCCGGTGAAATTGGCGTAGAAAGCCTTGATGGCAAGCATGTCCGCATCGATATTGCCAGTGGGAAGGAACACCGGCCCCAGGCCGCTGATCTTCCTTTTGTAATCCATGTAGGCCAGCACAATCGGCACCTGGGCACCGACGGCGATGTGATAGAAGCCAGTCTTCCAGTAGCGTGTGTTGCTGCGCGTGCCCTCGGGCGGCACGACCAGTTGCAGTGGCCCGACTGCAGCCTTGATGGCTGCGATCGATGCAGCCACCAGGTTGTTGGCGCTTTCACGCCGGACCGGTATGCCGCCGAGCCAGCGCATCAAACCGCGGAAGGGTGGTTTGAAGATCTGTTCCTTACCCATCCAATAGATGTTCAGTTTCAGGCTGAAAGCTACCATCAGGGTGTAAGGCAGGTCCCAGTTGCTGGTGTGAGGGGCGGCGATCAGGACGCTCTTGTTGCTGCCACTGGGCAGGTGGCCTTCAATTTTCCATCCGCTGAGTTTCAAAAAAACCACTGAGAGGACGCGCAGCAACGTGTTGATGATCGGAGTATCAAATATGGTGTGATGCATGGATTGCTGTGAATTATCCCGCACAGCATCTGGCAAGCGGACACCTGTGCGACTTGATGGCTATGATTGGGTACCGTGTCCCAACATTTCCTTGGCTTGTCCGCTCGTCCGGCCCGATCTCGTATCGTTTGGGCCGTGCTGATTCTGGGCGTCTTGCTGCTGCTCGACCGGTTGCCGCGTGCAACGGTGGCAGATCCGGCGCGTGCGGTCTGGCCTGCAAGTGCTGTTTTGCCAGTGGGCCAACCCTTGATGTTCAAGGCGGGCGGGCGCATTCCTGTGCCGCCGGGTACACCGGTCGCCCATGCCAGCGCCCTGTTGGCGATGCCAGTGTCTCATCCCTCGGAACTGCTCGCTTTCTGGTTTGCTGGTCAGCGCGAGAGCGGCGCCGACGTACAGATAGCCGCCTCCCAATTTGACCGCATCAAGCAGCAGTGGAGTGCTGCTCGTTTTGTCGTGAACCGGCACACGCTCGCCGATCAACTGGGCTTTGGTGTGCGCCGACTTGGCAACCCGGTGGCCTGGGTGGATGGTCAGGGCCGGGTTCATCTGTTTGTGGTGGCTACCGGACTGGGTGGCTGGGCAGCGGCGCGCATTGTGCATTTGCGCCAGAGTCATCCTGCTCAGGATTTTGCGGCCCTGTCGTTTGACGTGGAGCGGGTCTTGCCTCTTTCGTGGTTTTGGAACAAGAGTTTTCTGGTTCGCACCGCCCCCTTGTCATTGAAGGACGGCGGCATGGTATTGCCCGTTCACTTTGAAATGGGTATCAAGTATCCCGTTGCCTTGCGCTTTGATGCCAGTGGTGACTTCCTTGGCATGGTGCGAATTTCAAGTCGAAAACATTTGCTGCAACCAGCTCTCCTGATTTCAGATGAATCGCGTTGGCTGGCGCTGATGCGCGACCAGAGTCTTATGGGCAAGGTGGCGCTGGCGCAAACCCTGGATGGTGGTCGGCACTGGAACGATCTGCCAGACTTGACCTTGCACAATCCGGACTCATCGGTGGCTGCTCTGGCACTGGCGCCCGAAAGCATGTTTCTGGTTCACAACTCCCTGCCAAAAGGTCGCAGCGTATTGGACTTGAGCGCTTCAACAGATGGACAAAACTGGGTGCTGGCACAGACGCTGGCGCGCGGTGCCGCTCATGAAGAATTTTCGTATCCGGCGCTGGCCTGGGCCGGCAACAGTCTGTGGGCCAGTTACACCGATCAGCGTCAGGCGATCGCCTGGCAACAGTTTTCCTTTGTTGCGCCGGTTCGCTGAGAGTTCAGACCGATGGAATTTGACGCTTTTTCCAGAATGCTTTTTTCCAGCACACCGCTGCTGCCAAACGGCACCGTGAGCTGGTTGGCGCTGCATCTGGGCTGGGCCATTGTGCTTGGCAGTGTGGCTCTGCTTGTCTCCAGTTGGCTGCTGCCACGCTATCGATGGACGCTGGCCTTGCTGGCACTGGTTTGGACGCTGTTGCCCAACGCCTCCTCGCCTGCATTCTGGCTCGGCCTTGCATTTCAAAGTCCCAGTCTCATGAGTGTGGTTCTTTGTGTGAACTGGTTGCTCGGGTACGCTGCACTTAGGCAGGACACCTCTACGCGCCACACTGTGACGGACTCATGGTCACAGAATGTTCTGCTTCTGCTGGGTGTGTTACTTGGCTGGGGCTTGCTGCTCGACACGCTGGCCTGGTTTCCGGTGTCCATCTATGCCTGGGGCTTTGGTTCGATGGCCCTTGCGCTGGTGCTGACAATGGCCACTTTGCTGTGGCTGTTGTCGGGATCCCGCACGGCGGCTTTGCTGCTGGCGGTGCTCGCAGTGTTTGTGCTGACCCGTGCGCCTACGGGCAATTTGTGGGATGCGCTGCTTGATCCGCTTCTTTGGGTGGCGCTGCAACTCGGCTACTTGCTCACCGTGGCACGGCGGTACTGGAGGGCAAGGCGCCTGCGAGCAGCCACTCACGCCTGAACAGCCAGTGTTCGGGGTACCAGAGGTTGCCCGCGTTTATTTCGCCACCGCGGTGTCGACCCTTCACGTCCCAGCGCCAGCCAAGGACGCGGCAATCCGGCGTGCACGGTGGTGCCAGTTCAGACAGGTCCGACTGCAGCCAGATCACTGCATCGTGACTTGATAGCAACAAGCGGAGTTGTTTGGCGCCGGAATCAGTCGCCGAGCGTTCTGTCAGTGCGTAGGGGATGAACTGGTTGCCGGGCAACAGGAATTGAAAGCGCTCGAAATCGCCGTTGAAATCGTTCGGTACAGCGACCCGGGAGTGCTGAAGTTTCGCTTGTGCGCTGAGGGTGTATTGGCCCGCGTTGCCGTTCAGGCTTGCCGTGCTTAGACCAAAGCTGGCATAGACCGCAAGGCAAGCGGCTACCGTGCAAGCTCTTGTCCAGACTTGCTTGAACAAGCCGCCAGCGAGCAGCGTCAGACCTAAAAAACAGACAGACAGCGTGACCGCCAGTTCCAGACTGCTCGCAATGCCAAGCTCGTGCGTTGCCCAGGAGATGCGTGCCAGTGCGACGAGCAGAATGCCGCATAGCAGCAAGGATGAGAGAAACCAGACGCGCCCTATGCGCTGCCAGTACAGCGCAATCAACATGGCCAGCGCCGGCATGGCCGGGATGACGTAGCGCGCGGAGCGCTGGCTCGGCAGCGTGAAGACGATCAGCCAGACGGCCAGCCAGCTCAGCAGGATGAACATGTGAGTGCTCGGCGCGTTGCGTCTGGATTTGGCGTCAAACACCTCGCGTAGCCCGAGAATCATCAAGCCGCACACGACAAAGGACAGCAGTCCGGCGTTTTGTACATAGGCCAGCATTTGTGCCCACACGCTGAAGCCGCCACCGAACAGCGCTACTTGCCAGTAGCCACGCTCGCTGGAAAGTTTGCTCGCGTTTTCGCCGATGACGAACTCTCGCCAGACTGCTGCAGGGTCCGGATCGAGCACAAACCACAGGGAAAAAATGCCTAGTGCCAGCGCGCTGCTCAAGCCGACTTTCAAACTGACTTCGACTGCTGCACGCCAGTTCAGCACAGGCGCGCTCAGCAACCGCGCACACCACAAGGTGGCTGCTGCCGGTGCGATCAGGGCAAAGGATTTGTAGGCCAGTCCCAAACCCAGTGCGACACCAAATCCGACGTGGGTTAGCCAGCCCAGGTCGCCATTTGTCATGCCGGGCTTGACCCGGCATCCATCGCCCCAAGGCATGGATTGCGGATCGAGTCCGCAATGACAGCCCGACCGAGGGCATCCATCCAGGCGCTCCCACAACAGCCAAAACATCGGAACATTGAGCCAGAAAGTTTCGGGCGCGCTGGTCAGGTAGGTACGACCAAAGCGGAAGGTGCAAAAAAAGGCCAGGTAGATACAGGCCGCCAGGCAGGCGCTGCGCATATTGCCGGTGATTTTCAGCACACTCCAGACAATGGCGCCGGATGTGAGCAGCGTATAGATCAGACTTGGCGCACGCAGTGCCGCCTGACTCCAGTGCTGACCCCAATCGCTGGCCAGCATGCCTTGCCAGAACAGCAAGGGTGGCTTGGTGTTGCGCATGTGATCGAGTTCCGACACCAGCGGCAGCCACTGCCTGGACGCTGCTGTGAGTCGGGCAATATGGCTGTACACGAGTTCGTCGCCGTTGCTCGGGACGAATTGGCCACCCAGACCATAGGCGTAGATCGCAACCGCCAGCAGCAGCAGAGCGAGCCAGGCCAGTGTGCAGGCGTCAAAGCGCTGCGCGATCGGTGGCGTTGCATGGTTCATGGGATGCGCGGACGGCGGCGAAAAGTCCAGTGGTCATTGGCAAGAAAGTTGCTGACGCTGGCAATCACAATGGCGATCACGTTGGCCAGCAGGTAATGCAGGTTGTGCGAGAGCCACAGCGTCAAACCGTATTGCAGGGCGATACCAAACCAGGAGGCCAGCGTATAGCGCCCAAGTTGGCCCATCCACAGCTTGCGCGGCACTTTGAGCCCCGCCCCGGCAGCGCCTGCGAGAGCGTTCTCACGGATGCGGTCAGCCCAGGTCCACAGCCTGTTCCACGTGAAATTGTTGACGGTGGCCACGGCAATGGCCAAGCTCAGAGACGCATAGAGCCGATCACCTGGTTGCGTAATAAAGGCCAGCAGATATTCCTGCGCCAGAAACAGGATCATCATGTTGACCAAGGTACCGCTTGCGCCCACCAGCCCGAACTTGATGTACCTGAAGCCCTTGAGCCATTCAATCAGTTGAAACAGGCGTTCGCTCATCACGCGGCACGGCCAGACTGATTCAGAGCGACCAGTGCCTGCGCCAACACGGGTGCCGGGGCGATGCGCCGCAGGCACTGGTTATCACCGTCGCAAAAGGTCTCGCGGTGGTTGTAGGCAGACAGGCAGGGCGAGCAGGCCAGACCGGATTCGAGCACCTGGGCGCGTGGTCCGAGCGGCCCATACAGGCGCCCCGTTTCCGGGCCAAAAAATACCATCGTGCGAATCGGCGTCAGACTGGCAAAGTGACCCGGTCCACCGTCGTTGGTGATGAGCAGATCAGCGCCATGAAACAGCATCAGCAGTTCGCGGATACTGCGCGTGTAGCCGGTCAGATTGACGCAGAAGTCGCTGCCTGTTTGGCTCTGCAGTGCCGCGGCCAGCGGCGCGTCTTCACGCAGACCGATCAGGCCCACGCTGTGCCCGGCACAGCACAGCCCGGTGGCCAGTTCGACATAGTGGCTTGCTGGCCAGGCGCGTTCTGGCAAAATGCCACCGCCAGCGTAAAGCAGCACGACTCTGCGACCGCTCAGGTTCGGAAAATCTGCCAGCATCTTGCTGCGGTACTGCCGCAACTCCTCCACGCTAAAGTGCACCGCCAAGCCGGTGTCTGTTGGCAGCTCGCGAATGGCTGCGGCCTTGTTCCGCGGCATGCTCGTGGACTCCAGCGCGTCAGCGAGCGAGAGAAACTGTTTGCTGATGTGCTGGTAGGGGTTGTACGGAATGGCACGGTTGATGAAGCTGCCACGGTACAGACCCTCTTGTGTGTGCGGCGTAAAGCCGACGCGCAGGGGTGCACCACTGAGGTAGGACATGAGGGCGCTGATGCGCGAAAACAACTCGCAGTCGATCACGGCGTCCAGCGGCAGCCGGCGCAACGCCCGACTGACGCGCCAGATGTCGCCCAGCAGGGCCAGGCCCGAACTGTCATCCAGCGCGTGCAGATGCTCGGGTTGGGCCAGCCCCAGCAGCAAGGAGACTTCCTGATTCTTCTTCAACTGCAACACATGCAGGGTGGCATCGGGAAAGCGCTGGCGCAAGGCTGCGAACATGGGGCCGGCCAGCACCACGCTCCCCATCTCGGACAGCAGAATGATCAGGATGTGGCCGGGCTGGCGGCTCAGCTGCTGCGTTGCATTCTTTGACACCAGCAGCCAGGCCCAGAGTGAAACCACAGAGCACAAGAGCTGGCCCAGCCAGCGGTCAATCCAGCGTTGTGTCTGCAGTTTCATGTGGCCGCTTGCCTACAGCCCCGCGGCGGCGCGCAGTGCCTGCGCCTTATCTACTCGCTCCCAGCTGAACTCGGGCTCTTCGCGACCAAAGTGGCCGTAGGCTGCGGTCTTTTCATAGATCGGGCGCAGCAAATCAAGCATCTGAATGATGCCGCGCGGGCGCAGGTCAAAGTGGTCATGGACCAATGCTGCTATCTTCTCGTCAGAGATGACGCCCGTGCCCTCGGTATAAACCGTCACGTTCATCGGCCTGGCCACCCCAATGGCATAAGCCACCTGAATCTGGCACTGCCGCGCCAAGCCAGCCGCCACGATGTTCTTTGCCACATAGCGCGCAGCATAGGCGGCTGAGCGGTCCACTTTGGTTGGGTCTTTGCCGCTGAAGGCGCCGCCGCCGTGCGGGCAGGCACCACCATAGGTGTCGACGATGATCTTGCGCCCGGTCAAGCCGCAGTCTCCTTGCGGGCCGCCAATGACGAAGCGCCCGGTCGGGTTGATCAGGTACTTGGTGTCTGCGGTCAGCCACTCCTTTGGTAGTACCGGCTTGATGATTTCTTCCCGTACTGCTTCGTAGAAAGCATCGGTCATACGCTCACCCAGGCTCATCTCGGGCGCGTGCTGGCTTGACAGCACGACGGTGTCGATGGAGTGCGGCTTGCCATCCACATAGCGCATGGTGACCTGGCTCTTGGCATCCGGGCGCAGGAAAGGCAGGCGTCCGTCCTTGCGCAACTGGGCCTGACGTTCCACCAATCGATGCGCGTAATAGATCGGAGCCGGCATCAGCTCGGGCGTTTCGTTGCAGGCGTAGCCGAACATCAGACCCTGATCCCCGGCGCCAGTGTTCAGGTGATCATCGGATGCGTGATCCACACCCTGGGCGATGTCATTGCTCTGTTTGTCGTAGGCCACGAGTACGGCGCAACCCCGGTAGTCGATGCCGTAGTCGGTGTTGTCGTAGCCGATGCGCTTCAAGGTGTTTCGCGCCACCTGGATGTAATCCACATGGGCGTTGGTGGTGATCTCACCGGCCAGCACGACCAAGCCAGTGTTGCACAGGGTCTCGGCTGCCACGCGAGACTTGGGGTCCTGCGTGAAGATGGCATCGAGAATGGCATCCGAGATCTGGTCAGCTACCTTGTCAGGGTGGCCTTCAGAAACAGACTCGGATGTAAAGAGAAAATCGTTCGCCAAGGTATTAGCTCCCAAAAAAAGTTAACAACAAGTTCGCGTTGCTTTGGCTTGGAGGCTTTTAGCGAACGCTTTAGCAGAAATGTCAAAGTTGACAAGGCACAATGGCAGTTTGCAGCAAACCGGCCCTTGTGTGTCGCCCTGCAAGTAGTTCCATAACTCAGCGACCAGCAGATTTTATCCGAGTGATGGCCTTTTTTTTCAAAGTCTTCTCTTTCGTGCCTCTTGTGCTTGCACACGCCCTTGGCTGGAGTGCGGGCTGGCTGGTGTTTATTGCATCTGGCGTCTACCGCCGGCGCTTTTTGGCCAACACGCGCCAAGCCGGTATCGGATGGCGGCATTGGCTGGGCGCCGTCGGTGAGGCCGGCAAACTGGTCGCGGAACTGCCCCGCCTGTGGTTTGGCCGGCCTGTGAGAGTCCTGTGGGAAGGGGCGCAGCATGTGGATGCGGCGCTCGCCAGGGGCAGGGGAGTCGTCTTCCTGACGCCACATCTGGGATGTTTTGAGATCACAGCACAAGCGTATGCGCGACGCTATGGGCAGACGCAATATCCGATCACGGTTCTGTTTCGTCCACCGCGTCAGCACTGGTTGCGCTCCTTGGTCACCAATGCCCGCAATCGTCCCGGCCTGCAGACGACTCCAACGACGCTGGCTGGCGTCAAGCAAATGATCAAGGCACTCAAGAGGGGGGAGTGTGTGGGACTGCTGCCCGACCAGGTGCCACCCAAGGGCTTGGGTGTATGGGTTCCCTTTCTTGGTCGCAATGCCTACACCATGACCCTGTCGGCGCGATTGGCTCAGCAAACCGGCGCGGCCATTGTTTTGACATGGGGCGAGCGTCTTTCCTGGGGTCGCGGCTATCGGGTACATTTTGAGCCAATGGCTGCCGATTTACCAGCGGCTGCGGATCAGGCCGCCGAACACGTCAACAGGGAAATGGAAAGAATGATCCGGCTTTGTCCACAGCAATACCTGTGGGGCTACGCGCGTTACAAGCAACCGCGCCAGGAACTCTGATGCTGAGCAGTGTGTGGAGTTGGTTTGGCATCGGCGTGATGCACTTCCTGGCGATACTGCCGCTCGTCTGGATACGGGCTCTTGGGTTTTTGCTGGGCTCGCTGCTCTATGCGCTTGTCAAAGCCAGACGCCGGGTGGCCAATACCAACCTGCGCCTGTGCTTTCCGGACTGGTCAGTACAGCGGACTCGCGGCGTGACGTTTTGGACCTTTGTTCATTTTGCCCAAGCCTGGTTGGATCGGGGTTGGCTCTGGCACGGATCGACGAAGCTGGTCAGGCGGCGTCTGATTTTGTCGGGTGCCGTTCATGAATTGCAGGGCGTTCAACCAACCGTCATCTTCGCGCCGCACTTTGTTGGAATGGACGCCGGCTGGACCGCGCTGACCGAGCAAATGTCGCGGCACTTCACCACCATCTACACCGATCAATCCAACAAGGTGCTTGACGCCTGGATTCTGGCCGGGCGCAAGCGCTTTGGCGCGTCCCGGCTGTTTGGTCGCGTCGAAGGCGTCAAGTCCATCGTGGCCGCGCTGCGTGCCGGGGATCCACTCTATTTGCTCCCGGACATGAATTTTGGACCGGAAGAGTCGGTCTGGGTGCCGTTCTATGGTGTGTCTGCTGCAACGGTGCCGTCGTTGTCACGTTTTGCCAGACTGGGCAGGGCCAAGGTGGTTCCGGTGCTGACACGGATGACACGTCACGGCTACGAGGTGCAGATCCTGCCGGCCTGGGCCGACTTTCCCTCTGCTGATCCCGTGGCCGACACGGCGCTCATGAACCTGCGCCTGCAGGCCTTCATCGACACCATGCCCGACCAGTATTTCTGGGTTCATAAACGCTTCAAGGACAGGCCGCTGGGTGAGGCCGGGGTGTATTAGGGAGTCGTTATTAGCCCAGGAAGGAAGCGATCAGCTCGGCCACCTGTTGTGGCTTCTCATGCACAATCCAGTGGGATGCATCTGGTACCGTGCGAAGGGTCAGGTCGTCGATGTAGTCGGTCAGGCCCTCAATCAGGGCTGGCGGCAACGCAATGTCATCGAGTGCCCAGATCACCAGGGTTGGCAGGTTGATGGTGAGCATGTTGCGCGGCAGTTCAACCGTTGCAGCAGCGGGATCTTCACGGCGCGCCGGGCGCAGCGGTGAGACGCGGTAAAGGTTGCAGCCACCGCGCAAACCGCAACTCCAGACTTCCCGGTACTGCG
>JBAXNI010000097.1:0-10280 GCA_037133835.1 Comamonadaceae bacterium | reverse complement strand
CGTCATCCTGGATCAGTCGCCGGCCGAAGCTGACAACATCATCCTGTGCGTAGCCAAGCTTGCGATAGAAGGCGATGGCCTGTGTGTTTGAAGAACGAACTTGAAGATTGAGCTTGGGGCACCCTCGCTCGATCAGCAGTCGCTCGGCCTCCTGCACCAGCTGGCGGCCGAAGGACTTTCCCTGAAAGGCCGGCGCAACCGCCAGATAGTTGATCCAGCCGCGGTGTCCATCGAAGCCGACCATGGCCGTACCGACGAGCATGTCCTGATACGTGCCTACAAGAAATAGCTCCGGTTGCTGCGTGAGTTTGCGCGCAATGTCGCGACCGGGGTCATTCCAGGGACGCGTCAAGCCGCAAGAGCGCCAAAGGGCGACGACTGCCTGTTCGTCGTGATGACGGTAGGCGCGAATCTTCACGGCGTGCAGCAAACGGCCCAATCAAACCAGCAGCGCGTTCACCCGCTTCACATAGGCCGCGGGATCGGCCGGCAGGCCACCTTCGGCCAGCAGTGCCTGATCGAACAGGATGTGTGCCAGATCGTTGAAATGGACCGAGCCGTCGAGCTTCTTGACCAGGGGATGGTCGGCGTTGACTTCGAGCACCGGTTTGACCTCCGGCGCGCTCTGACCGGCTTGCTTGAGCATGCGCGCGAGTTGCGTGCTCATGCCGTGGTCCTGCACCACCAGGCAGGCGGGTGAGTCCACCAGCCGGGTTGTGACACGCACGTCTTCGGCCTTGTCCTTCAGCGCTTCCTTCAGTTTGGCCAGTAGCGGCTTGAAGGTCTCAGCCGCCTCTTCAGCCGCTTTTTTCTCGCTCTCGTCCTGCAGCTTGCCAAGATCGACGGCGCCCTTGGCCACGCTTTGCATGGGTGTGCCGTCAAAGTCGTGCAGGTAGTTCAGAGCCCACTCGTCGACGCGGTCGGTCATCAGGAGCACCTCGATGCCCTTTTTCTTGAAAACTTCGAGTTGCGGGCTGTTCTTGGCGGCTGCCGGGGTGTCGGCGGTAATGTAGTAGATGGCTTCCTGCCCCTCTTTCATGCGCGCCTTGTAGGCGTCCAGGGACACGCTGATGCTGTCGGTGGTGCTGGAGGCAAAGCGCAGCAACTTGGCAAGGCGGTCCTTGTTGGCATAGTCCTCGCCCAAGCCTTCCTTGAGCACGGCACCGAACTCGGCGTAGAACTTGCTGTATTTTCCCTGCTGGGCTTTGTCTTCTTCGCTCAGCACATCCGTGACGCCTTCGGCCGACACTGGTGCCTGGTCGTTCTTGGCCAGGTCCTCCAGCATGCCAAGCACGCGTTTGGTGCAACCCTCGCGGATCGCCTTCACATCGCGGCTTTCCTGCAGTAACTCGCGGCTCACGTTGAGCGGCAGGTCGCTTGAGTCGACCACGCCCTTGACGAAGCGCAGGTAGGTCGGCAGCAGTGCCTCGGCATCGTCCATGATGAAGACACGCTTGACGTAGAGCTTGACGCCGGCGGACTTTTCACGGTTCCATAAATCAAACGGTGCCTTGCCGGGTAGGTAGAGTAACTGGGTGTACTCGGTGCTTCCCTCGACCCGGTTGTGCGTGTGGGCCAAAGGCGCGTCCATGTCGTGACTGATCTGCTTGTAGAACTCGTTGTACTGTTCCTCGGAGATGTCCTTCTTGGCTCTGGCCCAGATGGCGTTGGCCTTGTTGACTGTTTCCCAGTCGCCGGTCTTGACCATGGCACCGGGCTGGCGTCCGCCTTTTTCATCGCTCGGGTTGATCAGTTCGCCGTCTTTCCACTCTTCTTTTTCCATCAGGATGGGCAGACTGATGTGGTCCGAGTACTTCGCGATGATGCTCTTGAGCTTCCAGGCTGACGCGTAATCCATGGCGTCGTCACGCAGGTGCAGGATGACACTGGTGCCGCGCCTGGCGCGACTGATGGCCTCGACTTCAAAGTCACCGGCGCCGCCACTGATCCAGCGAACGCCTTCCTCGGCCTTCAAACCGGCGCGACGTGACTCTACCGTGATCTTGTCGGCAACGATAAAGCCCGAGTAGAAGCCGACGCCGAACTGACCGATCAACTGCCCTTGTTCCGAGACATTGGCTTTCTGGTCCCCGGTCAACCTGGACATGAAGTCCTTGGTGCCGCTCTTGGCGATGGTGCCCAGATGATCGATGGCCTCCTGCTGACTCATGCCGATGCCATTGTCCGAAATCGTCAGTGTCCTGGCGTCCTTGTCAAAGGACACGCGGACCTCCAGATTGGGCGCGTCTTCATAGAGCGTGCTGTTGTCGAGCGCTTCAAATCGCAACTTGTCGCAGGCGTCTGAAGCGTTGGAAATCAGTTCGCGCAGAAAGATTTCCTTGTTCGAATACAGCGAATGGGTGACAAGGTGCAATAGCTGGGCCACTTCGGCCTGGAAGGAGAGGGTCTGTTTGGTCATTTTGGATTTGAACGTTCGGAAAAGAAAGCGTAAACGGGCGCCATCGCCGGTCGCACGTAGCCCCTAATTGTGGGCGCCGGCCCGGCTTTCAAGATGCTGGTCTACTGTGCGACGCGCCGCGCTTTGGGGCGGGTCCCTGGTGTCACCTTGAGTTCGATTCTTTCTTCGCGGCGCAACAGAGTGAATTTGGCTGCAGTGCCGGGTTTGAGCGCAGCAACAGCGCCAAGCAGTTCAGACACGTTGGTGGTCGGTTTTCCAGCAACTTCAACGATGACGTCACCCGGGCGAATGCCCGCCTGGGCCGCCGGTGCGCTCTGCATGACGCCAGTGATGATGACGCCCGATTGCGCCTTGACACCAAAGGTCTCGGCCAGTTCTGGCGATAAATCGTTGGGCTCAACGCCAATCCAGCCGCGAGTCACTTGTCCGTCCTTGACGATGCCTTCGAGCACCAGCTTGGCAGTGGCCACGGGAATGGCAAAACCGATGCCCATGCTGCCGCCCGAGCGCGAGTAGATGGCGGTATTGATACCGAGCAGATGTCCCGCCGTATCAACCAGGGCACCGCCCGAATTTCCGGGATTGATGGCAGCGTCGGTCTGGATGAAGTTCTCGAACGTGTTGATGCCGAGCTGATTGCGTCCAAGCGCGCTGACAATGCCGCCGGTCACAGTCTGCCCGACGCCAAAGGGGTTGCCGATGGCCAGCACCTGATCGCCTACCTGAAGCGTATCGGAGTTGCCCAGCACAATGACCGGCAGGCGATCAAGTTCGATTTTGAGTACCGCCAGGTCGCTATCCGGGTCAGTGCCTATCACCTTCGCATGGGCGCGTCGGCTGTCGTTGAGGCTTACTTCAATCTCGTCAGCGCCATCTACCACGTGGTTGTTGGTCAGGATGTAGCCGCTGGCACTGACGATGACACCGCTGCCCAGGCCAACCTGGGGCTCATTGCCCTGCTCGCCAAAGAAGAAGTTGAACCAGGGGTCGTTGCTGTGCGGCCGGTTTTTGGCGGCCTTGCTGGTGTTGATGCTGACCACGGCGGCCGACGCTTTCTGTGCCGCCAGCCTGAAGCTGCCAACAGGTGCTACGCCGGGCGGAGCAGCGGGCGCCTCCAGCAGCGCCACCGGCCCGGTACGGTTGAACCCCTTGCCGAGCCAGTCAGGTTTGAGTGTCGCGACGACAAAATACATCGCCAGCAACACCGTGACGGTCTGAGAAAAGAGTAACCAGAGACGCTTCATAAGCACAAATTGTAGGCGGCGTGCCAGTTCCATGCATGCCGGCGCAAAGAATTACCCGACAATGCGAACCGTATCTTCCTTTGCCACCATGACTGAACGAGCACAGTTACTCCAGAGCTTCAATACGCTGCTACAGCCCGAGCGCTTTCGCGATTACGGTCCCAACGGTCTGCAGGTGGAGGGTCGCGCCCAGGTGCACAAGATCGTTTCCGGTGTCAGCGCCAGCCGCGCCTTGATCGAGGCAGCCATTGCAGCGCAGGCGGAGGCCATTTTTGTCCACCATGGACTGTTTTGGCGCTCCCAGGATGGGTGCGTCACTGGCTGGATGAAGCAGCGCCTGGCCCTGCTGCTGGCGCATGACATCAACCTGTTTGCTTACCACTTGCCACTGGACGCCCACGCGGAGCTCGGCAACAACGCGCAACTCGGGTTGAAGCTCGGCTTGCTGGCCAGTGAGCGCTTTGGCGAGCAGGAGCTGGGTTTTATGGGTGCGCGCCTGCAAGCGGGCGGTTTTGAGTCAGCCGGTGCGCTCGCGCAGCACATCGAACGGCAGTTGCAGCGGCCGGTGGCCCTCGTCAACGGAACGGCGCGAGCGATACACAGAATTGCCTGGTGCAGCGGTGGCGCACAGGGCTACTTCGAGGCCGCGATTGCGGCCGGCGCAGAGGCTTTCATCACAGGGGAAATTTCGGAGCCGCAAGCGCATTACGCGCGCGAGATGGGAGTTGCTTACCTGGCATGTGGTCATCATGCGACCGAGCGTTTTGGTGCTCCCGCCGTCGCTGCCCACGTGGCGGCGCAGCTGGGTCTGGAGCATCAGTTCGTTGACATAGACAATCCGGCCTGAGCATGATCAAGCCCATCGCCATCACCCTTGGAGACGCTGCCGGTATTGGGCCGGAAATCATTGCCAAAGCGTACCGCGATGCGCCCGAACTGTTGCGAGGCTGCTTTGTTGTCGGCGACGCGGCCACACTGCGCCGGGCCACCCAACTTGTCAGTGCGGGGGCCATTCCCGTGCCACTGGCGGTGCTTGAAGATGCTTTGGACGTGTTTGAAACGCCGCCAGGCTGTCTGCCGCTGTTACAAGCAGGTACCCTGGCGGCGCCGCCTGCGTTCGGGCGACTCGATGCAGCCGCTGGCCTGCTGGCGGCACAGTGTGTGGTTTGGGCGGCGCAGGCAGCTTTGCGCGGCGATATTGCGGCGCTGGTGACAGCGCCTCTGAACAAGGAGGCGCTGGCGCTGGCTGGTGCGCCCTATTCGGGCTTTCCCGGACATACGGAACTGCTGCAGGCGCAAGCGGCCGCTCATAGGGGCAAGGCGCTGGCGCAGATGCCAGTACGCATGATGCTGGCCAATGACGAATTGCGGGTAGTGCTTGTCAGCATTCACGTGTCGCTGCGCGACGCGCTCGATGCGGTGACCACGGCCAATGTGCTGCAGACGCTGTTGATCACGCATGATTCGCTCAGCGCCATCCTGGGTCGCGCGCCGCGCATTGCGGTGGCCGGCGTCAATCCGCACGCCGGGGAAGGGGGCCTGTTCGGGCGCGAGGAACTTGAAATCATCGCTCCGGCCATCAGCCAGGCGCGCGAGCAGGGACTTCAGGTCAGTGGCCCTTACGCTCCGGACACGGTGTTCATGAGCGCCAGGGCCAAGCCCGGACGGTTGGCCGAATTCGACGTTGTGGTCGCGATGTACCACGACCAGGGCTTGATTCCCGTAAAGTATCTCGGGCTTGAGCAGGGCGTCAATGTGACGCTCGGCCTGCCCCTGGTACGCACCAGCCCGGATCACGGCACTGCCTTTGACATCGCAGGCACCGGTCAGGCAGACCCGTCCAGCCTGCTGGCGGCCATTCGCGTGGCACGCCAGTTGTCACACTGCTGAGGTCCTATTTCTTCAGATTGTCGCGAATTTCGCGCAGCAGCAGTATGTCTTCGGGTGTCACCGGGGCCGCCACAGGCGCTGCGGGCGCTGCCTTTTTGAGGCGGTTGATTTGTTTGACCATCATGAAGATGATAAAAGCCAGAATGGCAAAATTGACCGCTACAGTGATGAAACTTCCATACGCGAATACCGGAACACCGGCCTTTTTCAGGGCGTCTATGGTCATGAGATTGCCTGGTGGCACGGTGCCAAGCACGATAAAGAGGTTGGAAAAATCAAGTTTTCCGATCAAAGCGCCGACCAACGGCATCACCAGGTCACCCACGACAGAGTCGACGATCTTGCCAAATGCGCCACCAATGATGACACCGACCGCCAGGTCCATGACATTGCCCTTGACAGCAAATTCCTTGAATTCCTGCATCATTCCCATTTGAAATATCTCCGTTCTTTGGTTCAAGGTGGGCAGTATCGTGCAAAAACGCCGGGTTTGCTGCAGAGTCCTGGTGCAGCGAGGACCCTGATGCCGGTCGAGGCGCTCAGCTACAATTAGTGGTTAACCCCGATAGCGATTTTTCATTGAGGATTCCCATGAGTGAAAGCCTTGCCGATAGCGGCCATGACGCCAGCAAGCGGACCTGGTTGATTGCCACCAGCTGTGTAGGAGCGGCTGGCGGTATCGCCGCCGCAGTTCCATTTATTACCAGCATGCAGCCCTCCGAGCGAGCGCTGGCTGCAGGTGCGGCGGTGGAGGCCGACATTTCGGCCCTCAAACCGGGCGAAAAGATGACGGTCGAATGGCGTGGCAAGCCGGTCTGGATCGTGCGTCGCACGCCTGAGCAACTGGCCGCCTTGCCCAAGATTGACCCGCAACTGGCTGATCCCAAATCCGAGCGCAAGCCTACGGAGCAGGCACCGGATTACGCGCGAAACGCCCACCGCTCCATCAAACCGGAGTACTTTGTCGCAGTTGGCATCTGCACCCATCTGGGCTGCTCACCGTCCGACAAATTTCAGACCGGTGCCCAGCCATCCTTGCCGGACGACTGGCAAGGCGGCTTCTTTTGTCCTTGCCACGGTTCGACCTTCGATCTGGCTGGTCGGGTGTTCAAGAACAAACCGGCGCCAGACAACCTCGAAGTTCCGGCCCATATGTATCTCTCCGAGACCAAGCTGCTCATCGGCGAAGACCGTAAAGCCTAAGGAAACAAATCATGGCTGAATTTCACGAAATCTCCCCGAACGCTGCCGCCGGTGAAAAGCTGCTGAACTGGATTGACAACCGGTTTCCGCTGTCCAAGCTCTTCAAGGAGCACATGAGCGAGTACTACGCGCCCAAGAACTTCAACATCTGGTATGTGTTCGGCGTGCTCTCCCTGCTGGTGCTGGTGATTCAACTGGTCACAGGCATTTTTCTGGTCATTCACTACAAGCCGGATGCGGCGCTGGCCTTCGGTTCGGTCGAGTACATCATGCGCGACGTTCCCTGGGGCTGGCTGATCCGCTACATGCACTCTACCGGCGCCTCCGCCTTTTTTCTGGTGGTTTACCTGCACATGTACCGTGGTCTCCTTTACGGAAGCTACCGCAAGCCGCGTGAACTGACCTGGCTTTTCGGCTGCGCCATCTTTCTTGCGTTGATGGCAGAGGCGTTCATGGGGTACCTGCTGCCTTGGGGCCAGATGAGCTACTGGGGCGCGCAGGTGATCGTCAACCTGTTTTCTGCCATTCCCTTTATCGGCCCGGATCTGTCGCTCTGGATTCGTGGTGACTATGTGGTCGGTGATGCAACGCTGAATCGCTTTTTCAGCTTCCATGTGATCGCTGTGCCGCTGGTGTTGCTGGGTTTGGTCGTGGCCCACATCATTGCCCTGCATGAAGTCGGCTCCAATAACCCGGACGGTATCGAAATCAAGGAAAAGAAGGACGCCAAGGGCATCCCCCTGGACGGCATTCCTTTCCATCCCTACTACTCGGTGCATGACATCTTCGCGGTCGGTGTCTTCCTGATGGTGTTTACCGCCATCGTCTTTTTTGCACCGGAGATGGGTGGTTACTTTCTGGAGTACAACAACTTCATCCCGGCCGACCCGTTCCAGACGCCCTTGCACATTGCACCAGTATGGTATTTCACGCCGTTTTACTCGCTGCTGCGGGCCGTGACGACCGAAATGATGTACGCGCTGATCGCCTGTACCGTGCTCGGTGCGGGTCTGGCCGTGTTCAAGATCAAAATGCCGGCGCTGTTCAAGGGAGCCATCGCGCTTGGCGCGGCGGTCGTCGTCGCCATGATGCTGGCCATCGATGCCAAGTTCTGGGGCGTTGTCGCCATGGGCGGCGGCGTCGTCGTACTGTTTTTCCTGCCATGGCTGGACAACTGTGCGGTCAAGTCCATTCGCTATCGGCCAAATTGGCACAAGTACCTGTACGCAGTGTTTGTTGTCGATTTCCTCGTACTTGGTTACCTGGGGACGCAGCCAGTGTCACCCATCTACAGCCGCGTGGCTCAAGTGGGCACCTTGTTCTACTTTGCGTTCTTTATCCTGATGCCCTGGTGGAGCCAAATGGGCAAGACCAAGCCGGTGCCTGATCGTGTCAACTACACGGCGCATTGAAGGGAAGACACCATCATGAAAACCATGACATTCATTCCAAAATTCGTTCTTGGCTTGCTGGTGGCCTGCGGTTTCACGCTCGGTGCACAGGCCAATGTGGGTGGCCCGGCCTGGGATAAGGCACCGAACAAGACCAGCGACATGGCCGCACTGCAAAATGGCGCCAAGCTGTTTGTCAACTATTGCCTCAACTGTCATTCGGCCGCTTTCATGCGCTACAACCGCCTGCGCGACATCGGACTGACAGCCGAGCAGATCAAGTCCAATCTGCTGGTGACCAACGGCAAAGTTGGTGACACCATGAAGTCTGCCATCGACCCGCAACAGGCCAAGGCCTGGTTCGGTGTCAATCCACCAGATCTGACGGTGATTGCGCGCTCACGCGCCGGCGCTGGCGGAACCGGCGCTGACTACCTGTACACCTATATGCGGACCTTCTACAAGGACGACACCAAGCCGACCGGCTGGAACAATCTGGTGTTTCCCAACGTGGCCATGCCGCATGTGCTTTGGGAACTGCAGGGTGAACGTCGACCCGTCTTTGAAGAGGTCAAGGAGCACGGTGAGGCGACCAGCCATTTCAAGGGCTGGGAGCAGGTCAAGCCCGGCACCATGACGGGCCCGCAATACGATCAGGCGATCGGCGACCTGGTGGCCTATTTGCAATGGATGGGTGAACCGGTTCAAAATACCCGCGTTCGTGTCGGTGTCTGGGTCCTGCTGTTCCTCGCGGTCTTTACTTTCTGCGCCTGGCGACTCAACGCGGTCTACTGGAAAGAGGTCAAGTAGCACAGTTAAGCGGCTCAAGTTGCGCTCAAATGGGCGCAATCTGAGGTTTGTGGAGTGGGCTTGCGTGAAGCATCCCACTCTTTGGTTTTTTTAGGAGTCCCACCATGATGGTGTTGTATTCAGGTACTACCTGCCCATTTTCCCACCGTTGCCGTTTTGTCCTGTTTGAAAAAGGCATGGACTTCGAGATTCGTGACGTTGACTTGTACAACAAACCCGAAGACATCAGTGTCATGAACCCTTATGGCCAGGTCCCCATCCTGGTTGAGCGCGACCTGATTCTGTACGAGTCCAACATCATCAACGAGTACATTGATGAACGTTTTCCGCATCCCCAGTTGATGCCGGGCGACCCGGTTGACCGCGCTCGTGTGCGGCTGTTCCTGCTCAATTTCGAGAAGGAACTGTTTGTCCATGTGTCCACCCTCGAATCACGCGCCGCCAAAGCCAACGAGAAGTTGCTCGACAAGGCGCGCGCCCATGTTCGGGACCGCCTGACGCAGCTCGCGCCGGTATTCCTGAAGAACAAATACATGCTCGGTGACGGCTTTTCGATGCTCGACGTGGCGATCGCGCCACTGCTTTGGCGGCTTGATTACTACGGTATCGATCTCAGCAAGAACGCTGCGCCACTGCTCAAGTACGCCGAGCGGATTTTTTCGCGTCCGGCTTACATCGAGGCCTTGACGCCCTCCGAGAAAGTGATGCGCAAATAAGCGCAGAGTACACGCCGATGACGGATTCTGCGCAAGCCACTTCGACTCGCCCCTACCTGATTCGTGCGCTCTACGAGTGGTGCACGGACAACGGTTACACACCCTATATTGCAGTGCTTGTGAATGAGCGCGTGCAGGTGCCCCGCGAGTATGTGAAGGACGGTGAAATCGTCCTGAACATCAGCTTTGATGCCACGACGGGGCTTCAGCTGGGCAACGAATTCATTGAATTCAAAGCCCGCTTCGCTGGAACGGCACGTGACATTGCCGTACCAGTGGCACAGGTCGTGGCCATCTATGCGCGTGAAAACGGACAGGGCATGGCGTTTCCGATGGTCATATCGGACAGTACGGAAGTGGCTGGCGGACCACAGGGTTTGCAGCCCGTGGCGGCCGAACTCAAGCCCGTGCAGTTGACGCGTGTGGATTCGACACCACCAGACGACAACCCCGAGCCACCGCGACCGACCACTGCCGGGATTCGACCGGCGCTAAAGCGTGTCAAATAGTCCCGTAAAATAGCAACGTGCCGATTTAGCTCAGTTGGTAGAGCAACCGCCTTGTAAGCGGTAGGTCAACAGTTCGAATCCGTTAATCGGCACCATTT
>JBAXNI010000096.1:0-10372 GCA_037133835.1 Comamonadaceae bacterium | reverse complement strand
CCGGCTTTCTGTTTGACAGCGAAGATCACCTGGTGCGCATCGACATGAGCGAGTTCATGGAGAAGCACTCGGTGGCTCGTCTGATTGGCGCTCCACCCGGCTATGTTGGTTATGAGGAGGGTGGTTACCTGACGGAAGCAGTGCGCCGCAAGCCCTACAGTGTTCTGCTGCTTGACGAAGTCGAGAAGGCACATCCCGATGTGTTCAATGTGTTGTTGCAGGTGCTCGATGATGGTCGCCTGACCGATGGCCATGGCCGCACCGTCGACTTCAAGAACACCGTGATCGTGATGACCAGCAACATCGGCTCCCACATGATTCAGAGCATGGTCGGGCAGGACAGCGAGGATATCAAGGACGCCGTCACCGATGAACTGAAGAATCACTTCCGTCCGGAATTCCTGAACCGCATTGACGAAACCGTGGTGTTCCACGCACTTGATGCCTCCCACATTGCCAAGATAGCCGGGATCCAGATCAAGGCGCTACAGGAACGTCTGGCCAAGATGGACCTGGTACTGGAAGTGTCGCCGGCGGCACTGGCTGAGCTCGCGAAGGTCGGATTCGATCCGGTGTTTGGGGCCCGGCCCCTCAAGCGTGCGATTCAGCAGCGCATCGAGAACCCGCTGTCCAGGTTGCTACTGGAAGGCAAGTTCGCGCCCAAGGATGTGATTCCGGTCGATGTCGATCCGATCCGCGCACCGGGGCAGTTCACCTTCGAGCGCGTCGTGCACTGATTCGGCAAGTATCATCCGCCTCAGGCTTTTTCCTAGCCGGCTCGATCGACCGGCAAATGCCTGACAGGGAGTTATCGATGGTTATTCTCAAGTGCGCTGGCAGCGCTGTCGCCAGGGGTTTGCTATTTGCATGTTTCAGCGCGCTGCTGGCTTTGCCACTGCTTGCGCAGGAGACGGTCGCGCTGCCGCCTGGCATGTCGCGAGTGCAGACGGTCGAGGGCATTACGCAATATCAGCTAGCCAACGGTCTGAAAGTATTGCTGGCGCCTGATGTGGCTGATGAGAGAGTGACGGTGAACCTCACTTATCTGGTCGGCTCGCGGCATGAAGGCTATGGTGAATCCGGCATGGCACATTTGCTGGAACACCTGATCTTCAAGGGATCTCCCAATATGATCGACCCGAAGGCGGAGTTCCGCAAGCGCGGCTTTACCTTCAACGGCACAACCACCGCCGACCGAACCAATTACTACGCAACTTTTGTTTCCAGTCAGGAGTCGCTCGATTGGTACATTGGCTGGCAGGCTGACGCCATGGTCAACAGTTTCATTGCGAAGAAGGATCTGGACAGCGAAATGACCGTGGTGCGCAGCGAGTTCGAGATCGCCGGCAACAACCCCTTTGCCAGCTTGTCACAACGCGTGACGGCAGCCGCCTATCCCTGGCACAACTATGGCAAACCGACCATTGGCAACCGGGCAGACATTGAAAATGTCGACATATCGCGATTGCAGGCCTTCTACCAGCGTTACTACCGTCCGGACAACGCGGTGTTGATGGTGGCCGGCAAGTTTGACCCAGCCGCCACCCTGACTGCCGTTCAAAAGTCTTTTGGCGCGCTGGTCAGGCCTGCGCGGCCGGTTCCGCTGACGTACACGCTGGAGCCCGTGCAGGACGGGGAACGCAGCGTCGTGGTTCGCCGACCCGCCAGTGCGCAGTTGATGCTTGCCAGTTATCACGCCCCGGCCGCCTTGCATTCCGACAATATTGCCCTGGCGGTACTGGTAACCGCGCTGGGTGATGTACCTTCGGGGCGCCTGCACAAGGCCTTGGTTGAGAGCAAACTGGCTCAGGCGGTTTTCGTCGGGACCGAACGCCGTCGAGAGGCGAGCAGCCTCGTCTTCGGCACCGCTTTTGCTCCGGAAGATGACCCGCTGCCACGACAAAAACTGTTGCTCGACATCGTCGAGAACATGGCCGGGGAGCCACTGCGTCAGGATGAATTTGATCGCGCGAAGGCCAAGATCGAGAAGAACCTGGAACTGGCGTTTGCCAACGCCGCTGCGGTGGCGCAAGGCGCGTTGCAATTTGAGGTTCTGGGGGACTGGCGTGCGATGTTTGTGGACCGCGAGCGCATGAAGACCGTGACACTGGATGATGTCAATCGGGTAGCGCGTAGCTATCTGCTGGCCGACAACCGGACTTTGGGTCATCTGATCCCGACCAAGGCGCCACTGCGTGCACCGGAAATCAGTTCACCCGATGTCGCAGCCTACCTGCAGGGGTTCACGCTGAACGAAAAAGGGATGGAATCAACTGCCTTTGATTTCAGCACCCGATCGCTCAATGAGAAGGTTGCGTTCTCCAGCACAGCGGGCGGGATCAAGACGGCGCTGCTGCCCAAACCGGTGCGCGGGGATCTGGTCAAGATCAGCGTTTCGTTCAAGTTCGGCAGCCTGGAGTCGCTGCGCCAGCAAGATGTCGCGGCCATGCTGGCGGGACAGATGCTGGACAAGGGCACTGCAAGCATGACACGCCAGCAGATTCATGACGAGCAGGTCAGACTCGGTGCCGCACTGTCTCTGCATTTTGGAGAAGAGGGCGGTGCGTTGACCTTGACCGTCAAGAAGGAAAATGCGATGGCTGCATTGGCGCTGGCTACCCGGTTGCTCAAGGAATCGACTTTCCCGCCAGCCGAATTCGAAGAAATTCGGTCCGCGCAGATCAAGGCGCTGCAAGGGCAGCTCAAGGACAAGTCGGCGCAGGCCCATAACGCCTGGAGTCGCTACGGCAATCCCTATGCCAAAGGCGATCCTCGTTACCTCTACAGCCTGGAGGAAACCTTGCAGGAACTCACGGCGGTGACGCGCGATCAGGCCTACGCCTTTTACCAACGCTTCTACGGCGCACAAAACGCCCAGATCGCCGTGCTCGGGCCCATCGACGTGAAGCAGGTTCAGGCCCAGTTTGCCCTGGCGCTCGATGGCTGGCAGGCGCCCCAGCCATGGCAGCGCATCGAGCAGCCGCTGATAGAGCGTACGCCAACGCGACTGGTATTTGATACGCCTGACAAAACCAACGTGAGCCTCGCCGCCTACCATGCGCTGCCGCTTCGGGCAGGCCAGTTTGACTGGCAGGACTACGCGATGTCCCTGGCCTCCCGCATCTTTGGCGGTGGCCCCGGTTCCCGGCTCTGGGTGCGTTTGCGCGAAACCGGTGGTTTGAGTTACAGCGCAGGTGCTTCTTACAGCGCCAGTCGCTACGAGGCCAACGCCAATATTTCACTCAGCGCCGAGGTTTCGCCAGCGAAAGTCAGCGCTGCCGAATCTGCTCTCAAGGAAGAACTGCTACGCTCGCTGAGTGAAGGTTTCACGGCGGCCGAAGTCGAAACATTCAAGCGCCAGTTTCTGGCCGATCGCCTGCGTGGACGTTCGGGCGATAGCTGGGCGCTGGCTTTCATGGGCGACCGGATGGAGTTCGGCCAAACGCCCGATGCCTACGAAAGAGGGGACGCCCTGATTGAATCCCTGACGACCGAACAGGTGAACACTACATGGAAGAAGTTTGTGAAGCCCGAAAAATTGGTCTGGGGTGTTTTCGGCGATGAATCCAAAATGCGTTAGGTGTTCTGGTCAAGAAGTCGCATCCACCATGGCCGCCAGGTAGACCTGGCAGAACGCTGGCGGCATGCGTCGCGCACGGCCGCTACTGAGTTCAATGCAGACCAGATCCCAGCGGCCGCGCAGCACGGTGATTTGGTCCGCGTTGCGAATCAATTGAAAGCGCCGCTCCATCGTCAGCTTGCCGTCGCTGGCAGTCAACCAGGTTGCGAGCGTGAGTTCCTCATGCAGGGTGGTCGGCAGCAGATAGTCGTACTCGCCACGCCGGATCGCCATCGCCCGATCCAGCCGCTGATAGTCCGCCAGACTCAGGCCCAGCGATTCGGAATGCGCCCAGCCGACTTTTTCGCACCATTGCACATAAACCGCATTGTTGGTGTGGTTCAGGCCGTCAATGTCCTCGGCCTGCGGCTGCACCGGCAAGGTGAAGGGATGGGGATGGTCCCAGACCATGCGCCGTCAACGAGCGACGTTTTGCATCGCCTTGCCAACCTCGTTGCTGCCTTGCGCGGCGCCGCTTTGTGGCACGCTGTCACCGGTGCGGTCCGTCACCTGCGCCAACTGCTCGGCCAGCCGTTCGGCCGCGTCCGCGCCGGTGCCGATCCAGACGCCGCTGGTCATGGTGATGTGAGCCGCCTCAAAGGTGCCAGCGCCAGCGCACAAAGTCGTCCGGGTCGGGGCGTCCTGCGAGACCAGCACCAGCATGGCTGGCACGACCGCTTCCGGTTGCAGCGCATCGAGCACGGCCTGCGGCATCAGGCCCTCGGTCATGCGCGTGTGTGCGGTCGGTGCCAGGCAGTTGACGCGAATGTTGTTCTTGGCGCCTTCGAGTGCCAGTGTCTGCATCAGACCCACCAGTGCAAGTTTGGCCGCACCGTAGTTGGTCTGGCCAAAATTGCCAAACAGGCCGGTTGATGAGGTGGTCATCAGGATGCGGCCATACTTCTGCGCATTCATGATCGGCCAGACCGCCTTGTTGCAATGCACGGCGCCCATCAGGTGCACCTGGAGCACGAGTTCAAAGTCGGCCAGTTCCATTTTGGCGAAGGTCTTGTCGCGCAGGATGCCGGCGTTGTTGACCAGAATATCAACACGCCCCCACGCCGTCATGGCCTGTTGCACCATGGCTTGCACGGCTGCAAAGTCAGTCACCGAAGCGCCGTTGGCAAGCGCTTCTCCGCCAGCGGCGCGAATCTCTGCAGCCACTGCTTCTGCCGCACTGACGGAGCCACCGGAGCCGTCGCGCGCGCCGCCCAGGTCATTGACCAGTACCTTGGCGCCACGTGCCGCCAGCGCCAGTGCGTGGGCGCGTCCGAGGCCGCCGCCGGCGCCTGTCACGATGGCCACCTGGCCCTTGAAATCAATTGTCATAGCTATTTCCTTTGATGTAAAACCTTGGCTACCGGGTTGTGACGCAGCCGGAACGCATCGGGCATGCCGGAACCCAGCAGTGGCCGCAGATAGAGCCGAAACGCGTCGGTCACATCGGTGCCACTGGCCGTGATGAATTCATCCTCCATGACGCGCGTCTTGCCGGCTACGGCGTCGAGTTCCAGCAGTTCGTAGTCAACCGAGTAAAAACCGGTGCGCTTGATCGCGACCGAGCCATTGCGACTGCCCCACATGGCAAACTGCACAGCCTTTTCTCCAACCTCTCGCGCTTCGCGCTGGTCGACATCGGAGACACAGCCGATGAACGACCTCTGCAGATAGCCGAAAGTGTCGCCACGTACCCGCTTGATCTTGAGCCTGGACTTGATCTCTTCGCACAGCAGATCGGCCAGCGCCCCGTTGCCCGACAGTTGCACATTGCCGTGCGCATCGTGCTCCAGATCCTTCGCCAGCAGTGCCGCAATGGCAGTGCCACTGGCATCGTGAACGCCTTCCGACACCGCAATCACACAGCGACCATAGCGCTCGTAAACCGCTTTCACATCGGAGAGAAACTTCTCCAGCACAAAAGTGCGCTCCGGCAGGTAAATCAAATGCGGTCCATCATCCGGAAACTTCTTGCCCAAGGCTGATGCTGCGGTCAGAAAGCCGGCATGGCGACCCATCACGACGCCGACATAGACGCCCGGCAAGGCCGCGTTATCCAGATTGGCGCCGGCAAAAGCCTGTGCGACAAAGCGCGCCGCTGACGGGAAGCCAGGTGTGTGGTCGTTTCCTACCAGGTCGTTGTCTATCGTCTTCGGAATGTGAATGGCACGCAGCGGATAACCAGCCTTTTGCGCTTCCTGGCTGACGATCCGGACCGTATCGCTGGAGTCGTTGCCGCCGATGTAGAAGAAGTGCTCGATCTCGTGCGCCTGCAGCACCTTGAATATTTCCTGGCAGTAGGCCAGGTCGGGCTTGTCGCGCGTCGAGCCCAGCGCAGAGGAGGGCGTGCTGGCGACCAGTTCCAGGTTGTGATGGGTCTCCTGCGTCAGGTCGACAAAGTCTTCGTTGACGATGCCACGCACGCCGTGGCGCGCGCCGTAGATGCGCTCAATGGAAGCAAAGCGCCGTGCCTCCATGGCGACACCGACCAGTGACTGGTTGATGACTGCCGTCGGGCCGCCACCCTGGGCCACGAGTATTTTTCCGGATGCCATAAATATCCCTTTGAAGAATGTGCGGCAAGTTTAGCTTGCGCGATCAAGGCGCTGGAGCCCTGTTCGCGATTTGGCACAACTTCGCCACCGTTGGAAAATGCACTTTATACTTTGCCCAAAGGGTCCTTTCCTGTTCTGCAACCAGCGAGGTTTTCACATGACTATCAACGTAACAATCGATCTTGGCTATGAGTTCGAGGTCAAGGCCAAGGCGGCAGACGTTTTTGACGTACTGGCTGATGTGCCCACTTCAGCGAGCCATTTCCCGAAGGTGGACAAGCTGGTTGACCTGGGCGGGGGCGCCTATCGCTGGGAGATGGCCAAAATCGGCATAGCGCAGATCAATCTGCAAACGATCTATGCTTCCAAGTACGTATCCAACAAGGCCAAGGGCACGGTGGTCTGGACACCGATCAAGGGTGAAGGCAATGCGCTGGTCTCAGGCAACTGGAAGATCAGCGACAAGAAGAAGTCGACCCTGATCGCGCTGCAAATCAACGGCGAGTTGACGCTGCCCTTGCCAGGTCTGATGAAGATGGTCGTGGCCCCGGTGGTCGAGAGTGAGTTCGAAAAGATGATCGAACAGTACATTGCCAACCTGACCAAGCGCTTTGGCGGCGAAGCCTGATTTTTCACGTCACCTAGGGTCAACACTATTGCCGGTGTGACCTATTTGATCAAAATGGGCTCTTCACTTGACTGGAGAGTTCCATGGTCGCACCCGTTGTCCTGTCGCCTGATGACCTGACACTGCCCTGTTTTTACCGCTGGGAGAAGAAGCGCGCCGCGCAGATTTACCTGACGCAGCCGACCGGTGGCGGCGAGGTGCAGGACATCACGTGGGGCGAAGCCGGCAATCAGGTGCGGCGCATGGCGAACTGGCTGCAGGCGCAAGGCTGGCCGGCCGGCAGTCGGGTAGCGGTCATTGGCAAGAACAGCGCACACTGGGTGCTGGCCGACCTCGCCATTTTGATGGCTGGTCATGTCTCGGTTCCGATCTACCCAACCTTCAACGGCGAAGCCCTTTCCTACATCCTGTCGCACAGCGAAGCACGCGCCTGCTTTGTTGGCAAGATGGATGAGGTTGGCAACCTGCAGACCGGGCTGCCCACCGGATTGCCAGTGATTGCCCTGCCACTGGCACCCTCGATCAAGGCCATGCTCTGGACCGATCTGGTGGCCGGCAGCGAGCCTTTGCCATCGTCGCCAACGCCCGATGGCGAAACGGTTTGCACCATCATCTACACCTCAGGCACCACCGGCAAGCCCAAGGGCGTGGTGCATACGTTCAACACCGTGGCCTGGGGCATCTCCAGCGCAACGCGGCGCGTGCCCATGAATGCCGAAGACCGCTATCTCTCCTACCTGCCGCTGGCCCACGTGGCCGAGCGCATGCTGATTGAGCAGGGCAGCCTGCGCTATGGGGGTCACATCTTCTTTGCCGAGTCGCTGGACACTTTTGTGCAGGATCTGCAGCGCGCGCGTCCGACCATTTTCTTCTCGGTGCCGCGCTTGTGGGTCAAGTTTCAGCAGGGCGTGCACAGCAAGATGCCGGCCGAAAAACTCAAAAAGTTGCTCGGCTTGCCGCTGGTTGGCTGGCTCGTGCGGCGCAAGATTCTCAAAGGACTGGGGCTTGATCAATGTCGCATCGCCGCGGGTGGTGCGGCGCCCATGCCGGCCGACGTGCTGCACTGGTATCGCAGGCTGGGACTCGATCTGGTTGAGGTCTATGGCATGACAGAAAACTGTGCCATCTCGCACGCCACCTTGCCAGGCAACGCCAAAATAGGCACCGTAGGCCTGCCCTACGATGGAGTGGAGCAGCGCATCGATCCGGCCACTGGCGAAATCCAGATGCGCAGCCCGGCACTCATGAAGGCCTACTATCGCGAGCCTGAGCAGACGGCTGACGCCATGACGACCGACGGCTGGCTTCGTACCGGCGACAAAGGAAGCATTGATGCTGACGGCTACCTCAGCATCACCGGACGGGTCAAGGACATTTTCAAGACCAGCAAGGGCAAGTACGTGGCACCGGCCCCGATCGAGGACCGGCTGGTCATGCACCCCGACATCGAGGCCTGTGTTGTGACCGGCGCGACGCTGGCGCAGCCCCTGGGGCTGGTCATGTTGTCGCAGGAGGCAGTGACGCGCTCTGCCAACAGTGACGCCAAAAAGTCGATCACCGAATCCCTCAAACTGCACCTCAAGGCGATCAATGATGGTCTGGAACCGCACGAAAAACTTGGCTGCCTGGCCGTCGTCACCAAACCATGGACACCCGAGAATGGCTTTGTGACGCCGACGCTGAAGGTCAAGCGCAATCGGATCGAAGAGGCATTCGCGCAGCGCTACGAGGAATGGCAGCGCGAAGGCAAACGGGTTGTGTGGATTGAGGACTAGGGCTGAGCACCCCAACGACCAGATCTTTCACACAGCGGTGGTATTGAGTGCCACTTGTTGTCATTGCGGGCCTGACCCGCAATCCAGTGGTGGTGTGACACTGGATCCCGGATCAAGTCCGGGATGACAAACTGGACTTGCTGCGTGACAAACTGGACTTGCTGCGTGACAAACTGGACGTCCGGAATGACAGGGCCGCGGGGCGGGTGACATTCGCGGAGCCATCGACTGTGGCGCCCTCTGACCACATATGCCGGAGAATCGGACTGGCGACGGCAATCTGCATCAGGCAGGTATCGCTAGAACCGAGTGCCGAACGAAGGAATTTTCAATAAGCAACTCAGCCGATAATCAGGCCTTGGCTGGATCTCGCCAGCCCAGAACTTATTCAGGACCACCGCAATGCATCGTGTAGCCATCAGCAGTACCGGAATCTACATTCCACCCGACGTCATCACCAATGAAGAATTGGTAGCTTCTTTCAACCGCTTCGCGGATCAGGAAAACGCCATGCACGCCGCTGAGATCGAAGCGGGGACACGCGCGCCGATTCCGCAGTCCAGCGTCGAATTCATCGAGAAGGCATCCGGTATCAAGCGCCGCTATGTCATGGAAAAGTCGGGAGTGCTTGATCCGCAGCGCATGCGTCCGAAGTTCCGTGCCCGGCCCGATAGCGAGATCTCCATGATGGCCGAGATCGGTGTGGCGGCGGGGCGCGATGCACTGACGCGTGCTGGCAAGCAGCCCGAAGATGTCGACGGCGTGATTTGCGCTGCTGCCAATATGCAACGTGCCTACCCCGCCATGGCCGTGGAGATCCAGACTGCGCTCGGTATCAAGGGCTTTGGATTTGACATGAATGTGGCCTGTTCCTCGGCCACATTTGCCATCGAGCTGGCAGTCAACGCCGTGAAATGCGGCTCAGCGCGTGCCGTGCTGGTGGTGGACCCCGAGATCACCTCGCCGCATCTGGCCTGGAAAGACCGCGACTGCCATTTCATCTTCGGCGATGTCTGCACTGCCATCCTGATCGAGCGCCTGGAAGATGCGCCCGCCGGCGCTTTCGAGGTGCTGGGCACGCGCTTGCTCACCACCTTCTCCAACAACATTCGCAACAACGCCGGCTTTATGTCGCGCAGCGAAGACCGCAACCCGGAAGACCGCGACCAGCTGTTCTACCAGGAAGGGCGCAAGGTCTTCAAGGAAGTCTGCCCGATGGCTGCCGAGCACATGACGCGGCATCTGGCCGAGCACGACTTGCTACCCGCTGGCGTGCGGCGCTTCTGGCTGCATCAGGCCAATCTGTCGATGAACCAGTTGATCGGCCGCAAGTTGCTGGGGCGCGATGCCACGGCAGACGACGCGCCGGTGATTCTTGACGAATTTGGCAACACGGCATCGGCCGGCTCCATCATTTCCTTTCACCGGCACCATGAGGATTTCAAGGCCGGCGATGTCGGCATGATCTGTTCTTTTGGCGCAGGCTACTCGATTGGCAGCGTGGTCGTTCGCCGCACCTGATTGCCTTTCCTGTCATTGCGTGTGCTTCGTTGTCGCTGCGTGTCCTTCGTTTTCATCGAGTGTCCTTCGTTGTCGCTGCCTGTGCTTCGTTGTCATTGCGGACCTGATCCGCAATCCAGGGTACACAAGGCATGGATCCCGGATCAAGTCCGGGATGACAGCTGAGGCGCCCGGATGACAGCTGAGGCGCCCGGATGAAAGCTGAGGCGCCCCGGGATGACGGCTGAGGCGTCGGGGAGGACAGCAGTGGTTAGGTCAACGCCCGTTTGAGGCGGAT
>JBAXNI010000095.1:0-10663 GCA_037133835.1 Comamonadaceae bacterium | reverse complement strand
GCGCTGTGCGCCACTGGCAAGTCCACCGTGCAAAACGCCAACATGATCGAGCGCGGCTATGAGCGCGTCGAGGAAAAGCTGCTCGGCTTGGGTGCGCGCATTACACGGCGTGCTTGAGGCGACATTCTAGTTTTCCAACTGCTGCAACAGGTAGAGCCGTTGGTAGATCCCTTGGGGAATGGCCATCAAAGCGTCATGACTGCCCTGCTCGTGAATGCGCCCATGGTTCAGCACCACGATGCAGTCAGCAGCGCGGATCGTTGACAGACGATGAGCAACTGCAATCACAGTCACCTGGCCGCGCAGCTCGGACAAGGCCAGTTGCACGATCTGTTCGGTCTCGGAGTCGATGTGTGCGGTGGCCTCGTCCAGAAACAGGATGCGCGGTTTGCCCGCCAGCGCCCGCGCAATGGCAATGAGCTGCTTTTGCCCAACCGACAGGCGCGCGCCGCCCTCACCGAGCAAGGTGTCGTATCCCTGCTCGAGTTGAACAATGAAATCGTGGCAATGCGCCGCCCGCGCTGCCGCCTGCAGTTCGTCCCCGGTCATGCTGCGCCCCATGGCAATGTTCTCGCGCACGCTGGCCGCCAGCAGGAACGGGTCTTGCGGCACCAGGCCCACGTCGGAGCGGAAATGCGCGTCACTGAAATGGGCCAGCGGCACGCCGTCCACGGTGATGGCACCCGACTGCACCTCATAAAAGCGCAACAACAGGCTGAGCAAGGTGGATTTGCCACTGCCGGTGTGCCCGACAAGAGCGTAAAACCCGCCCGCCGGAATCTCCAGACTCAGGTCGTGCAGGACGATGGTTTCCGCTTCGTAGCCAAACCGGATGTGCTCGATGCGCACAGCCCCCTCTGAGATCCGCTCGGGGCCAGCCACCGCTGGCGGGCGACCTTCCTGCAGCAGCGTGTCCACCCGCGCCGCTGCCACGATGGCCTGCTGCAATTGCCCGAATTGCAGGGTAATCTGGATCAGTGGGTCCACCACCCGGCCGAGGTAACTGACGAAGGCGTAGAGCACACCAATCTGCAGCGCGCTGGTCCCACTCTGGCCAAAACGGTAGATCACGGCGCTGAGCAGCAACACATTGATGAAGTCAAGCATGGGGCGCAACAACCAGGCGTTGACGCGCATCTCGGCGATGCGGGCACCGAGGTGTTGCTGGTTGGTGTTGTCAAATTTCTGGCGAAAGCGCGCCTGCGCATTGCTGGCCTGCAAGACCGGCATACCGGCAATCGACTCCGCCATCTGGGCATTGATGTCGCTGCGCTTCTGCCGTGCGCGCGACACCGCGGGTGCGCTCCAGCGCTGGTAAAACCAGACGATGACAACGACCGTGGGCACCAGCATGAACACGATCAGCATCAGGCGCCAATCCAGCCACGCCATCGCGGCAAATGCGCCGAGCACGACGATGCTGCAGTCGAGCATCACAAAAAGAACCTGCACATAGAGGTTCTTCACCTGTTCAGTGTCATTGGTCACACGGCTCACCAGTTGACCGGTGATGGCCTTGTCAAAAAAAGCCATCGGCAGGCGCAGCACATGGCCGTAGACTTCCTCACGCAGACGCCGCACCGAGCGCATCGCCACACCGGCCAGCCGCGTCAATTGGGTGTAGCGGATAACGCTGGCCAGCGCACCCGCACACAGGATGCCGCCCAGCAGGCCGCCCACCTCCAGCATGTCAAAACGGCGCGGCACCAGTGTGTGATCAATGAAATACTTGCCAAGCAAAGGGCCTGCTGCTTCGAGCAGCGCCGCCACAATCAGCCAGACGCAACCCTTCCAGACATGATGCTGCTCGGATCGGGCAGCGCGTCGCAGCAGAGTGATGGCCTGTCGCGTGTTGCGCGGTGGCGGAGTGGCTTTAGTCTGCATCCAGACTCGCCTGCAGTTGTTGATAGCGCCATTGGGCGGCGTACCAGCCGCCCAGCGCAAGCAAGGTGGCATGCCGGCCCTGCTCGAGGACCCGTCCGTCCTTGAGCACCAGAATGTGCTCGGCATCCCTCACAGCGCTCAGGCGGTGACTGACAATGATGGTGCTCTTGTCCCGGCTCGCTTTGCGTAAATCCTGCAGATGCTGCAGTATGCTGGTTTCGGTCTGGGTATCGACAGCTGACAACGCATCGTCCAGCAACAGCAGCGATGCATCTGCCAGCAGCGCGCGGGCAATTGCCACTCTCTGGCGTTGCCCGCCGGAAAGCGAAACTCCTTTTTCTCCGACCGGTGTGTCATAGCCCAGCTGCATGCGAGCGATGTCTTCGTCAATGCAGGCCAGCCGCGCCGCGTTTTCGATCTCGGCGAGTGTGGCACCTGGCTTGGCCAGCCCGATGTTTTCGCCAACCGATGCCGAGAACAGAAAGGGCTCCTGCGGTACCCAGCTCAGTGCCCCGTGCAAGGTGTCCAGCGTGTAGTCAGCCAGGGGATGCGCTCCCCAACGGATATGGCCCTGGCTGGCAGCGTACTGACGCAGAATCAACCGCACCAGAGTGGATTTTCCAGAACCGGTGGCACCCACCACGCCCAGCGTGTGGCCGGACATCAGGTGCACATCAATACCCGACAGAGCCAGCGCCTGATGACCCGGGTACGAAAATGTGACTCTTTCGAGCAGCAAGTCACCTGCCGGGGCCACACTCTGTGTTCCATGGTCATCGATTGACAAAGGCGTATCCAGCGTAGGCTGCAGGCGCCCCCAGGCAGCGCGTCCGCGCTCCATGAGCGACAGCACCCAGCCGGCGGCAAACATGGGCCAGATCAACTGGCCCAGGTACATGCTGAACGCGGTCAGCGCGCCAACGGTCAAGCTGCCCTGCCAGACCAGCGTGCCGCCCAGCCCGAGGGTGAGTACGGTGGCGCTCACCAGCGCAATACCCACCGCTGGCTCGAACGCGGCCTCCCAGCGCTGCGCGCGCAGACTGGCACTGGCTGCGCTTTCTGCCAGTTCCGAAAAACGTGCGGCGCTGCGCGACTCCAGTCCCAAGGCACGCAAGGTGCGCACACCGGTGAGCGTCTCCTGCACATGGTCGTTGAGCTTGCCAAAGCGCTCCAGCGAATCCTTCGAAGCCTGGTGAATGTGGGATGAGATGCGCCAGAAGGCGAACGCCATGAAGGGAAACGGCAGCAAGGCCGCCAAAGCCAGACGCCAGTCAATTCCGAGAGTCATCATGGCCACCACCATGATCAGGGTCAGTGTGCCGTCAAAGCCCGCCAGCATGGCTTCGCCTGATGCCATTTCGACCGCGTCAATGTCGTTGGTGGCCAGCGCCATCAGGTCGCCGGTGCCACGCTGGTGAAAGAAGTGCGGCCCTTGCAGACACAGCCGGGCGTACAGGCGCGTACGCAACTCCGCGCCGAGTCGGTAGCTCGCCGCAAACAGTTGCAGCCGCCAGGCAACGCGCAGGAAGTAGATCAGCACACCGGCCAGCACCAGCCAGCCCAACTGCGCCACCAGCGCAGCGTTGTCCAGCCGCCCGGTGGCCAGACCGTCCACGATACGGCCCACATGGCGCGGAATGAAGACCGTGAGCGCACTGACCGACGCCAGCATCAGCGCAGCCAACAAATAAGGGCGCCAGTTCTGGCGCACGTAAGTCGCGATCAGGCCGGTCAGGGTCATGGATGCCGCTTCAACGCTCCATCGCGGGTTTCTGCCAGTTCCTGCCGAATGGCGGCGGCTAATGCGGCCACGCCAGTGTTGATTTCGTCAATCGAAGGCGTCACAAAGGACAGGCGCAGGCTGCGCGGATCGCCCCCTTCGGCAAAGAAGGGTAGCCCCGGCACATAGGCCACACCCTTGGCCACAGCCTTGTCCAGGAAGGCCACGGCGTCGATACCCGCCGGCAGGCGAGCCCACAGGAACATGCCGCCCTGTGGCTGGTTCCAGCTCACGTCCAGGCTCTGCATCTCGCGCGTCAAAGCGGCCAGCATGGCGTCGCGCTGCGCCTTGTAGCGAGTGCGGATGGTCGGCACGTGGCGCTCCAGAAAACCGCCCTGCATGACCTGCGAGACCATGCGCTGGTTGAAACTCGGACTGTGCAGGTCGGCGGCCTGCTTGGCCTGGAGCAGTTTGGGGTACAAGGCCGCCGGCGCCACCATGAAGCCCAGGCGCAGGCCTGGCGCCAGGATCTTCGAGAACGAACCCAGGTAGACACAGCCCTCGGGGTTACGCGCCGTCAGCGGTTGCGGTGGCGGTGCGTCGAACCACAGGTCGCCATAGGGGTTGTCCTCGACGATCGGCAAGCCCAGTTCCCTGGCTCGGGCTGACAGAGCGGCACGCCGTGCTTCGCTCATGGTTCGACCAGTCGGATTCTGGAAGTTAGGCAGCACGTAAAGGAATCTCGCTCCTCCCGCTTTGGCGGCAAGGTCGGTCACGTCGACGCCTTCATCGTCACTGGCAACACCGTCCACATCGGGCTCCATCGGTGCGAAAGCCTGCAGGGCGCCCAGGTAGGTGGGTGTTTCGACGAGTACGCGACTGCCAGCGTCGATCAGCACTTTGCCGATCAGGTCCAACCCCTGCTGTGAGCCAGTGGTAATCAGCACTTGCTCCGGGCTCACGTCCCATGGCAGCATGTCTGCCACGGCCTGGCGCAGCGGGGCATAGCCCTCGCTGGCACCGTACTGCAGGGCGGCGTCGCCATCCGTGGCCAGCACGGTGGCACAGGCGGCGGCGAATTCAGTCTTGGGGAAGGTGCGCGCCGAGGGCAGGCCTCCGGCAAAACTGATGATGCCCGGGCGTTCGGTAACCTTGAGGATCTCGCGGATCACCGAGGGGTTCATCTTGTCGGCGCGGCGCGCCAGAGTCCAGTAGGAGGTCATGGTTTCAATTTCACGGTTACGTTCATCTTTCTGCTGCTCATGCACCTGCCCTCCGGGGCGGGCCACCGCGCCGGCGCATGACGGGAATCGCTCGACCTTCAAAGGTCAGAAGCGCTCCAGTTCAGGGAAGTTGAGCTTGCCGCCGCGCACCAGCATCTTGCCGTACTCGGCGCAACGCTGCGGTGTCGGTATCACCTTGCCGGGATTGAGCAGGCCCTTGCCGTCAAAAGCGCGCTTGATGCCAAACATCTGCTCATTTTCCTCGCCTGAAAACTGGACGCACATCGAGTTGAGTTTTTCAATGCCGACACCGTGTTCGCCGGTCACGGTGCCGCCCATGGCGACACTGGTTTCCAGAATATCGGCACCAAACAGTTCGCAGCGGTGCAACTGATCGGCGTCGCTGGCATCAAACAGAATCAGCGGATGCAGGTTGCCGTCACCGGCGTGAAAGACATTGGCGCAGCGCAGTCCGTACTTCTTCTCCATCTGCTGTATAGCCAGCAGGATGTCAGCCAGCCGCTTGCGCGGAATGGTGGAGTCCATGCACATGTAGTCCGGGCTGATGCGTCCGCTCGCCGGGAAGGCATTCTTGCGCCCGCTCCAGAATTTGAGCCGCTCCGCTTCATCCCTGCTGACGGCGATGGCAGTCGCGCCATATTGACGCAACACGGCGCTCATGCGGCCGATTTCTTCTTCGACTTCTTCTGGCGTGCCGTCACTTTCACACAGCAGAATGGCTTCAGCGCTCAGGTCATAGCCGGCGTGCACATAGTCTTCCACGGCCGCCGTCATCGGCTTGTCCATCATCTCCAGGCCCGCCGGGATGATGCCCGCCGCAATCACCGCCGCCACCGCAGCGCCAGCCTTGCGGATATCGTCAAAGCTTGCCATGATTGCCCGCGCCAGCTGCGGCTTGGGCACCAGCTTGACTGTCACTTCGGTGGTGACCGCCAACATGCCTTCGGAGCCGATCACAACGCTCAGCAAGTCATAGCCGGCAGCGTCGAGCGCGTCGGCACCAAACTCGACCGCCTCGCCCTCCATCGTGAAGCCGCGAACCTTGACGATGTTGTGCAGCGTCAGGCCGTATTTCAGACAATGCACACCGCCAGCGTTCTCCGCCACATTGCCGCCAATGGTGCAGGCGATCTGGCTCGAAGGGTCCGGTGCGTAGTACAGGCCATGCGGCGCCGCCGCCTCGCTGATGGCAAGGTTGCGCACGCCACACTGCACGACCGCCGTTCGGCTGACAGGATCGACTCGCAGGATCCTGTTGAACTTGGCCAGCGACAGCGTAACCCCCATGCGGTGCGGCATGGCACCACCAGACAGCCCCGTGCCAGCGCCGCGCGCCACCACCGGCACGTCAAGCGCATGGCAACTGCGCAACAGCGCCTGCACCTGCTCCTGCGTTTCCGGCAAAACCACCACCAGCGGGCGCTGGCGGTAGGCGCTCAAGCCGTCGCATTCATAAGGTGTCGTGTCCTCGCTTTGCCAGAGCAGGGCATGCGGCGGCAGACAGGCCGCCAAAGCCTTGACAACCTCGGCTTGGCGCCGGGCACGCTGCGTCAAGTCCTGTTGCACGGCAGAGTTCAGTAGGTTCATAAGCCCCGAATATAGAGGCAATTGAGGACCAGCGCACGGCGGTTTTCGGTGCGGCTGGCTAAAATCGCGCCCTCAACGTACTCGGAGACTTCATGGCGCCCTCGGCCAACAGCGCATTGCGCCGCATCTGGCTGAAATGGCGGCCACCCTGGCTGGCACTACCAGCCAACGATTTGCTGCGCGACGCAACTTACAGGCGCCTGTGGACCTCGATTCTGATCAGTTCCTTTGGCGGCCAGATCACCATGCTGGCGCTGCCGCTGACGGCGGCCGTGCTGCTGCACGCCACACCATCCCAGATGGGCGTACTGACCGCCATGGAACTGGCTCCCTTCGTACTGCTGTCGTTGCCCGCTGGTGTCTGGCTGGACCGGGTGCGCAAGCTGCCGGTCTATGTCATCGGCGAGGGCCTGATCGCGCTGATACTCGGCAGCGTGCCGCTGGTCTGGTATCTGGACTGGCTCAGCATGCCCTTCATGTATGGCGTAGCTTTTGCCATAGGCTGTGTATTTGTCACGGCCGGTACGGCCGCTCAAATTGTCCTTACGCAGGTGGTGCCACGCGAGCGGCTGGTGGAAGCCCATGCCAAGAATGCGCTCGCCTCGTCTGGTGCCGAAGTGGCGGGACCAGGCGTAGCGGGCGCCCTGATCAAGCTGGTGGGGGCACCGCTGGCCCTGCTGGCCGATGCCGTGCTGCTCTTGGGCAGCGTCTGGATTCTGCGTGGTTTGAATGTTCATGAAAACCGGGTTTCGACACGCAACACCCACTTCTGGCGCGACTTGAAGGAAGGCATGCGCTTCGTCGCCAGCCAACGTTTGCTGGTTTCGCTGGCCACCGCCGTCGGCTTGTGGCAGATGTGCCATCAATGTGCGATGGTGGTGCAGATTCTGATCGCCACCCGGACTCTGGGGCTGAACGAGCACCAGGTCGGTCTGTGCTACATGGGTCTGGGATTAGGCACGATTGTGGCCAGCACGCTGGGTAATCGAATCTCTCGCCACGTTGGACCCGGTCCCTGTCTCATTCTCGGCTTTGCGGTGTGCGGCATCGGCTGGCTGCAACTGGCACTGGCCCCGGTCGGCTTCTGGGGTGTCACTTCGTTCGTAGTCATGCTGCTGTGTTTCAGTTCCGGTGCCGTGCTCATCTTCATCAATTTTCTGGCCCTGCGCCAAGCCGTCACACCCGAGCCCCTGCTCGGTCGCATGACCAGCACGATGCGCTGGCTGATCCTTTTGCCGGCCGGTCCGGGGGCCCTGCTGGGCGGCTACCTCGGCGAGCATCTGGGCTTGCGTTACGCTCTGGCGCTCGGGGGTGTGGGTTCGATCACGCTCGCGCTGTGGGCATGGCGGCATCCGGTGCTGCGCAATATTCGGACACTGCCGGCTTCTCAGCCGTTCAAATAGCGCTGCTCCAGATGGCTCCTGAAGTGGGCTGGATTGAGTGTTTCTCCGGTTGCGCGCTGCACCAGTTCGCCCGTGTCCCAACGGCTGGCCTGACTCCAGATGTTGGCGGACAACCAGTTGAAGATCGGCATCAGGTCGCCGGCAGTGAGGCTGGCGTCGAGCGTCGGGTGCAGGCGGCGAATGGTCGTGAAATACTGGGCTGCGTACATGGCGCCCAGCGTGTAACTGGGAAAGTAGCCAAAGCTGCCGCCGGTCCAGTGAATGTCCTGCAGGCAACCCTGCGCGTAATTGCCCCGGGTATCAAGACCCAGGTAGGCCAGCATCTTTTCATCCCAGAGAGACGGGATGTCCCGGGCTTCGATATCGCCATTGATAAGAGCGCTTTCGATCTCATAGCGAAGAATGATGTGCGCCGGATAGGTCAGCTCGTCGGCATCGACGCGAATGAACCCCGGCACGACGCGCGTGAACAGCCGCGCCAGATTCGCGGCTTCAAACGCCGGTTGCTCACCAAGGTGCTTGTTCACCAACGGCGAAAGCAGCCCCAGAAATGCCGGATGGCGCCCAACCTGCATTTCAAACGACAGACTTTGACTCTCATGGATGCCCATGGAGCGTGCCCGACCGATGGCCAGCGCCGCAGTGTCACGCGGCAGGCCCTGCTCATAGCGTGCATGGCCGGTTTCGTGGATGATGCCCATCATGCTGCGCATGAAGTCGTCCTCGGCGTAGCGGGTGGTAATGCGCACATCCTCCGCCACACCACCGCAGAAAGGATGGGTTGAAATATCGAGGCGGCCGGCAGAAAAATCAAATCCCAGAATGCCCATGATCTCCAGCCCGAGCTCGCGTTGACTTGCCACCGGGAACGGCCCACGAGCGGCAGCAACGCAGTCGCAGGCCTGTTTGGCGCTGACCTTGCCAATCAAATCGGGCAACCAGGTTTTGAGTTCGCCAAACAGGACATCAATATCGGCACTGCGGGTCCCGGGCTCATACTTGTCCATCAGCGCGTCATAGGGACTGACACCCCGGGTCTGCGAGAGCGTCTGCGCTTCTTCACGCGAGAGCTTGACCACTTCCGAGAAATTTTCCAGAAAGCCCTTCCAGTCATTCTCCTTGCGCTGCGTGCGCCAGGCGTGCTCGCAGCGCGAGCCGGCCAGGCTCTTGGCTTCGATCAATCGTTCCGGCAGCAAATTGGCCAGTTCCCACTCGCGGCGCATCTCGCGCAGGTTGGCACGCTGCATCGGATCGAGCGCTTCGCTCTCGGCAGCCGCCATCAAGGCGCGCAGAGACTTGTCGGTCAGTGTTTGATGCATGAGCACATCAAGTTCCGCCAGCGCCGCGCCACGCGCGGCGTTGCCGCCAGGTGGCATATTGGCAGCCTGGTCCCAACTCGCAATGGAACCCAGATGCTGGTAGCGATAGAGGCGCGTGAAAGTGGCGGTCAAGGCCTGATAAGCAGGTAGATTCATCGCAAAACATTGAATCCGGAAAATGGGCGGTCACCCGGTGCGCGCATTGTCACATTTCGGCGGCAACACTGCGCTCGCTACAATCCCGGCCATTCTCCACTCTGGTAGCCCCCGATGTCCGACCGCCTTGCCGTGCTGCCGCAGTACCTGCTGCCCAAGCAGGCCTTGACAGCCTTGGCGGGTCGCGTTGCAGGCGCCCGCGCTGGCCGTGCGACAACGCAACTGATTGAGTGGTTTGCGCGGCGCTACCAGGTCGACATGAGCGAAGCGGCCAATCCGGACATCGCGAGCTACACCAGCTTCAACGACTTCTTCACGCGTGCCCTGAAAGTCGGCGCCCGACCACTGGCCAGCGCGGACCTGATTTGCCCGGTCGATGGTGCCATCAGCCAGCTTGGTGCTATCCGGGGCCAGCAGATTTTCCAGGCCAAGGGGCACAACTACTCCAGCTCTGCGCTGCTCGGTGGCGACGCAGCCCTGGCCAAACACTTTGACGATGGCAGCTTTGCCACGCTGTACCTGAGCCCGAAAGACTACCACCGCATCCACATGCCGTGCAGCGGACGCCTGCAACGCATGATTTATGTGCCGGGCGAGCTGTTCTCGGTGAATCCGACAACCGCCCGCGCCGTGCCGGGCCTGTTTGCGCGCAACGAGCGCGTGGTCTGCGTTTTTGAGTCGGCGAGCGGTCCGTTTGTTCTGGTTCTGGTGGGTGCCACCATTGTCGGCAGCATGGCAACCGTCTGGCACGGGGTGGTGAATGCCGAACGCAGTGGCGAGTTGCGCGAGTGGCGCTATGACGATCAAGCCGTGACTTTGCAGCAGGGCGCCGAGATGGGCCGCTTTCTGCTGGGATCGACCGTTGTGCTGCTGTTTCCAAAAGGCCCGTTGCGCTTCAACCCGAACTGGGCGCCCGGGCGGGCTATCCGGATGGGTGAGGTGATGGGGCACAGGGCCTGAAGCTCTCTTGTTGAGAGTTCCGCGATTCGCGCCAGTGTTTTGGCGCGCTTGCGTGGGCCGCGGGCGATGCGATGGGCGACTCGGCGAATGTCACCCGACGATTGGTCTTGTCATCCCGGACTCGATCCGGGATCCAGTGCCACACCACCACTGGATTGCGGGTCAGGCCCGCAATGACAGCCCCGTGCGCAAGATCAGGCCGGGGGACAGCCGCTGCGCTGAGCGCCCCGGCGGCCAGATCCACCCAACATATTCGTGTGCCGATCTGCCAAAATGCCGCCATGAAATACGAACACCTGCTGCTATCGACCGATGGCACGATCACGACCATCACTCTGAATCGTCCCGAGAAGCGCAACGCGCTGGCCATGAACGTCATGCTGGAATTGA
>JBAXNI010000094.1:0-10805 GCA_037133835.1 Comamonadaceae bacterium | reverse complement strand
GCATTCGCCACAGGCGCAACGTTGACAACCGTTGCCGTCACGCTGACGGTCGCCGGGCTGCTGCTGAGCTTGCCATCGTTCACAGTCAACGACGCAACATAGCTGCCAGCCACGTCTGCCGTGAAAGTGGGCTTGACCGAGGTCGCTGCGAGCAAAGCCGCGCCACTGCCGGCAGGTTTGGTGGTGAGCGACCATGCATAGGTCAACGCGTCATTGTTGGCGTCCGAGCTGGCGCTGCCGTCGAGCGTGACCAGCGCCCCGGCCAGGACGCTTTGTGCGACACCTGCGTTAGCAACCGGTGCCGCATTGACCGGCGTGACGGGTGTGACCGGCGTCGATGCCGAGCCACCGCCTCCGCAAGTGGCCAGCAGCAAGGTACTCAGCAGGACGGCAAGAAATCTGATACGTATTGGCATGTTGAAGTTCATGAGTAGCGTCGGCCGGTTCCTGTCGTCGCGTGCAGGCGATCATAGTCAAATCAGGTGTCCCGATCGTGAAGCCCCAGCTTTGGCAACGCCAACAAGGCGTTTTCGCCGGTAGCACGGGACAGTTCGGACACCTCCACGCCCCGCAGCAGCGCCAGCTCCGCGCCGATGCGCGGCAACTCGCAGGGCTCGTTGCGCCCCTGCGCCATGCCTTTGGCGCGCTGAGCCGCTCCCTGGTACAGCCAGCGCGGCGGCATATCCGGCGCGTCGGTCTCCAGTACGATCGATTCCAGCGGCAATGAAGCGGCCAGGCGCCTGAGTTGCAGCGCACGCTCAAAAGTCACGGCGCCGCCAAAGCCCAGCTTCAAGCCCAAGGCGATGAAGGCTAGCGCCTGCTGCTCACTGCCGTTGAAGGCGTGCGCAATGCCGCACCAGCCCTTACCAACCGCATGCGCACGCAAGCCCTTGAGCACCCGATCCACCGAGCGGCGCCCATGCAGCAGCACTGGCAGATCATGCTTGCGTGCGAGCTTCAACTGCTCGGCATAGAAATACTCCTGACGCTCACGCAAGGGACTCACGCAAAGTTCTGGCACAAAGTAGTCAAGGCCGATTTCACCCACCGCCACCAGCCGTGGGTCGGAGCGATGCTGCTGCAAAGCCTCATCAAGCAGCGCCAGATCAGCGTCTTGCGACTGCGGCACATACATCGGGTGAATGCCGAGGGCGTAGCTGTCTCCGGTTTCGTGGGCCAACTGGCGCACGGTAGAAAAGTTCGCGACACAGACAGCGGGCAAGACACAGTGCGCCACACCTGCCGCTCTGGCGCGTGCACGTACCGCCTGCGCATCGCCGGCAAATTCGCTCGCGTCAAGGTGGCAATGGGTATCGATCCAGAAACTCATGGCAGCATGTTGGCCGCGATCAAGCCCTGAGCACACCGCCCACCAAGTGCAACTGCCGTCCACAACGCGCCGCCAGCGATTCATCGTGAGTCACAACGATGAAGGCCGTACCTTGCGTTCTGGCGCGTTCCAGCATCAGTTCAAATACAGCGTCAGCGCTGGCACGGTCCAGATTGCCGGTCGGCTCGTCGGCCAGCACGCAGGCCGGACGCGTCACCAGGGCGCGCGCAATGGCCACACGCTGGCGTTCACCGCCCGACAGTTCCGAAGGGCGATGCAGCAATCGGTCCCGCAGGCCCACGCTGGCCAGCATGGCGCTGGCCGCCTGCGTCGACAGCGCCCGCGGCTGGCGCCGAATCCACAAGGGCATGGCGACGTTGTCGAGTGCACTGAACTCGGGCAGCAAATGATGGAACTGGTAGACAAAACCGAGGTACTGGTTGCGCAAGCGGCCCTGCGCTGCAGCGCTCTGCGCCGCCAGGTCCTGCCCGTTGAGCAGCACCAAACCGCTGGTTGGCGCGTCCAGACCGCCAAGCAGATGCAGCAGCGTACTCTTGCCGGAACCCGAGGCACCGACAATGGCGAGCGTTTCACTGGCGCGAACTTCAAGGTCCACGCCCTGCAGTACCGTGACGTCCAGCGGACCCTCGGTGAAGCGCTTGCTCAACCCACGAGCAGAAATCACAAGATCACTCATATCTGAGCGCCTCCGCCGGGTTGACTTGCGACGCGCGCCAGCTCGGGTACAGCGTGGCAACAAAAGCCAGCAGCAGCGAGATGACCGCAACCGGAACAATATCGGCCTGCTGCGGGTCGCTTGGCATGCGGCTGATCAGGTAAATGTCCTTGGGCAGAAAGCTGGCGTGGAACAACTGTTCCAGCGCTGGTACGATGACGTCGATATTGAAGGCGACTCCGAGACCGAGCGCCAGCCCGACCAGCGTGCCAATCACGCCAACCATCGCACCCTGCACCACAAAGATCCCCATGATCGAGTTCGGGCTGGCACCCAGCGTGCGCAGGATCGCGATGTCGGCACGCTTGTCGGTGACAGTCATCACCAGCGTGGACACCAGGTTGAACGCAGCCACGGCAACGATCAGGGTGAGGATGATGAACATCATGCGTTTTTCCACCTGCACCGCGGCAAACCAGGTGCGGTTCTGGCGTGTCCAGTCGCGTACTACCAGATCACCCGTGAGGCTGCGTGCCATTTGTGCGCCGACCTCACGCGCCTGTTGCAGGTCGCGCAGTTTGATGCGCACGCCCGTGGGGCCTTCGAGCCGAAACATTTTCGCCGCATCGTCCATGTGCATCAATACCAGCGCCGAGTCGTACTCGTAGTGACCGGAATCAAAAGTGCCAACCACCGTCATCTGCTTCAGGCGCGGCACGACACCGGCTGGCGTCACCTGACCGCTGGGCGCAACCAGGGTCACCTTGTCGCCCAGGCGCACACCCAGCGAGCGCGCCAGTTCGCCCCCCAGTACGAGGCCAAAGTCACCGGCAATCAATCGCGTCAGTGCCGATTTTTTCAGCTCGACTGCAAGGTCGGTTACGCCCGGTTCCAGCGCTGGATCAATGCCGCGCACGATGGCGCCCTTCATGTCCTCGCCGCGTGCCAGCAAGGCCTGCGTGGCGATGAAAGGCGCAGCACCCAGCACCTGGGGGTTGGATCGGACCTCCCGCAGCGTGCGCTCCAGATCGGGCAAGGCAGCACCATCTCGAGCGAAGATCTCGATGTGCGAAACCACACCCAGCATGCGATCCCGCACTTCTTTCTGAAATCCGTTCATCACCGACAACACGATGATCAGCGCCGCCACCCCCAGCGCAATGCCCAGCATCGACACCCCCGAGATGAACGAGATGAAGCCATTGCGTCGGGTCGCGCGGCCAGCGCGCGTATAGCGCCAGCCGAGGATGAGTTCGTAGGGGACTTGCATGGACCAATAAGTCTGGATTGAAGTGCCATTGTGGCATCCCTCACAATCACGCCATGCACCTCCTGATTCCGTTCGCTCACTGCAGCTCTGAAGGCTGCGACATGGCCTTGCGCAGGCTCAAGCTGCCACGGCTGGAGAAACTGCTTTCAAGTCTGGTGGCGCAGCCCGCCGAGCAGTCCGATCCGCTCAGCCTGTCAGCACCGCACGAACGTGCTCTGGCGCACGGGCTGGCGCTGCCGCTGGCCGACGGCATGATTCCCTGGGCGGCCTGGCAGGCCCGGCAATCCCGGGCAGCCGGCGGCGCCTGGGGTTTCATCACACTGTGCCACTGGAAGATCGGCAGCCAGCATGTGGTCATGAGCGGCGCAGCGCTGCCTGACTTTTCGGAGCAGGAGTCACAAGCCCTGCTCACGGCAATGCGGCCCTACTTTGCCGAAGACGGCATCACCTTGCACTACCAGCAGCCGACGCGCTGGCTGGCGCAGAGCGACCTGTTCGACGGCCTGGCCACCGCATCCCTGGACCGCGCCGCCGGACACGACGTGAGCCTTTGGCTGCCAACGGACAGCCGGGCCCGCCAACTGCGGCGTCTGCAAAGCGAGATGCAGATGTTGCTTTACGAACACCCGGTCAATGAAGCGCGCAGTGCGCGCGGTCTGCCCATCGTCAATGCCTTCTGGCTCAGCGGCACTGGCGCGCTGCCGCCAGACCTGAGCCCGGTGCACGGCGCAGCACCGGTGGTAGCCGATTCACTGCGGGAAGCCGCCCTGAATGAAGACTGGTCGGCCTGGGGTCAGGCCTGGGAGCAACTGGACGCCACGCAATGCGGGGCGCTGCTTCAGGCGCTGCAGCGAGGCGAAACCGTTCAACTGACCCTGTGCGGCGAACGTGCCGCACAAACCTTTGGATCCGCGCCAACCCGTGCTCTGACACGCCTGAAACACCTGTTCACGCGGCCGCAAGTCAACCGCTTTCTTGATCCGCTATGAGAATCGTTCCGCGCGACATCCCGCCCCGCACCGTCTGGACTCTGGAGCAGGCCGGCGTGCACCCGCTGCTGGCCCAACTCTACGCCGCGCGAGGCGTGCTCGGCACCGATGAACTTGACGACAGCCTGGCGCGCCTGCTAGCTCCCGACAGCCTGCTGGGCAACGCCGCGGCGGCAGCCCTGCTCGCCAACGCCATTACCCTGGACAAACGTATCTGCATCGTCGCCGACTACGACTGCGATGGCGCCACCGCCTGTGCGGTCGGTGTTCGCGGCCTGCGTCTGCTCGGTGCGAAGAACGTCGGCTACATCGTGCCAGACCGCGTGCAGGATGGCTACGGTTTGACGCCACCGATCTCACAGCGCGTCAAGGAGTGCGGCGCTGATCTGCTGATCACCGTCGATAACGGCATTGCCAGCTTCGAGGGTGTGGCCAGGGCGCGTGCCCTGGGCATGCAGGTTCTCGTCACTGACCACCATCTGCCTGCCAGCATCGACGGCCAGATTCAACTGCCTGAGGCCGACGTCATCGTCAACCCGAACCAGCCCCTGTGCACTTTTGCCAGCAAGTCCATTGCCGGCGTCGGCGTCATGTTTTATGTGCTGCTCGCGCTGCGCGCTGAGTTACGCCGGCGCGGGCGCTTTGATGGACCCGTCGCCGGGTCGTCGCCAGCACAGCCCAAACTCGATGCGCTGCTGCCCCTGGTGGCGCTTGGCACGGTCAGCGATGTGGTCAAGCTCGATGCGAACAACCGTCGACTGGTAGCCCAGGGGCTAAAACGCGTGCGCAGCCTGGTGATGCCAGCCGGCATGGCCGCACTGTTTGAGGTCTCAGCGCGCCAGGCGCGCAGCGCCACCAGTTTTGACTTCGGCTTTGCGCTGGGGCCGCGCATCAATGCCGCCGGGCGCCTGTCCGACATGACCCTGGGCATCGAATGTCTGCTCAGCGATGACCCGGCGCGCGCCCAGGAACTGGCAAAAACATTGGACGGCATCAACCGCGAGCGGCGCGAGATTGAAGGCAGCATGCGTGATCAGGCGCTGCTGGTTGCCGAGTCGATGTTCAACAACGAGCAGACAGCGCCACCCGCCATCTGCATCTTTGACGCCTCTTTCCACGAAGGCGTGGTCGGCATTGTGGCCTCGCGCATCAAGGACAAGCTGCATCGTCCGACCTTTGTTTTTGCCCAGAGTGCAGCCGCCGGGCATGAAGACGAACTCAAGGGATCAGGGCGCTCGATCGTCGGCTTTCATCTGCGCGACGCGCTGGATCTGGTGGCAAAGCGAAACCCACAACTGCTGCTGCGCTTTGGCGGGCACGCGATGGCTGCCGGCTGCACCCTGCGTCAGGAGAATCTTGCCAGTTTCGAGCAGGCGCTGAGCCAGGTTGCAGCCGAGTGGCTGGACGCCGCGACGCTGACGCGCCGAATCGAAACAGATGGTCCGCTGCAGCCACAGTACCGCCGGGTCGAACTGGTCGATGTGCTGCACCGCGAAGTGTGGGGACAAGGCTTTGCCGCGCCAACTTTCAGCGAAGAACTCGAAGTCCTGTCGCAGCGTCTGGTCGGAGAAAAGCACCTGGCACTCAAGCTCAAGCACCAGGGGCAGCCGGTCGACGGCATCTGGTTTGGTCACACCGAAACGCTGCCCGCGCGCGTGAAACTGGCCTTTCGACTCGACGCCGATGCCTGGAACGGCGTGCGCCGGGTCCGCTTCCTGATCGAGGCAGCCGATTATGATGTGAGCCCTACCGCGCAGGCAGCCACGGCGCCATTGAAATACTGACCATGGAACTTTTCTTACCCGTCAAGCCCAGTATCCTGATCGCCTCGGACGCGCCTGACACTTTGTCATTTATGGCTGGTCTGCTGCTCAACCATTACACGGTCAAGACCGCCAGAACGAGCGCACAGGTGCTCAAGACCGCGGCCACAGAACAACCCGACGTGATTCTGCTCGACATCATGACTGCAGAACTGGACGGCTATGAAGTCTGCAGACGCCTCAAGGCCGACAGCTTGACGAATCAGATTCCTGTGATCTTCCTCACGAATCAGACCGATCCGGAGAGCGAGCAACTTGGGATGAAAGTGGGTGCGGCTGATTACATCACGCAGCCGGTAACACCGGCCATCCTGCTGTCTCGCGTCAAGGCGCATTTCATGGTTGCGGCGAATGCCAGGACCATGCGCATCAACAGTGAATACCTTGAGTTTGAGGCGAACAAGCGCGCGAGACAAATGGCGACCTGGCAGAACGCGACGATCCTGGCACTGGCGTCCCTGGTCGAAACGCGCGACCTGAAAACCAGCCAGCACCTCAAGCGCACGCAGCAGTACGTGGAATTGCTCTGCAAACATCTGCGCAAGCAACCCGGGTTTTGCGACTTCCTGAGTTCAGAGCGAATCCAGTTGATGGTCCGGTGTGTTCCCTTGCATGATATTGGCAAGGTCGCTCTGGCGCAGCAGATTCTGCAGAGCCGCAGCCCTTACCAGGCATCCGAATTCGAAATCATGAAGACCCATTGCGCCCTGGGTCGCGACACGCTTGCCAGGGTGCAGGCCAGCGCGCCGCAGGACAGCGAGTTTTTCGAGATCGCCAAACAGATCATCCATTCGCATCACGAAAAATGGAATGGCTCGGGCTATCCGCAGGGCCTTGCCAGGACCGCCATCCCGATACCGGCGCGCGTGATGGCGCTGGCCGATGTCTATGACGCGCTTATTTGTGAGCGTACCTACCGCTCCGCCATGTCGCACAGCCAGGCGCGGCAAATCATCGTGGAAGAACGCGGTCAGCACTTCGATCCGGACGTGGTCGAAGCCTTCCTGACCTTGAGTGATGAATTTCAGGCCGTTGCCGCGCGTTTTGCCGACAGCGTGACCTAAAATCAGCCGGTGACCTCTTCCCTCAACGCCGATCTGCATTGCCACTCCGTCGTCTCCGACGGCACGCTGACTCCCGAAGCCCTTGCGGAACGCGCCAAAACCCATGGCGTAGAGCTATGGGCTTTGACGGATCATGATGAAGTCGGCGGCCTGCAGCGCGCTGCCGCGGCGGCCCGCGCGAATGGTCTGGCCTACCTCACCGGCGTCGAAATTTCGGTGACCTTCATTGAGCAAACCGTCCATGTTGTGGGCCTGGGCTTTGATCCGGCAAACGAGGCGCTGAAATCGGGCTTGCGTCAAACACGGGGCGGGCGCGGCCAGCGCGCGCTCGACATGTCGGAGGGTCTGGAGAAGATCGGTATCCACGGCGCCTATGAAGGCGCATTGAAATTTGCCGGCAACCACGACCTGATCTCGCGCACCCACTTTGCCCGCTTCCTGGTGGAGAGCGGCGTCTGCCGCGAAACCAACGAAGTGTTTCGCAAATACCTGACCGAGGGCAAGCCCGGCTTCGTCGAGCATCGCTGGGCCAATCTGAAAGACGCCGTGCGCTGGATCACCGAGGCTGGCGGCGTGGCGGTGATAGCCCACCCGGCACGCTACAAGTTCACGGCCACAGAGGAGTTTGCGCTGTTCAGTGAGTTCAAGAGCCACGGCGGACAAGCGGTCGAAGTGGTTACCGGCAGTCACACAGCGGCTGAATATGTCAGCTATGCGGCCATCGCAACCGAGTTCGGTCTGGCGGCGTCACGCGGCAGCGACTTTCACAGCCCGCTTGAGAGTCACACCGAGCTTGGCACGCTGCCAGCCTTGCCCGCTCATCTGACGCCGGTCTGGGACCTGCTGGCCGGGCGCATCCAGCACTGACGCAGCAGCGTTTCCCCGACAATACGGCCATGGCCCAGTTCTTTGCAGTACATCCCGAGAATCCGCAAGCGCGTCTGCTCAAGCAGGCCGTTGCGCTGCTCGAAAGAGGCGAGATTCTGGCCGTGCCGACCGACTCCAGCTATGCCCTGGTCTGCCATCTGGACGACAAGGCCGCCGCCGACAAACTGCGCCGCATCCGCGGTGTGGACGACAAGCACCACCTGACCCTGCTGTGCCGCGACCTGAGTGAACTCGCCAATTACGCGCGGGTCGACAACCAGCAGTTCCGGCTCATCAAGTCGGCCACCCCCGGACCCTATACCTTCATTCTGGAAGCCAGCAAGGAAGTGCCCCGACGCCTGAGCCACCCGGCGCGACGCACCATTGGCCTGCGCGTCCCCGATCACAAGGTGTTGCAGGACTTGCTGGCACTGCACCACGAGCCGCTGCTGGCCACGACGCTGATCGCCCCCGGTGATAGCGAGCCACTCAACGACGCCCAGGAAATCCTGCAGCGCTACCAGAATCAGATCGCCGGGGTGATCGACGCAGGCGCCTGCGCGCTGGAGCCCACCACCGTGATCGACCTCAGTGGCGGTGAGCCGGTGTTGATTCGTCAGGGTGGCGGCGCGCTGGCCGCCCTGGGTCTTGAGGCTCTGAGACAATAGCGTGATGGATATTGCCCACCTGATTCAAACCGTCGCCCTGTACGCCCTGCCGGTGCTGTTCGCGATCACCGTGCACGAGGCGGCGCATGGTTACGCGGCGCGCCATTTTGGCGACAACACCGCTTATGCGCTGGGTCGCATCACGCTCAATCCGCTCAAACACATCGACCCGATGGGTACGCTGCTGATGCCTTTGCTGCTCTATTTCGCCACCTCAGGCACTTTTCTCTTTGGGTACGCCAAGCCGGTACCCGTGCGCTTTGGCAATCTGCGCAACCCAAAACGCGACATGATCTGGGTCGCACTGGCCGGCCCGGCGGCCAATCTGGCGCAAGCCGTGCTCTGGGGCGTGGTTCTGGTCCTGCTGCGCGGTACCGGGCTCACCGAACCCTTCTTCCTCAAGATGGCGCAGGGGGGCGTGCTGGTCAACGTCGTCATGTTTGCATTCAACCTGTTTCCGCTACCGCCGCTTGATGGCGGGCGCATTCTGGTCGGCCTGCTGCCGTATCGGCAAGCGGAGTTGGTCTCACGCGTTGAACCCTGGGGTTTCTTCATCGTCATGGGACTGGTGATTGCCGGCGTCGTCAGCAGCCTGTGGATGCAACCCCTGATGGCGCTCACCTATGGGCTGCTCGACCTGATTCTGTCGCCCTTTGCGATGCTGTTCAACTAGGCCCTGCCGCACAAGCATTTTCATGAGTACCCTGCGTTTTTTGACCGGCATCACGCCCTCCGGTACGCCCCATCTGGGCAACTACGTTGGCGCCATCCGGCCCTCGGTGCAAGCGAGCTTGCGCGCCGATGTTCAGAGCTTCTACTTTCTGGCCGACTACCACGCCCTGATCAAGATCGATGACCCGGCGCGCATCCAGCGATCCACCATGGAAATTGCTGCAAGCTGGCTGGCGGCCGGGCTGGATCCGCAGCGCGTCACGTTTTACAGGCAATCCGATATCCCTGAAATTGCCGAATTGACCTGGCTGCTCACCTGCGTCACGTCCAAAGGCCTGCTGAACCGCGCTCACGCCTACAAGGCCGCCGTTGATCAAAACACGGCCGCACAGCAGGAGCCCGACGCCGAGGTGAATGCCGGCCTTTTCATGTACCCGGTGCTGATGGCCGCCGACATCCTGATGTTCAAGGCGCATCAGGTGCCGGTGGGACGCGATCAGGTTCAGCACATCGAGATGGCGCGCGACATTGCGCAGCGCTTCAATCATCTTTATGGCGAGCATCTGACGCTGCCGCAGGCTGCCATCGAGGAAAGCGTGGCCACGCTACCGGGCCTTGACGGACGCAAGATGAGCAAGAGTTACGACAACCACATCCCGCTGTTTGCACCACGCCAGCAACTCAAGAAGCTCATCGGTGGGATCGTCACGGACTCACGCATGCCCGGCGAGCCCAAGGAAACCGAAGGCTCGGCCCTGTTCCAGATCTACCAGGCCTTTGCCAGCGCCGATGAAACCGCCGCCCTGCGCCAGGCCTACCTTGATGGCATTGGCTGGGCTGACGCCAAACAGGTGCTTTTTGAACGCATCGACCGTGAAATGGCGCCGATGCGCGAGCGCTACACCGCCCTGATGGCAGCGCCAGAAGAAATGGAGGAGATCCTGCGCGGCGGCGCCGAAAAGGCAAGAAAGCTCGCCGCGCCCTTCACGGCAGAGTTGCGTCACGCGGTTGGCTTGCGTGATCTGCGCAGTTCAAGCGGATCTGCCAGCGTGGTCAAGGCAAGCAAGGCAGCCTTGCCAAGCTTCAAGCAGTACCGCGAAAGCGACGGCAAGTTTTATTTCAAACTGCAGGACAGTGCTGGCCGCGTACTGCTGCAGAGCCTTGGCTTTGCAACTCCACGGGAAGCCGCAAGCGCCATCTCCCTGCTGCGCGAGCAAGGTGCGCTGGCACTGCAGCAACTGCGCGAGACGATTGGGTTGCAGGCCGGTATCAGCGACGACGAAGTCTTGCAGGCCTTGCAACAGTTTTGAACCACGGCCCACGGATATAATCGGGCCCGTTCGATACCGGAGAGATGGCAGAGTGGTCGAATGCGCCGGACTCGAAATCCGGTATACGGTCAAACGTATCCAGGGTTCGAATCCCTGTCTCTCCGCCAGTACCTCA
>JBAXNI010000093.1:0-10967 GCA_037133835.1 Comamonadaceae bacterium | reverse complement strand
GATTGGGCGTCAGCTTGAGCGTAAACAAGGTGTCGTCCAGCGAAAGATGCTCACGAATGTCCTGACCCAAAGGCGCAGCTTCGTCGAGTTCAAGCAGACCCGCATGGTCGGTGGAGAGCTTCAGCTCACGCGCCGAACACAACATGCCCTGACTCTCAACGCCGCGCAGCATGCCGACCTTGATCAGGAGCGCCTGGCCATCCTCACCGGCCGGCAGTTCTGCACCCACCAGCGCAACAGGGACCTTGATGCCGACCCGGGCATTGGGAGCACCGCACACGATGTTGAGCAAATCACCCTGCCCGATGTCAACTTTGCAGACGCGCAGCCGGTCCGCGTTCGGATGTTGCACAGCGTCCTTGATCTCGCCCACCACAACTTTGTCAAACGGCGGCGCAACCGGCTTGAGGTCTTCCACTTCAAGTCCGGCCATCGTGAGGGTGTCGGCGAGTTGCTGCGTCGTCAGCGGCGGGTTACAGAATTCGCGCAACCAGGATTCAGGAAATTGCATGGTAATTCAGATGTTTCTTGTCATTGGAACTGGGACAGAAAGCGGATGTCACCGTCAAAAAACAAACGCAGATCGTTAACGCCGTAGCGCAGCATGGTGAGCCGGTCCGGCCCCATGCCAAATGCAAAGCCAATGTATTTCTCCGGGTCCAGACCCATGTTGCGCACCACGTTCGGGTGCACCTGCCCGGAGCCGGCTACTTCCAGCCAGCGCCCCGCCAAGGGACCACTCTGGAACTGAATATCGATTTCAGCGCTCGGCTCGGTGAATGGAAAGAAACTCGGCCTGAAGCGCAGCACCAGATCATCGGACTCAAAGAAGGTTCGACAGAAATCCGTGAAGACGTATTTCAGGTCCTTGAAACTGACGTTCTCTCCAACCCACAGGCCTTCACACTGGTGAAACATCGGCGAATGCGTGGCGTCGCTGTCAACGCGGTAGGTCCGGCCCGGCGCAATGACGCGAATTTCGGGCATGGAGCCCGCGGCGATGGCAGCCTGGTGCTTCTTGACATGCTGCACGGCATAGCGAATCTGCATCGGGCTGGTATGAGTGCGCAACAGGTTGGGCGCCGCGGCGGATCCACCCTCAACGTAAAACGTGTCGTGCATGGAACGCGCTGGATGATCTTCCGGCGTGTTCAGGGCGGTGAAATTGAACCAGTCGGTCTCGATCTCAGGGCCCTGTGCAACTGCAAAACCCATGGAACCAAAAATAGCCTCGATTCTCTCCAGCGTAAGTGACACAGGGTGCAGGCCACCAGCACCGCGCTGACGACCCGGCAGAGTCACATCCAGCGCTTCAGCCTGCAGTTGCGCCTGCAATTCGATTTCCGCCAAAGCCTGGCGGCGTGCATTCAGTGCGCTTTCTATCGCCTGTTTGGCCTGGTTGATGGCGGCGCCGCGGGACTTCTTCTCGTCCACCGGCAGGGCCGCCAGGCCCTTCATCAATTCAGTGACACGACCCGTCTTTCCAAGAAACATGGCCTTGGCGTTCTCCAGATCGGCAGGTGTGCCGGCTCGCTCAAAGGCGGCCTTGGCAGCTTCAACAACGACGTTCAACTCGTTCATAAATTCTCTTGAGGTCCTTTGCCATGGAAAAAGGGCTAGCGCCTTTTCAAGCTCTAGCCCTTGTCATTTGGTACATGGTCCGCCAAAGAACTACAGCGAACCGGTGCGAACTCAAGCAGCCAGCTTGGCCTTGACTTGTTCCACGATACCGGCGAATGCGGCCATGTCATGCACTGCGATATCGGACAGAACCTTGCGGTCAATCTCGATATTGGCTTTCTTCAGGCCATTGGCAAACTGACTGTAGGTCAGGCCGCATTGACGGGCTGCCGCGTTGATACGCGCAATCCAGAGCTGACGGAAAACACGCTTCTTGGTGCGGCGATCCCGGTAGGCATACTGCCCGGCCTTCATCACCGCTTCTTTGGCGACCCGGTAGACGTTGCCACGACGGCCACGGAAACCTTTTGCAAGGGCTAGAACTTTCTTATGGCGGGCGTGAGCCGTTACACCACGTTTGACGCGAGGCATGTGATTACTCCTTGTTCGTCGTTAAATTAAATACCACGGCCTGGCAGCATCTGTGCCATGCGACCCATATCGGTCTCATGAACAGCTGTCGTACCACGCAGATGACGTTTATTTTTGGTGGTCTTCTTGGTCAGTATGTGACGTTTGAAGGCTTGGCCGCGTTTAACGGTGCCACCCGGACGAACGCGAAAGCGTTTCTTCGCCGCGCTCTTGGTCTTCATTTTGGGCATATTCATGCTCCTTCTTCATTGTGCTCGCGAGGCGTCTGCAAACTACTTGCAGCCTTGTTGGCCCCGAGCCACTTTTAGAGGCGGCAGGTCATCCCTGCCCTCCTCATCTGCAGCGCGCCAGCTCCATCAGCCAGCACACCGCAAAATTCTAGGTCACCGCAGTTGGCGCAGTGTCTGCGACCGGCTTGGCCGCGATCTTCTTCTTACCGGGCGCGATCATCATGATCATCTGCCGTCCTTCGAGCTTGGGAAACTGCTCGATCAAAATCAGATCTCCCAACTCGGTGCGAATCCGATTCAACAGGGCCATTCCAAGTTCCTGGTGCGTAATTTCGCGGCCCCTGAATCTCAGAGTGATCTTGCACTTGTCACCTTCTGCCAAAAAGCGCTTGATATTGCGCATCTTGATGTTGTAATCGCCGTCATCGGTTCCCGGGCGGAACTTGATTTCCTTGATTTCAATGACCGTCTGCTTGGCTTTCGCTTCCGCCGCTTTCTTTTGCTCCTGGTACTTGAACTTTCCGTAATCCATCAACCGACAAACCGGCGGTACCGCTGTAGCAGAAATTTCAACCAGATCCACATCGAGGTCGCCAGCCATTCGCAAGGCTTCCATCAGGCTAACCACTCCAAGTGGTTCATTTTCGACTCCGGAGAGTCGAACTTCCGGGGCCATGATTTCCCGGTTCAGGCGATGTTTGCGTTCTTCGCGGTGACGGCGGTCACGAAATTCAGTAGCGATGGCTCAATCCTTTACAAATTCTGCTACGAAAAACGTAGCTACAAACCCATTGCACACGCAATCCATTTGCAATCCGGCCAATATATCGGCTCAGACAACAGACTTGTTAGTGATATCGGCGGCGATTATTTGCACGAATGCATCGAGGGACATCACACCGAGGTCTTGACCACCCCGGGCGCGCACTGCAACGGTACCCGCCGCCTTCTCCTTGTCGCCAACGACCAGAATATAGGGCAGCTTCTGCATTGAATGCTCGCGTATTTTATACGTAATTTTCTCGTTTCTGAGGTCCGTCACGGCCCTAAGCTCTTGATTTGGCAGTGCATTCTTCAATTTTTCGACAATTTCGCGACAGTAATCCCCCTGCGCATCGGTGATATTGAGCACTGCCAATTGCACTGGTGCCAACCAGGTCGGCAGTGCGCCGGCGCTTTCCTCAATCAAAATACCGATGAATCGCTCCAGGCTGCCAACAATGGCTCGGTGCAACATCACGGGCCGATAGCGCGCGCCATCCTCGCCAACATATTCCGCGTCCAGCCGTTCCGTCATGAAGAAGTCGACCTGCATCGTGCCGCACTGCCATTGACGGCCCAGCGCATCCTTCAGCGTGTATTCAATCTTCGGTCCGTAGAAGGCACCTTCGCCTGGAGTAATTTCAAATTCGCAGCCGGACAGGCGCAGACTCTCCATCAACGCGTGCTCAGCCTTGTCCCAACTCTCCTCGGACCCAATGCGCTTGTCAGGTCGGGTGGCAATCTTGTAAATGATCTGCTTGAAGCCGAAGTCGGCATAGACTTTCTGCAACAGAGCCGTGTAATTCGCGCATTCCTGCAGGATCTGATCTTCGGTACAGAAGATATGGCCATCGTCCTGCGTGAAACCGCGCACCCGCATGATGCCGTGCAAACCACCGGACGGCTCGTTGCGGTGGCACTGGCCAAACTCGCCATAGCGCAACGGCAGATCACGGTAACTCTTGATGCCCTGTTTGAAGATCAGGATGTGCCCCGGACAGTTCATTGGCTTCAAGGCATATTCACGTTTTTCCGACTCCGTCGTGAACATGTTCTCGCGGTACTTTTCCCAGTGTCCGGTCTTCTCCCAGAGTGACTTGTCGATGATCTGTGGCCCTTTGACCTCCAGGTACCCATTGTCCCGATAGACCTGGCGCATGTACTGCTCAACGCCCTGCCACAGGGTCCAGCCCTTGGGGTGCCAGAACACCAGGCCCGGCGCATGGTCGTCGATGTGAAACAGGTCCAGTTCCCGACCAAGTTTGCGGTGGTCGCGCTTCTCGGCCTCCTCGAGCATCGTCAGATGCTGCTGCAGTTCATCCTTGGTAGTCCAGGCGGTACCATAGATCCGCTGCAGCATTTCGTTGCGGTGGTCGCCGCGCCAGTAGGCGCCGGCAAGTTTCATCAATTTGAAGAACTTCAGTTTTCCCGTACTGGGTACGTGAGGCCCGCGACACAAGTCTTCGAACTTGCCCTCACGGTAAAGGGAAACGTCTTCATTGGCCGGAATGCTGGCAATGATTTCCGCCTTGTAATGCTCGCCCATGCCCTTGAAATAGGCCACAGCCTCGTCGCGCGGCAATACCCTTCGCGTGACCGTCTCATCCCTGCTGGCGAGTTCAGTCATCTTCCTCTCGATGCTCGCGAGGTCCTCCATCGTAAAGGGGCGCTTGTAGGAAAAATCGTAGAAAAATCCGTGCTCGATGACCGGGCCAATCGTGACTTGCGCATCGGGAAAGAGTTCTTTCACAGCGTAAGCCAGCAGATGCGCGGTGGAATGCCGGATAAGCTCCAGTCCAACCGCATCTTTGGCTGTGACAATGGAAAGGGCAGTGTCCGCGTCGATCACGTGACTGGTGTCTACCACCTTGCCGTCCACCTTGCCTGCAAGCGCAGCCTTGGCCAGGCCCGAACCAATGGAGGCTGCCACCTCGGCAACCGTGACTGGTTGGGAAAACTCGCGTCGAGAACCATCAGGAAGTGTGATCAGGATCATGGTTGCAGATAATCGGTTGAGGACAGAGCTTGCTCGCTTCGCATAGCTGCGCTCTGTCCCACAAGGTTTCATGAATAAAAAAGCGCGGACTAGCCGCGCCTTGGTATTGGGAGGCCGGAACAGCGCGATTTTACGCTGACCGGTCTGCACCTCCATCGTCAATGAAACTGCTCTTCTTCGGTGGAGCCGGTCAGCGCTGTCACGCTGGATTTGCCGCCTTGAATCGCCGTGGTCACTTCGTCAAAATAGCCGGTACCGACTTCCTGTTGATGCGACACAAAGGTATAGCCGCGCTCGCGCGCCGCAAATTCCGGCTCCTGCAGGCGCTCGACATAGGCCGTCATGCCGCGCTTGACATAGTCCTGCGCCAGATCGAACATGTGAAACCACATGGAGTGGATGCCGGCCAGCGTGATGAACTGGTACTTGTAGCCCATGGCTCCGAGTTCCTTCTGGAATTTGGCGATGGTGGCGTCGTCCAGATTCTTCTTCCAGTTGAAAGACGGCGAACAGTTGTAGGCCAGCATCTTGCCGGGATGCACCTTGTGCACACCTTCGGCAAACTTGCGTGCGAACTCCAGATCCGGCGTACCGGTTTCACACCAGACCAGATCAGCGTAGGAAGCATAGGCAACGGAGCGAGCGATAGCCTGGTCGATGCCCTTGCGGGTCTTGTAGAAACCCTCGGCGGTGCGCTCACCCGTCAGGAAGGGTTTGTCGATAGCATCGTAGTCGCTGGTCAGCAGGTCGGCAGCTTCCGCGTCGGTCCGTGCGATCACCAGTGTAGGCACGCCACAGACGTCAGCCGCCATGCGCGCAGCGATGAGTTTCTGGCAAGCCTCTGCCGTCGGCACCAACACCTTGCCTCCCATGTGACCGCACTTCTTGACGGAGGCGAGTTGATCTTCCCAATGCACTCCGGCCGCTCCAGCCTTGATCATGTTCTTCATCAGTTCGAACGCGTTGAGCACGCCGCCAAAACCGGCTTCAGCGTCGGCCACGATAGGCGCAAAATTATCGATGTAGCCATCATCACCGGCGTCGATTCCCTTGGAATGCTGGATTTCATCGGCGCGACGGAAGGTGTTGTTGATGCGCTCGACCACCTTCGGAACCGAATCCACGGTGTACAGGGATTGGTCCGGGTACATCGACGCCGAGTTGTTGTTGTCAGCGGCAACTTGCCAGCCAGACAGGTAGATCGCCTTGACGCCGGCCTTGACTTGCTGCATGGCCTGACCACCGGTCAACGCACCCAGACAGTTGACGTACGGTTCGGTGTTCACGAGATCCCAGAGTTTTTCGGCGCCGCGGCGCGCCAGCGTGTGTTCGATCGGGAAAGAACCGCGCAGACGCACCACATCAGCGGCGCTATAGCCGCGCTTGATCCCCTTCCAGCGGGGATTGGTCGCCCACTCTTTCTCCAGGGCGGCGATCTGTTGTTCGCGACTCAATTGTTCAGTCAGGGTTTGGGGCATGAAATCACTCCTTGGGTTAATTGAAACTCTTTACACCGCTCGACCAGCAGATCCGGTGTCCATGGGATAAGTTTAAGTCTTCTATAAGAGTAAAACAAATCTTATGTCTTATATAAGACATATATTTATCTGAACAAAATCAACAAGTTAAAGCTCTTGTTTCATATTACAAAACGATTTTCTCTGCCTTGGGAATTTTTGATGCAGCGCAGCATTCGATGCTTTTGCTAACTGAAAACCCTCTTTCACTATATGAAACAAGGAGCGTGCCGGCGTAACGCTGCTGCCGTCAACACCCGTCAACCCAGCCCAGCCAGGCACGAATGAGGCATGATGAGAGCATTCAACGTCGCTTGATGAGCCTGCCCTTGCCAACCACTCCCCGGCGCCTGCGCGCCTACTTTCTGCTCGCCCTGAGCATGTCGCTCGTTGGCAGCTACGTCGCCCTTTCCAAGCCGCTGGTTGCCGCACTGCCGGTGATGCTGCTGGCCTGGCTGCGTTTTGGCATAGGTGTGCTGGCGATGCCGCACTGGTTGATGAAACCTGCCGGCGAGCCAGCGATGACACCGGCAACCCGCAAGCTGGTTTTTCTGGAGTCCTTTCTCGGAAATTTCCTGTTTTCGATCTGCATGCTGTACGGTGTCAGCATGACCAGTGCCGTCTCCGCCGGTGTCATTCTGGCGTCGATTCCAGCTGTTGTGGCCTTGCTGAGCTGGCTCTTCCTGCACGAACGCATCGGATTGCGCGTCTGGGCCGCCATCGCCTGCGCCGCCTGCGGTATTGGTCTGCTTGCCGTGTCGGGCCAGCAGCCCACGCTGCACCAGGATTCAAGCCTTTGGGGCAATGCCCTGATCTTCGGCGCCGTTGTCTGCGAAGCTGCTTACGCTGTCATTGGAAAAAAACTGACCAGCGCGCTGTCCGCCAAACGCATCACGGCATTGATCAATTTGTGGGGTTTTGTGCTGATGACCCCGATGGGCCTGTATCTGGCGCTTCAATTCGATTTCGACAGCGTTGCGGTGAGCAGTTGGTTGTTGCTGCTGTTCTACGCCCTGGCGGCCAGCGTGGGGACCGTCTGGCTATGGATGACCGGTCTCAAGGACGTGCCGGCGGCCAAAGCCGGCGTCTTTACTGTCATGCTGCCCATCTCAGCGGCCCTCGTGGGTGTTCTGGTGTTGGGGGAGACTCTGCGCGGTCTGCAACTGATGGCCTTCGGTATCGCCCTGTTGGGGCTGTTGCTGGCCACTCTGCCGTCGCGCAGGCTCCCCGAACCGATCAGGGTCCGATCAGGCAGCGATCACTGAGCACCGTGCCGTCTTCATCCGCGTAGAGCCAATCTCCAGGACGTACCCAGACGCCCTGCACAGCGATGGCCAGATCGCGCTGACCTTCATTGCGCTTTTCCGTCGGGAGCGGCATGCTCGCCAGCGCCCGGATTCCGACATGGAGCAAGGCCAGTTCAGCCACATCGCGCACACAGCCATCAATCACCACGCCGGCCCAGCCATTGCGCTCTGCCGCTGCGCCCAGATTGCCTCCCAGCAAGGCGCGGCGCAGGGAAGCACCGCCATCAACCACCAGAACCCTGCCCAATGTGCCCGCCGCAGTATCGATGCGTCCATCAGAATCGAGCAAGGCCTTGACCAGCGAGTTGTCCTCATGGCATTTGAGCGTCACGACCGGGCCGCAGAATTGACGCACTCCACCATAGTCTCGAAACACCGGCGGCAGTACCCGAAACGCACCGGATGAATCGTTTTTGTGGCTGTCACACAGGTCACAGGTAGCGAATGGCGGGCTCATTGGTCAACTCCTTGGGTTCATGAATTGGCAGGATTTTCAATTTTCAGAGGGAAAAGTGGAAAAACCGGCCTGTAAAAAAAACAACACGATCGGACGAAATAAACCTATTTTCACTAGGAAACGGACTGATTCTCCAGTAGCATCCCATTTGCCAGCAGAGAAGCGGTTTCTCGCTGGTGATTAATCAACTTCTAGAAGGACAATAAATCATGGCAACTGCAACCAAAGCTCCGGCAAAGAAAGCTGCTCCCGCAAAGAAGGCAGCCCCAGCGAAAAAAGTAGCTGCAAAGAAAGCCCCCGCCAAGAAAGCGGCACCGGCAAAGAAAGCTGCTCCAGCTAAAAAAGTAGCTGCAAAGAAAGCTGCTCCCGCGAAGAAAGTCGCAGCGAAGAAGGCACCCGCCAAAAAGCGCACTCCGAACGCAGCGTTCATGAAGGCCCTGACACCCAGCGCCGCACTGGCCGCCGTGGTCGGTGCGAACCCACTGCCACGCACTGAAGTGGTCAGCAAGCTGTGGGCCTACATCAAGAAGAACAAGCTGCAGGACGCTGTCAACAAGCGCATGATCAATGCCGATGCCAAGCTCAAGGAAGTCTTCGCCAAGGCACAGGTCTCCATGTTCGAGATGGCCGGCCTGATCGGCAAACACCTCAAGTAAGCAGGTCCTGCCGCTTGAAGCAAGAGGCCGACGCAAGTCGGCCTTTTTTCTTCTGGCATGATGGCGACCGTTTCCTGATATTCATGCCCACGTCATGCTGCGCTTTCTGTTAACCCGTTTCAGCCTGATCGTGCCGACCTTCATCGGCATGACGCTGGTCGCATTTTTCCTGATCCGGCTGGTGCCAGGTGACCCCATAGAAACGCTGGCTGGCGAGCGCGGCATCGATGCTGCGCGTCATGCGCTGTTGCTCAAGGAGTACGGACTGGACCGTCCGGTGCTGGTGCAATACGGCATCTACATCGGCCGCGTTCTGCATGGCGACCTTGGCACATCCATCATTACGCACGAACCGGTACTCAATGAGTTCCTGGCCCTCTTTCCGGCGACCATCGAACTGGCGCTGTGCGCCATCGTGTTTGCACTGCTGCTGGGTATTCCGGCGGGCATTCTGGCGGCGGTGCGCCGCAACTCGGTGCTGGACCATGGCGTCATGGGTGTGTCGCTGACAGGCTATTCCATGCCGATCTTCTGGTGGGGCCTGCTGCTGATCCTGCTGTTCTCGGTGCAACTGGACCTGACCCCGGTCTCCGGTCGCATTGCCGTCAAATACTTCATTCAACCAGTGACCGGCTTCCTTCTGATCGATTCCTGGCTGGTCGGCGACAAAGGCGCCTTCTGGTCAACTGTCACGCACCTGATCCTGCCAACCATCGTCCTTGGCACCAATCCGCTGGCCGTCATTGCCCGCATGACCCGTTCCGCCATGCTCGAAGTGCTCGGCGAAGACTACATCCGCACAGCACGCGCCAAGGGCCTGTCGAACCTGCGCGTGGTGACCTTGCACGCCCTGCGCAACGCGCTGATTCCGGTGGTCACCGTCATTGGCCTGCAAGTCGGTGTGCTGTTCACCGGCGCCATCCTGACCGAGACCATTTTCTCCTGGCCCGGTGTCGGCAAATGGATGGTGGAGGCCATAGGCCGGCGCGATTATCCGGTGCTGCAAGGCGGCATGCTGCTGCTCGGCGTTATCGTGATGGCGGTCAACCTGCTGGTGGACGTGACCTACGGCATCATCAACCCGAAAATCAGGCATTAGCCATGGAAAGCAGCATGGCTCCTATGGTCGATCACGTATCCGATGTGACGCAGGAACCGCCGCAACCGTGGCGTGAGTTCTGGGGCTATTTCAGTGCCAACCACGGCGCCGTAGCTGGTTTGCTTATCGTGCTGGCCGTGTTGCTGCTGGCTGCACTGGCCCCGTGGATTGCGCCCTACGCGCCCGACCTGACCAACCCTGCCGTCTTTCTCAAGCCACCCGCCTGGCAGGCCGGTGGCTCCAGCGCCTACTGGCTGGGCACCGACGCTATCGGGCGCGACATCCTTTCGCGCCTGATTCATGGCGCACGCCTGTCGCTGGCCATTGGTATGGCCGTGGTTGCGCTTTCGATCATCGTTGGTACGGTGCTGGGCCTGACATCCGGCTATTTCCGCGGTCTCTTCGAGATCGCGGTGATGCGCCTGATGGACATCATCCTGACGCTGCCCAGCCTGCTGCTGGCCATCGTCATCGTCGCCATCCTCGGCCCCGGTCTGATGAACGCCATGCTGGCGGTTGCCGTGGTCGTGCTGCCGCATTACGTGCGCATCACGCGCGCAGCCGTGATCGGCGAGATGGCCAAGGACTACGTTACCGCAGCTCGCATGAATGGCGCCAGCCATCTGCGTCTGATGTTCAACGAGGTGCTGCCAAACTGTCTGGCGCCGCTGATCGTGCAGGCATCACTGGGCATCTCGACCGCCATTCTGGACGCCGCAGCGCTGGGCTTTCTGGGTCTCGGTGCGCAGCCCCCCTCACCCGAATGGGGCACCATGCTGGCTGATGCCCGTGAATTTGTCATGCGCGCCTGGTGGGTGGTGACCTTCCCCGGCTTAGCGATCCTGATCACGGTGCTGGCGTTCAATCTGCTGGGCGACGGACTGCGCGATG
>JBAXNI010000092.1:0-11169 GCA_037133835.1 Comamonadaceae bacterium | reverse complement strand
ACAAGGAGCGGCTGGTTCCCTTTGGTGAGGTGGCCAGTGTCTGGATCAAGCAGTATCTTGAAGGCGCACGGGCACAACTGCTGGGCGGCAAACAGACCGACGATTTGTTTGTCACGCATCGCGGTGCCAAGGCGGGCAGCGCCATGAGCCGTGTCATGTTCTGGATGATTGTGAAGAAGCACGCCCGCACGGCAGGCATTACGACTCCCTTGTCACCGCATACCTTGCGCCATGCTTTTGCAACCCATCTGCTCAATCACGGCGCTGACTTGCGCGCGGTGCAGATGTTGCTCGGGCATGCGGATATTTCAACCACGACGATTTACACCCATGTGGCACTGGAGCGCCTCAAGGTCTTGCATGCACAGCATCATCCACGCGGCTGAACTGCGATACTAAGGATGGAAGGAAGCGAGCAAGATGGCAATTTATGAACTTGAGGGTGTGACGCCACGCATTTCGGATTCAGCGTGGGTCGCTGACAGCGCCCAGGTCATGGGCAATGTGGAACTGGCGGACGATGCCAGCGTCTGGTTTGGCGTGGTGATCCGCGGTGACACCGAGACCATCAGGATCGGGCGCGGCAGCAATATTCAGGACTTGAGCATGCTGCATGCGGATGTCGGCAAGCCACTGACGGTTGGCGAATTCGTGACGGTCGGCCATCGGGTAGTGCTGCATGGTTGCACGATTGGTGATGGCTGCCTGATCGGTATCGGGGCGGTGATTCTCAATGGTGCCAGGATTGGCGAGGGCTGCCTGGTGGGCGCTGGTGCGCTCGTGACGGAGGGCAAGGAGTTCGCGCCGGGTTCCATGATCCTGGGTAGTCCGGCCAGGGTCGTCAGCCAACTCACGCCTGAGCGGATTGCCGGTTTGCGCCACGGTGCCATGGGCTATATCGCCAACACCCGACGATTTCGCGATGGTCTGAAAAGTGTCTGAAGTTCACAAGTTCCTGTTCGACGGCGTGCCGGTCCGTGGTGTGCTGGTACGACTGACAGACGCCTGGACCGAAATCCTGCGCCGTCGCGCCAGTGTCTCGGGTGCTTATGCAGCGCCCGTGCAGAATTTACTCGGCGAGATGGCGGCCGCCGTCACATTGATGCAATCGAACATAAAGTTCAATGGTGCACTGGTGTTTCAGGTGTTCGGAGATGGTCCGGTCAAGTTGGCCGTGGCTGAGGTGCAGTCTGATTTTGGTTTGCGTGCTACGGCAACCGTCGTCGGTGAGGTTGCGCCAGATGCCCGTTTGAGCGCGTTGGTGAATTTGAATCACGAGGGCAGGTGTGCCATCACCCTGGACCCGAAGAACCGCTTGCCAGGACAGCAGGCTTACCAGGGCGTCGTGCCCTTGTCATTGGACGCCGATAAAAAGATCGAGAGCCTTAGTCAGGTGCTGGAGCACTACATGCAACAAAGTGAGCAGTTGGAGACAACGATCGTACTGGCTGCAGACGACAAGGTCGCGGCCGGTCTTCTGATCCAGAGGCTGCCGCTGACTGGCGTCGCCAACCTCGCTGGCGCTTCTTGCACGCGCGAAGATGAAATCGATAGCCACGAAGACTACAGGCGCATTTCCATACTGGCTTCAAGCTTGCAGCGCGATGAACTTCTGACGCTCGATAGCGACACGATTCTGCGACGTTTGTTCTGGCAGGAGAAACTCAGACGTTTGCGCGGTGCGCCGGGCGATGCCTTGCCACACTTCCTCTGCACTTGCAGCCGGGAGCGGGTCGGGAAAATGATTGTGGGACTGGGGCAAGAAGAGGCGCAGAGCATTCTTGTCGAGCGTGGCGAGATCGAGGTTGGATGCGAATTTTGTGGCGCGCAGCAGCGTTTCGACGCAGTCGATGTAGGGCAGCTTTTCAGTGATGGCATCAAATTGCCGGAAATGGGTCCCGGTTTGCACTGAGTGGATTCAGCGACTCGCTGGCGCCTTGGGCGGGCTGGCTATTTGAACAAAAATCTCGTTCGGTTTGACCATGCCCAGTTCCATCCTGGCCTTCTCTTCCACCATCTCAAGGCCTTCCTTGAGGTCCCGCACTTCCGCGGCCAGCCGATCGTTGGCAAGCTGAGCCTGTTGATTTTGCGCATTCTGGCTTCTGAGTTGCTCCGACAGGCGTGCGACCGCAGGGATGCTGCCACGGCCAAACCACAATTGAGCCTGCAGGATGACAAGCAGGGCGATCAGCACAGCCGGGACAAGGTGCTTGCGCATGTTCAGGCTTCAGATGCAGCGGTCGGTGTTTCAGCGCAGGTTGTAGAAAGCCGCACGACCAGGATAGCTGGCAATGTCGCCGAGGTCTTCTTCGATGCGCAGCAACTGGTTGTACTTGGCCATGCGGTCCGAGCGGCTGAGTGAGCCGGTCTTGATCTGGCCGGCGTTGGTGCCTACCGCAATGTCCGCGATGGTTGAATCTTCGGTTTCTCCCGAGCGGTGGCTGATGACGGCGGTATAGCCCGCCCGTTTGGCCATTTCAATGGCAGCGAAAGTTTCGGTCAAGGTTCCGATCTGGTTGATCTTGATGAGGATGGAGTTGGCAATGCCCTTGTCAATACCCTCCTTGAAGATCTTGGTGTTGGTGACAAACAGGTCATCACCGACAATCTGAACCTGCTTGCCCAGGCGGTCTGTCAGAACCTTCCAGCCGTCCCAGTCGTTCTCGGCCATGCCGTCCTCGATGCTGATGATGGGGTACTTGTCAACCCAGCTCGCCAGCATGTCGGTCCACTCCTGTGAACTCAGTACCAGGCCCTCGCCTTCCAGGTGGTACTTGCCATCCTTGTAGAACTCGCTGGCGGCGCAGTCCAGGCCGATCGCAATCTGTTCGCCCGCAGTAAAACCTGCCTTGTCAATGGCTTCGAGGATCATCTGGATGGCAGCTTCATGGTTAGCCACACTGGGTGTGAAACCACCTTCGTCACCAACCGCGGTACTCATGCCTTTGTCGTGGATGATCTTCTTCAGTGCGTGGAATACTTCGGCCCCGTAACGCAAGGCTTCGCGAAAGCTCGGAGCCCCCAGCGGAATGATCATGAATTCCTGCAAATCCAGATTGTTGTTGGCGTGGGCACCGCCGTTGACGACGTTCATCATGGGCACGGGCAATTGCGAGGCGCCCATGCCGCCAAAGTACCGGTACAGCGGCAAACCGGACTCTTCGGCTGCAGCGCGGGCCACCGCCATCGAGACTGCCAGCATGGCGTTGGCGCCCAGGCGCGACTTGTTCTCGGTGCCATCGAGGTCGATCAGGGTCTTGTCCAGAAAGGCCTGCTCGGATGCGTCGAGTCCCAGGACTGCTTCTGAAATTTCCGTGTTGATGTGCTCGACCGCGGTCAGCACGCCTTTGCCGAGATAGCGGCTCTTGTCGCCGTCACGCAGTTCAATGGCCTCGCGGCTGCCGGTCGATGCCCCGGAAGGCACGGCGGCGCGGCCCATGGTGCCGGACTCCAGTAGTACGTCACATTCGACGGTCGGGTTGCCACGCGAGTCAAGAATCTCGCGTCCTACGATGTCAACAATTGCACTCATTGCTTTCTTCCCATAACAAAACAAAACGAAAATACGAAATCAGATTCCAAAACTGTTCTCAAGAAAACCGCGGCGCTTGGTGACGACATCGAGTTCCAGCAGCGTCTCCAGCAACGCCCGCATGTGTTTGAGGGGGACCGCATTGGGGCCGTCACTCAGCGCCCTGGTTGGGTCCGGATGGGTCTCCATGAAGAGACCCGCCACCCCAACAGCCACCGCGGCCCGCGCCAGCACCGGGACCATCTCGCGCTGGCCACCGCTGCTGCCACCCTGGGCGCCTGGCAGTTGAACCGAGTGCGTGGCGTCGAACACAACGGGCGCACCGGTTTCGCGCATGATGGCAAGCGAACGCATGTCGGAGACCAGGTTGTTGTAGCCAAAGCTCACACCACGCTCGCAGGCCATGAAGTTGTCTTCGCTCAGGCCGGCTTCACGCGCGGCAGCGCGAGCCTTGTCGATGACGTTCTGCATGTCACCGGGGGCCAGGAACTGGCCCTTCTTGATATTCACCGGCAAACCGGATTGCGCGACTGCCCGGATGAAGTCGGTCTGGCGACACAGGAACGCGGGTGTTTGCAGGACATCGACGACCGTCGCGACCTGTGCAATCTGGTCGGCTGAATGAATGTCCGTCAGCACTGGCAGTTTCAGTTCGCGCTTGACCTTGGCCAGTATCTCCAGACCCTCGTCGATGCCGGGGCCGCGGTAGGTGCTGCCAGAGGAACGGTTGGCCTTGTCAAAACTGCTCTTGAAGATAAACGGCATGCCCAGGCTTGCAGTGATTTCCTGCAGCGTCCCTGCAGTATCGATCTGCAGTTGTTCGGACTCGATGACGCAGGGGCCAGCGATCAGGAACAAGGGCTGCTGCAAGCCAACCTCAAAGCCGCACAGTTTCATCGGGCTGCCTGGTGGCTCAGTGCCGCCTTGACGAAGGCGTTGAACAGGGGGTGCCCGTTCCAGGGCGTTGACTTGAATTCGGGGTGAAACTGAACCCCGACAAACCAGGGATGCAGCGTGCGCGGTAATTCCACGATTTCAGTGAGCTGCTCGCGTTGCGTCAGTGCCGAAATAATCAACCCCGCTTTGCGCAGCGCGGCCAGGTAATTGACGTTGGCCTCATAGCGATGGCGGTGCCGTTCGGTCACGACGTCGCCATAGATCTCGTGGGCCAGCGTGCCTTTGACAACATCCGAACTCTGTGCGCCCAGACGCATCGTGCCACCAAGATCAGAGCTTTCATCCCGGGTCTTGATGCTGCCGTCCTCATCCTTCCATTCCGTAATCAGGGCAATGACCGGGTGCGGCGTCTCGGGATCGAACTCCGTGCTGTTTGCCCCGGCAAGTCCGGCCATATGACGCGCGAACTCGATGGTGGCAACCTGCATGCCAAGGCAAATTCCCAAGTACGGTACTTTGCTCTCCCTGGCAAATCGGGCAGCGCATATCTTGCCTTCAATACCGCGTTTGCCAAAACCGCCGGGGACCAGGATGGCATCAAATTGGGCCAGACTGCCGACGCTCTCGGGCGTCAGCGTTTCGGAGTCGACATAGTCAATGCAGACCTGGACATGACTTTTCATGCCAGCGTGGCGCAGCGCCTCGTTGAGCGATTTGTAGCTGTCACTCAAGTCAACATACTTCCCAACCATGGCAATCTTGACCTTGCCCCGTGGATGTTCGGTTTCATAAACGAGATCGTCCCAGCGCTTCAGGTTGGCCGGATGCGTGTTGAGCCGCAGCTTGTCGCAAATCAGGCCATCCAGGCCCTGCTCGTGCAACATGCGTGGTACCTTGTAGATGGTGTCGACATCCCACATCGAGATCACGCCCCAATCGGGCACATTCGAGAACAGCGAGATCTTTTCCCGTTCTTCGGTCGGGATGGGACGGTCGGCACGGCAGATCAGCGCGTCGGCCTGGATGCCGATTTCGCGCAATTGCTTGGCGGTGTGCTGGGTCGGCTTGGTCTTGAGTTCGCCAGCCGCCGCGATCCAGGGTACGTAGCTCAGATGCACAAAGGCCGTGTTGTTGTGTCCTAGTTTCAGGCTCATCTGCCGCACTGCTTCCAGAAAGGGCAGGGACTCGATGTCGCCGACCGTACCGCCGATCTCGACGATGGCCACATCAACTGCATCCGGTGTGCCAAAACCGGCACCGCGCTTGACGAAGTCCTGGATTTCATTGGTGACATGGGGGATGACCTGCACTGTCTTGCCCAGGTAGTCGCCGCGTCGCTCCTTCTCCAGCACGCTCTTGTAGATCTGACCAGTCGTGAAATTGTTGGCCTTGCGCATGCGGGTTTCCACGAAGCGCTCATAGTGACCCAGATCGAGATCGGTCTCGGCCCCGTCGTCAGTGACGAACACTTCACCGTGCTGAAAAGGTGACATGGTGCCGGGATCGACGTTGAGGTAGGGGTCCAGCTTGATCAGAGTGACTTTGAGGCCTCGCGATTCCAGAATCGCAGCTAAGGAGGCTGAGGCGATTCCCTTGCCAAGGGAGGACACCACACCGCCGGTGACGAAGACAAATTTGGTCATGTCAGGTTGAGCTTTGTGCTCAATGGGGTGGAAATGTGAATTATAGAGTTCCTTCTTCTTTCGAACCTGATGCTTCGGTGAATCATTTATGACCTGGCCAAGAATGCAAGCTAATTGATCACCCCCACGCCACGCGGCGCGAACTGGCTGACGTGCTCTGCTACATTGCGCACCATGAATGATCTTGTTGGAAAACACATTGTCCTGGGCTTGACCGGCGGCATTGCCTGTTACAAGGCGGCTGAGTTGTGTCGGGCATTGATCAAGGAGGGCGCCACGGTTCAGGTGGTGATGACGGCGGCGGCGCAGCAGTTCATCACCCCCGTCACCATGCAGGCCTTGAGCAACCGCCCCGTTTACGAGTCGCAGTGGGATGCGCGCGAGCCCAACAACATGGCGCATATCAACCTCAGTCGTGAAGCGGACGCCATTCTGATCGCGCCCTGCAGCGCCGACTTCATGGCCAAACTATTGCACGGACGCGGCGACGATCTGCTCAGCCTGCTGTGTCTCGCACGTCCGATGGAGAAAGTGCCATTGCTGATTGCGCCGGCGATGAACCGAGAGATGTGGGCTCATCCCGCCACGCAACGCAATGTGGAGCAGTTGCGCGCCGATGGCGCCACGGTTTTCGCGGTGGGCAGCGGCGATCAGGCCTGCGGTGAATGCGGCGACGGCCGCATGCTCGAAGCACATGAATTGCTCGACGAAGTAATTGCCTTTTTTCAACCCAAGGTTCTGTCTGGTGCGAAGGTTCTGATCACTGCGGGTCCGACTTACGAAGCCATCGATCCGGTGCGCGGTATCACCAATCTGTCGAGTGGCAAGATGGGTTTTGCCCTGGCACGCGCGGCGCAGGAGGCTGGAGCGGCCGTGACACTGGTGGCCGGACCGGTGCATCTGCCCACGCCACGTGGCGTCAGTCGGATCGATGTGACTTCGGCTCAAGCCATGTTTGAAGTCACCGTGCAACAGGCGAATGGCGCGAGTATTTTTGTCGCTACTGCAGCGGTGGCCGACTGGCGCGTTGCGAATCCGGTGGAACAGAAAATCAAGAAAGAAGCGGGCGCCGCGGCGCCTAGCCTGGCCTTTGTTGAAAACCCCGACATTCTGGCGACAGTGGCCGCATCCGAGCGAAGCCGCTCGGGGGCGCTTTACTGCGTCGGGTTTGCAGCGGAAAGCCAGGATTTGCTGGCGAATGCACAGTCCAAGCGTTTGCGCAAGGGTGTGCCACTGCTGGTAGGCAATATCGGCCCCGCAACATTTGGACAGGATGACAACGCACTGTTGCTGGTGGATGAGCACGGTCCCACAGAAATGAAGCGCGACTCCAAACTGGCGCTCGCGCGCCGTTTGATCACAGAAATCGCCGCCAGGCTACAGCGCAAAGAAAAATGACATGAAGATTGCCATCAAGATTATCGACCCCCGTATGGCGGACCAACTGCCTGCCTATGCCACACCCGGCAGCGCCGGCCTCGATTTGCGTGCCTGCCTGCAGGAGCCTTTAACCCTGGAAGCCAACGCCTGGCAACTCGTTCCCACTGGCATCGCCATTCATCTGGCCGATCCGGGCTTTGCAGCACTGATCCTGCCGCGTTCGGGTCTGGGTCACAAGCACGGCATTGTGCTGGGCAATCTGGTCGGACTGATTGACAGCGACTATCAGGGGCAACTGATGGTCAGTGCCTGGAATCGCAGCGACGTCGCCTTCACGATAGAGCCGATGGAGCGCATCGCACAGTTGGTGATTGTCCCGGTGCTGCAGGCGCAGTTTGAGGTGGTCACAGAGTTCCCCGCCAGCGTGCGCGGGGAGGGTGGCTACGGGTCTACCGGCAAGTCCTGAATCAGTGCAGCGTGTCGCTGACGGGAGGACTGGCGTGCAGGGGCCGGACCTTGAAGAAGCCCGTTCCTGCAGAGCGACGGGCAATTTCTTCTTCGCTGGCTTCTCGAACGGCCTCGACCTTCAGCTTCAGACGCAATGCCATGCCGGCCAGAGGATGATTGCCATCGAGCACAACGTGCTCCGGGTAGATATCGGTCACTGTGTAAAAAACATCGCTTGGTGCTTGTGCGCTGCAACCCTGTGGCAGCGCTGAGCCTTCAATCACCATGCCTTCTTGGAGTTCGGCGGGGAAGAGTCGGCGCGACTCAAGAAAGATCAGTTGGTCGTTGAAATCGCCAAAGCCTTGCTCCGGCTCGATCTGCAGTTCGACTGCGGCACCGACCTGGTAGCCTTGAAGGGCCTGTTCGATGATTTTGAACAGGTCGTCGCCACCGACCAGAAACTCGACCGGCTGCTCCAGCACGTCAAGTTGTTCGCCCAAGGTATCGGTTAGCTTCCAGGTCAGAGCGACCACACATTGTTGATTGATTTCCATAGGAGAATTGTCGCAGTTTCAATAAGCTGTGTTTATTGCGGGACAGACCGCATTGGGGAGTACCTATGACAGATTCTTTGCCAAGCGGCCGGTTTTCGGGGCGCGAAGCCTTTTTGCAACTGGTGCGTGATGCGCTGGCCTGTGCGGCTCGTGAAGGCTGGCAGGAGATGATCCTGAGCGATGCAACGTTCGAGGACTGGCCGTTGCGTGAGTTGGTCGTGGTCGATTCGCTGCAGGCCTGGTCGGCATCGGGGCGGCGCATGATTTTGTTGGCGAGTCGTTACGACGAGGTGCTGCGATTGCATCCCCGGTTCGTGAGTTGGAGGAGAACCTGGGGCCACATTATTGATTGCCGTGTTGCTCGTACCGGCACGGCTGTTGATTTTCCGAGCGCGATCTGGAGCAGGAACTGGTTTCTGCAGCGCCTGGATGCGCAGCGCAGCACCGGTGTTTGTGGTCAAGACGCCGAGCGTTCAGTCGGACTTAAGGAGTTTCTGGATGAGAGGATTCGAGAGAGTTCGGCCGGTTTTCCGGCGTCGACCCTCGGTCTGTAAGTTGCTGTAGTTTTATACAGGGAAATTGCCATTTCCGACTACAATCGGGCGCCTATGGCAGTCAAATCTATACCCGTCTATTCAGAAGCGTCGATCCGAGTCCTTAAGGGGCTGGAACCGGTCAAGCAACGCCCGGGTATGTACACCCGAACCGACACACCCTTGCACGTGATTCAGGAAGCGCTTGATAACGCCGCCGATGAGGCACTGGCCGGACATGGGAAGAAGATCAAGGTGCTGCTGCATACAGACGGCTCTGTCAGCATCGAGGATGACGGTCGGGGTATTCCGTTTGGCATGCATCCTGATGAAAACGCACCCGTCATCGAACTGGTCTTTACACGGCTGCATGCAGGGGGCAAGTTTGACAAGGGCAAGGGCGGTGCCTACAGCTTTTCGGGTGGCCTGCACGGCGTCGGCGTGAGTGTCACCAATGCATTGGCTTCGCGTATGGAGGTCACAACCTACCGTGAAGGCATGGTGGCGCGTCTCGTTTTTTCTGGCGGCGACGTGATCGAGCCTTTGCAGTTGCGAGCGCAAGGCGAGGGCGATCGAAAATCCGGCACCAGCGTGCGGGTCTGGCCGGACGCCAAGTACTTTGAGACGCTGGCTTTGCCGATGGCTCCCCTGGCGCATCTGCTGCGCAGCAAGGCGGTGCTGATGCCTGGCGTCAGCGTCACGTTGGCGAACGAGAAAACGAAGGAAACCCAGCACTGGATTTTCAAGGGTGGTTTGCGCGACTACCTGAGCCAGACGCTGACCGGTGAATTGGTCATCCCGGTTTTCGAAGCTGAGGGGTTTGCTGATGCACAGAGTGACAATTTCGCCGAGGGCGAGGGCGCGGCCTGGTGCGTGGCTTTCACGGAAGACGGTCAGCCGGTACGTGAAAGTTACGTGAATCTGATCCCGACACACGACGGCGGTACCCATGAAAGCGGCCTGCGCGATGGCCTGTTCACGGCAGTCAAGAGCTTTATCGAACTGCACTCCCTGTTGCCCAAGGGCGTCAAGCTGTTGCCGGAGGATGTTTTTTCGCGTGCCAGCTACGTCTTGTCTGCCAAGGTACTGGATCCGCAGTTTCAGGGGCAGATCAAGGAGCGCCTGAATTCGCGTGATGCGGTTCGTCTGGTTTCGAGTTTTGTCCGCCCCAGTCTGGAACTGTGGCTGAACCAGGACGTCGAGTACGGAAAGAAGCTTGCTGAACTGGCGATCAAGGCGGCCCAGACGCGGCAGAAGGCGGGCCAGAAGGTCGAGAAGCGCAAGGGCTCTGGCGTCGCCGTGCTGCCTGGCAAGCTGACAGATTGTGAAAGTCGTGATCTGGCGCACAACGAAGTCTTTCTGGTGGAAGGCGACTCGGCTGGCGGCAGCGCCAAGATGGGTCGCGACAAGGAAAGTCAAGCCATATTGCCCCTGCGCGGGAAGGTGCTCAACACTTGGGAAGTGGAGCGGGACCGCCTGTTTGCCAACACCGAAATTCACGACATTGCGGTGGCCATTGGTGTTGATCCGCATGGTCCGAACGACACGCCCGACTTGAGCGGGTTGCGCTATGGCAAGGTGTGCATTCTGTCCGATGCCGATGTCGATGGGTCGCACATTCAGGTCTTGCTGCTGACCCTGTTCTTCAGGCATTTTCCGAAGCTGATCGAAGCCGGGCATGTGTTTGTGGCGAGGCCACCGTTGTTCCGCGTGGACGCTCCGGCACGGGGCAGGAAACCAGCATCCAAGGCCTATGCGCTGGACGAAGGCGAACTGACGGCCATCCTCGACAAGTTACGCAAGGAAGGTGTGCGCGAGACTGCCTGGAGCATCAGCCGCTTCAAAGGGCTGGGCGAAATGAATGCAACGCAGCTTTGGGAAACCACGCTGAATCCGGACACGCGCCGTTTGCTGCCGGTGGCTCTTGGTGACATCGACTTTGCTGCCACCGAAGCCTTGATCACCAAGCTGATGGGCAAGGGTGAGGCAGCGGCTCGACGAGAGCTTATGGAACTCCATGGGGATTCAGTGGAAATCGATGTGTAAATGGGGTTGTGTTGACTGATCTGTTTGTTGTGTGCGTGGCGAAGCGACTCGGTTTTGCGGCCTCCTCATACTGGAGTACCAGAAATCGTCGGCCGCCAAACCGAGCCACTGCGCCAGGTTCACGTATGCGTATTCAC